>CAYLHR010000020.1:0-20116 GCA_964383335.1 uncultured Lachnospiraceae bacterium
TCTGTCCCTCGCCACTGGAATCCTCGCCTGGGACAAGGCCTAAATACATTACCCCGAGAGGGGACGGAAACGCTGGTGAACTTACCAATATTGTTCACCATGTCGTTAAGGAGGACATTACCCCGAGAGGGGACGGAAACTTAACGCCACACCAGTCGTAACACTCATCTTCCGTTCCGTTAAGAAGGACATTACCCCGAGAGGGGACGGAAACACGACTTCTACGCCACATACTCTACCGCTACGGTTAAGAAGGACATTACCCCGAGAGGGGACGGAAACAGAGATCTGAAACGAGTTTCGCTTCGGGAAGATCCCGGTTAAGAAGGACATTACCCCGAGAGGGGACGGAAACGAGCAGATGCCTGTACACCCACGCCTGTCTGTCCGTTAAGAAGGACATTACCCCGAGAGGGGACGGAAACTCAACAGTCATAGCATCAATGTCAATCACAGGCTCGTTAAGAAGGACATTACCCCGAGAGGGGACGGAAACTTTGCGTTGAGGACGATTCCGTAGGAGATCTCAGTTAAGAAGGACATTACCCCGAGAGGGGACGGAAACCGGATGAGCCGGAATTGACGGTGATCAGTTTCATGTTAAGAAGGACATTACCCCGAGAGGGGACGGAAACGCGATCATATCCGCGAACGAATTGATATTGACGTTAAGAAGGACATTACCCCGAGAGGGGACGGAAACTTTTAATTTTTATGGGTTCATAAATTACCTGTTTCCCGTTAAGAAGGACATTACCCCGAGAGGGGACGGAAACATGTCTCCAGTTTTCCATACAGTAGGTTCGTAGGACATAGTTAAGAAGGACATTACCCCGAGAGGGGACGGAAACATGGAATGAGCCATCTTATAGCGGTTGATATGGGTTAAGAAGGACATTATCCCGAGAGGGGACGGAAACTCGCAATTCGCTGTATGCGGCATCAAGTAATTGTTGGTTAAGAAGGACATTACCCCGAGAGGGGACGGAAACCCAAGGACCATTTCCGCAAGCTCGTAAATCTTATTGTTAAGAAGGACATTACCCCGAGAGGGGACGGAAACACTTAAACAAATTCCAAAACTTCGGATTACTCCCGTTAAGAAGGACATTACCCCGAGAGGGGACGGAACCCCATTATTCAGGAAATGAGGGAAATCAGAAGAGGAAAAAACAGTCGGTGTTGAAGAATTGAGAAGGGGGACGGTAGATGAGCTATCTTTATGTTAATGAACAAGGAGCCAGCATAGGAATATCTGGTAATAGAATAGAGGTTCGTCATAAGGAAGGGATGTTGCGCAGTATTCCGGCAGAAACACTGGAAGTAATACAGGTTTTTGGTAATGTCTCCGTAACAACACAGTGCTTGGCGTTTTGCCTTCAGAAGGGAATAGATGTTATTTATTACTCAAACAACGGGCGTTATTACGGCAGGTTGATCTCTCCATCTCATGTAAATGTACAGCGACAACGTATTCAGGCCGGCATAAACAAGGATCATGCGTTTTGTATGGATTTTTCTAAGAAAATATTAGATGCAAAAGTGCGAAATCAGATGGTTATTATTCGGCGGTATGCGAGACGAAGCGATTACAATATTGAACCTGCTATAAAAGAAATGAAGCAAAATCTGACGGATATAGCAAGAAGCAGGACTATTTCACAACTAATGGGCTATGAGGGGCTGGCAGCGCGGAAGTATTTTCAAACTCTTGGTAAATTGATTATTCCTGAGTTTTCATTTTCGAGACGCAGCCGAAGGCCGCCGGAAGATGCATTTAATTCGATGATTTCACTTGGATACTCTATTTTATTCAATGAGATCTATGGGAAAATAGAAGCAAAAGGATTAAACCCCTATTTTGGGATAATGCATAGTGACCGGAATAACCATCCTGCGTTGGTGAGCGATCTCATGGAGGAGTGGCGAGCGGTGATTGTAGATTCCACGGCAATGAGCCTTGCGAATGGTCATGAGATTGATATACAAGATTTTTACAGGAATGAAGGAGAACCCGGGATCTATCTTGCGCCAAAGGCGTTCAAGCTGTTTGTTAAAAAATTTGATAATAAGCTGCGTAAAGACAATAAGTATCTTAGTTACGTAGATGGAGATGTGAATTTCAGAAGAGCACTTGACTTACAGATAGGTATTTTTGTTCGTAGTATAGAAGAAAAAAATCCGGATTTATACAAACCGGTAATCATACGATGAAGAATATGGAAAACTATTTTTTTGAAACAGATCCGGTACAGGAATCCAAGAAGATTTATTTGCTCGTGATCTATGATATTATTAGTAATAAACGACGGAATAAATTTGCAAAATATCTAGAAGGGTATGGTATACGCGTTCAAAAATCATGTTTTGAATCTTTTCTTTCAGAAAGACAGTATGAAAAAATACTTAAAGAAATTCCACATTACATTGATGACGATGAAGATAGTATTCGAGTTTATCGAATGATTGGTTCCGGGGAAGTAACGCTATTTGGACAGAATGTCTCACCGCGGTATGAAGATATCATTATTATTTGATCTTTGAAGGGATAAAAAAATGCTAAAGGCCGCTCTTAATGAGGACCTTTAGCAGAGATAAGAGCCAGAAGTACCTTGCCAAGTACATCGAGGGCAGTAATGATAACCTCATCACTGATTCTGAACTTATTGATAGATGTTGTATCTTTCATAATATCTCCTCCTTTATGACAGGTGACTGCTTACTCATTACATATTCTATGATACCTCATGAATAAGGGGATTAATACGAGCATAATCAGGTTGGCTTACAACCCCAAAACGGGTAAAAAATAGTGAATATCCCAACAGATTATGCGAATAATGCAACCCCAATTTGGAGATGAAATATGCCGACAGAGAAATATAAAATCTATATTCCTCAGGAAATGAAAACAAGTCTGATTTATGATGCGGAGTTATTTGAGTTCATTAAGTCAAACGGAAGAGTGAATTTGAATAGTTTTCTTAAGACTTTGTTAGTTAATTATTATTCATCTTATGTTGCTCAAAGAACAAAAATGCATTCGGATATAGTCACCGAGATCGTACGTGCTACAGGTATCAAAACAAGTAAAGCGGAAGGACTTGCAACAACTATCATAATGATGTGCAAGGACAGTTACGTAACAACGCATGAGAAAAATGAGGCGATTACGCTGACTGTCAGCGGGAAAGCGTATGAAGTACTTGGTTTAATTGAACAAAACTTAGAAGGTGTGTTTTCGTTATCCCAATATGTCAGAAATCTTTTTTCCGCCTACTTGTCAATGTCAAGGAGTTCAAGAGAGGAAATCATTTTTTTGGATGAATATAGCAGCATAATGAGTGCGATTGAAAATAAGCGAATGATTTCATTTTCTTCGACATCAAGCGGGAAACTAAAGCACTTGGCGGCACCGTACTCGCTCATTCCTTCAAAGGAAGAACAGTTTAATTACCTTCTCTGTTACAATTATGAGAAGAAAGCGGTTAGCTCTTTTCGATTGTCAAGAATTCGCCGTTTGCTTGTTCATCCGGAGACATTTCAACTGCAAAATGACGTAATCGAAAAGCTTAAGAAGGCGAAAGAGAAGGGCCCTCAGTTTGCCTTTGAGGAAACACCGCGTACGTATGTGAGGCTGACAGAAGAGGGCATGCGTAAATATCGAATGATCTATACCAATCGACCAGAGGTCATCACTATGTATGATAACATATTGACCTTTGAATGGCCGTTAATACAGCTGGAGGAGTACTTTAAACGATTCGGAAAGGATGCAGAGATACTTGAACCTGAATCTGCCCGCGAGCAATTACGGGAGTTTTACAAAGACGCTTATGAGCTGTATTCGCGGGAAAACAGGCATTGAGCCAAAACGGAAGGTGGAAAAATGAGCGGACGAAGATACGACGGCCGAAATGGCCGGGACCGTTATTACGGCGGCAACCGGGGCGGAGGCGGCAGCGGGGACTGCCTGACCGCACTCATTCTGGGAATGATTGCGATGCCTATTGTCGGTCTGTGCCTGATACTCAAACGTGACGGAGATCCGGTGACGAAGGTGATCGGCTGTATTATGCTGGTGATTGGCTCACTCATCTGGTTCAACGTCATCATCAATTCCGGCTGAACAGTCTGTTTGGGGACATTTAACCGGACCGGGGAAAATGATGACAGTAAAAGAAGCGAGGGAAATAGAGGCGGATTTTTACAAAATATCAAATCCATCGGAAGAGGATGTGTTTCTGTATACGGAAGCGATGGACTTCCTGATCCGTGAAGAGAACCGGCCGGAAGACATGATGCAGCTGGGCGGCTGGTATTATGAGAGCCGCAGTTTCGATCTGGCCCTGAAGTATTATGAAATGGCGTCAGCTTTTCAGATCGACGCGGCAGATGAATGCCTCGGCTACATCTGGTATTACGGACGGACCGGCGAAAGGGATTACGAAAAGGCGTTCCGGCATTACTCGAGATCGATGGAAAGGGGCAACCCTGTCAGCACCTATAAAGTCGCTGATATGTATAAGAACGGGTATTTTGTCGAAAAGGATGATGAGAAATACAAAGAGATCATAGAGAAGCTGTACCCGGAGGTAAAGGATGCCCGCTATGTGGAGGAACCGCTTCCGGAAGTGTTTACCAGGCTTGCCCGCATCCGAAAGGAGCAGGGGCGTCCGGAGGAAGCGGCTGATCTTTATCTGCGGGCAAAGGTCTTTCTGGCGCAGCGGATTCGTTATCATCCCTTTTTCGGAAATCTCAATATTATGAAATGGCTGATCGATGATCTTTACGAGATCATCGAATTTGACCCGGGATATATCGATTTTTATGATCTCTACTATGTCCTCAGGCGGCCGGCCGGGGTCAGCTTTTTCTATCGCGGCGGAAAGCATGAGCTGGAATCCCTGATGGAGGACGGCGCCTGTGTTGTCCATTTTCATGACCAGTGGTTCCGCAGCCGGGATGATTTTTTTAAGAAGGCGATGCTGGATAATCAGAAGATCACGGCCCTCTATGCTGACCTGTACGGGTTCGAGGTGAAGATCGAAGATGGAGATCATTAAAGTAAAGAACGCGGATTATTCCGAATATGAGGAGCTGCTGCTCACAAGGGACCAACTGCGCAAGGAGGCCCGCATATACCACGGGCTCTATGTCAGACAGTTCGGCGGGCTGCATCTCGCACTGTTTGAGAAGCAGATCGCCTGCATAAAGAAGAAAAAGCTGATCGGATATTATCAGATGGCCGTAAATCGGGGCGGTGTCATCGATCAGGCGGAGATAGATGCGCTGCTCGCCAAGGAAATGCGGGAGTATCAGGAGAAGCTTCACAATATGGCGGTGGAAAATGATGCCGCCAAAAAGATAACTGAGATCTCATCCGTAAAGCTTCTTAAGATCAAGCGGATCTACCGGCGTCTGGCAAAGCAGCTGCATCCGGATATTAATCCGATGACGGCGGAGATTCCGGAGCTGATGGAACTGTGGAACGCGGTCGTGACAGCGTATCACTGCAATCAGGCGGAAGATATGGAGGAAGCCGAGCTGCTTGTCAATGAAGCGCTTAAGCGGATCGGCATGGGATACAGAGAGATCGAGATCCCGGATCTCTCCCAAAAAATCGAAGCGCTGAAAGAGGAAATCAGAACGATCCGCGGGACAGATCCGTACCAGTACAAATATCTGCTGGATGATCCGGAGGCAGTCAAAGAGAGAAGGCGCGATCTTGAAATGCAGACAGAGAATTACGCGGAATATGAAAAAGAGCTGGATTCCGTTATCGATGAGCTGCTGAAGAGCGGAGTGAAGATCATATGGAACATGAACTGAGTATAAAAGAGGACAGTCTGGTATCGCTCGTGGAAGAACATGATCTCGGGACGATGATCAGGCCGCTCACAAAAGAGATCCACCTGTTTGATTCCTTCGTGGCGGGCACGACGCATCTGGCGGACTCCTCCGTCCTGAGTACCGTGAAGATCGGTGACAGGCTGTCGCTTATGCGCGAGGATAACAAGTTTGACAGCAACGCGGTCATGATTCTGACGGATGAGAAGAAGAAACTGGGGTATGTTCCCGAAAAGGACAATCTGATCTTTGCCCGGCTTATGGACGCGGGCAAGCTTCTCATCGCGAAGATCACAAAGATCGAGCAGCGGGGAAGCTTTACCCGGATCAGCATCGGGATTTACCTGGTGGATTTCTGAAAGAAGGGGGCTGGCGGCGGGCACCTTCAGACGCGGTTTTCATTTCCCCAGTCACAGAGGCCGTCCAGCACCCTCACGAGGGAATGGCCGCGTTCGGTCAGTGTGTATTCGACCTTGGGCGGAATCTGGGGATATACGGTGCGGATGATCAGCCCGTCTGCCTCCAGTTCTTTCAGGTTCTGGCTGAGTGTCTTGTCAGCCGCCTTTTTCAGATAGCGCTGCATTTCGTTAAAACGGACAGGTTCGTACTCCATCAGGCAGTAGAGGATCACCGGCTTGTATTTTCCGGAGATCAGGGACAGCGTGTAGCTGTATCCCGTCTGTTCAAAGTCAGCTTCTTCGATTCGTTTTTTCTCCATGTCGCTTACCTGCAGGTAAGTACCTTACCGAAATGTGCGTACTGGTTAAATGGATCGCCTTATGATACCATGGGAGAAGTCGAAAGGCAACGGCAAAGGAGCTGATGCGTATGGGAAAGAAAATTGTTATCTTAAACGGAAGTCCGAGGAAAAACGGGAACACCTCGGCTTTAACGGCGAAAAAATCCATATAAAAGAAAGGCAGGTATGTAAGATGAAGAAGAATTTGGGCGTTGTGCAGGCTGTTTATCCCATGCCGGTGCTGATTGTCGCGGCATATGATGAGAGCGGAAAGGTAAATGCCATGAATGCGGCGTGGGGCATGATCTGCAATGAGGACCGCATCGCGCTTTTCATCGACGAGGATCACAAAACGACGCAGAACATTTTGAAGACAAAGGCCTTCACCGTGAGCCTGGCGGACCGGGATCACATGGATGTCGCGGATTTTTTCGGCATTGCCACCGGCAATAAGATGGACGATAAGTTTGAACGCACCGGCTATACGGCCGTGAAGAGCGAATTCGTGAACGCGCCGGTCATCGAGGAGTTCCCCGTTGTCATGGAGTGCGAGCTGGCGGAGGTCTCGGAGACGGAGAGCTTCTACTGCATCGTGGGCAGGATTGTGAATACGGCGGCCGAGGAGAAGGTGTTATCCGAAAACGGAAAAGTCGATCCGGCGAAGCTGCAGGCCCTGATCTTCGATCAGTTCCAGCACGGATACTATGTATCCGGTGAACAGGTGGGGAAGGCGTGGAATGCCGGCGCCGGCCTTATGAAGAAGTAAGGAGCCTGCCTGAGACCTGATCAAAAGGAGATTTTAATCATCCGACTGCAGAGAACGGCCCTGAAGCTGCCCGCTTCAGGGCCGTTCCGACGTTTCATCCGATTTAAAGTTCATTTTAGGAATGAGCGTATATAATACAAAAAAGGTGATTCTGAAAGGAGTGTGAGGAGGATGAAAAAACGGAGCTGGGGCGCGCTTTGCATGGCGGGAATACTCGCTTTCTCAATGCCCGTCTGCGGGAGTTCGGTCAGCGGGGCCGAAACAGCAGCTGCAGAGGTGACGGAAAGCGGGGCAGATACCGCGATTTCCCTTGAAAAGATCGATATGACGAAGTGGCAGTATAATGCGGACGATGATGTTTACTATCAGACCGGCATCTCCTACTGCGCCAATCCGGCGGACGAAGCTTATGAGACGCTCGCGGTATTCGTGCCCGGCGCATATATGACCGGGACGGAAAACGGCGACGGGACCTATACCTGTGAACTTAACGCAGACGGTGAAGTAAACGGATACACGGCCGCGACGGCGCCGGTGGTGATGCCGATCAACACGCCGGGCTATTCCGCGCAGAAAGCGCTGACGGAATATACGGATGTGTCATCTTATACGGAGGCCGGGTTTGTTTATGTACACGCGGGCTGCCGGGGCAGGGATTCCGGCGCGCCGGCCGGCGTGACGGATCTGAAGGCCGCCATCCGCTATGTCCGCTGGTGTGACGGGCTGATCGCGGGCGACGCCGAAAGCATTTTTACCTTCGGCATGAGCGGCGGAGGCGCCCAGTCCGCCATCGTCGGTTCGACCGGAGACAGTGATCTGTACGACGCCTATCTGGAAGAGATCGGCGCGGTGGAAGGCGAAAGCGATGCCGTGCTCGGCTCCATGTGCTGGTGCCCGATCACGAATCTGGATTCCGCCGACGCGGCCTATGAGTGGATGATGGGCAGCACGCGTGACGGGCTCACTGAGGATGAACAGGCCATTTCGGATGCCCTGGCGGAAGCATTTGCGAAATATGTTAATGACGCCGGCATTAAGGATGAGAACGGCAATGTACTGACCCTTGAGGCCTCTGATGAAGGGATTTATCAGGCGGGCAGCTACTATGACTATCTGAAGAGCGTGATCGAACAGTCTCTCAACAATTTCCTGTCCGACACGGAGTTTCCCTATGACGCGTCTTCCTCCGGCAGCCGCGGCGGCCCCGGCGGTTTCGGCGGCGGCCGGGGAGACTTCGGCGGCCGGGACGGTTCCGGAAACGGAGAGAGACCGGACGGCGGAGAGGGGCCCGGCGGCGGAGAGAGGCCGGAAGGGGGCTTCGATAAGCAGGCGGACGCCGAAAGCGGCGCGGAACAAAATTTTGAGGAAGAGGACAACATTTCCCGCACCGGCTCCGACAGCGGCCTTTCGCTGACCGGGACCTATGAGACGGCGGAGGATTATATCGCGGCGCTGAATGCCGGCGGCGAGTGGGTCACCTATGATGCGGCCGCCAACACGGCTGAGATCACCAGCATTCAGGCATTCGTAAATGCCTTCAAGACGGCCTCGAAGAGCCTCGGCGCCTTTGACCAGCTGGACGGCGGCCAGGGGGAAAATGAGCTGTTCGGGTACGACGACGGAGAAGGCGCGCACTTTGACGCGGCGCTGGCGGCGATTCTGGATACGCTGGGCAATGACGCCGCCGCGGACTATGCGGAAGATCTGGCAGCGACCGATGCCGAGGGCAGCACGGCGGAAACCAGACTCAATATGTACACGCCGCTCTATTATCTGCTTGAATCGTCGGAAGGATACGGAACCAGCGAGGTGGCGGATTACTGGAGGATCCGGACCGGCATTGCCCAGAGCGACACGTCGCTTACGACCGAGGTGAACCTGGCGCTCGCGCTGGAAAACTGCAGCAGTGTCGAAGAGGTTGATTTTGAGACGGTCTGGGGAGAAGGGCATACCCAGGCGGAGCGAAGCGGCAGCTCCGGTGAGAATTTTATCGAGTGGGTGAATGAATGCATGAAGAATTCATGATATGATAGAAACGCCCTTGTCTGATCATGAGGGCGGGAGGAATGTATGGCACTTTACGCAATCGGTGATCTTCACCTGTATTATCAGTCCGTATTAAAAGCGCCGGGGCAGCTTCATGACAGGGTCTGGAAAAACCACGAGGAGAAGTTCCGGAAGAACTGCGGGAAGCTGGTGAAGGCTGAGGATACCCTGGTGCTTGTCGGGGACCACAGCTGGGGAAGAAATCTTTCGGAATGTGAGACGGATCTTCAGTATATCCGGGACCTGCCCGGGCGGAAGATTCTGACCCGGGGCAATCACGACATGTTCTGGGACGCGAAGAAGACGGGGCGGCTGAATGAGCTGTTCCGGCCGGATCTCACATTTCTGCAGGACAGCTATGAGACCTGCCGGGATTACGCGCTTGTCGGCACAAAGGGATTTACTTTTGAGGGGCCGTTTTATATCGACCGCCGCGGCCGCATCACGGGCTGGGACGAGGAGGCGGAGCTGCACGCGAAGAAGCTGGTGGAGCGGGAACTCGCCCGCCTGCGCAAATCCTTCGATCTTGCGAAGAAGGACGGATACCGGAAGTTTATCATGTTTCTGCACTATCCGCCGACGAATATCCTGGAGGACAGGAGCGGCTTTACCGATCTGGCGGAGGAGTACGGCGCGGAGCAGGTGATCTACGCCCACTGTCACGGGGAGAGCCGGTTCGGCGACAGCATACAGGGGGAGTACCGCGGGAGAATATACCGTCTGGTGTCGGGGGATTTTCTTAGGTGGAGACCGCTGAAAGTGCTGGATTAGGCCGGGAAATGTGCCGGAATGCCGGCTGAATATGACGAATCGCCTGTCTCAAAAGGGGCAGGCTTTTTGCCTTAACTTTACTTTACTTCTGCCCGCTACTATAATGTCTGCAGATGCTGTAAAGACAGGCGGACAGATCGCCGGCAGTGCGGCAGGAAAGGATGACGGGGCGGGAAGAGATGAGAAAGATATTGGTCGTTGTCGACATGCAGAATGATTTCATTGACGCTGCGCTCGGAACCGCGGAGGCGGCTGCGATCGTGGGCGCGGTGAAGGAGAAGATCCGGTCGTATCCGGCGGCGGACGTGATCGCCACCATGGATACACACTCTGAAAATTACCTGGAAACGCAGGAAGGGAAATATCTGCCGGTGCCCCACTGCATCAGGGGCACGGACGGGTGGCGGATCCGCCCGGATATCGCGGAGCTCCTGACGGAAGCGAAGATTTACGAGAAGCCCTCTTTCGGAAGCACGGCGCTCGCGGCGGATCTGAAGGAGCTGTCGGAGAAGGAGGACATCGAGCTGGAGCTCATCGGCCTCTGCACGGATATCTGCGTCGTATCGAATGCGCTGCTTCTGAAGGCAGCCATGCCGGAGGTAAAGATCTCGGTTGACGCGTCCTGCTGCGCGGGTGTCACACCGGATAAGCATCTGGCGGCGCTTGAGACCATGCGGTCCTGTCAGATTCAGATCATAAACGGATAATGAATACGGAAACGGGCCGGGGCATAAGCACCGGCCTGTTTTTTGAGATGATTTATAATGATCTGCAGTGAAATGTTTTCTGATTCTATCTGGTTTCCATCCGGCTGTCCGATTTTCATCGCATCCACCGGCGCGGGGCTCGTCAGACACGGCTACTTATTTTTGTTGCCGGTTTTCTTTTTTTATCTGATCACATCATAACACAGGGTATGGCACAGATTTGTCACAGAACGCGGGCACGTTTCACAATTCGTTGATGACATATGAGAAAACAGATACAATAGGCGTGTGCAGTCCGCAAAAAATCCCGCGAGAGATGGAGTAAAGGTCTGTCCCCCCATGCTGAAGAAATGCCTGAGCGCAAATCAAATAAAGCTGATCGCGATCGCCGCCATGACGGCCGATCATCTGGCGTGGGCCCTGTTTCCGGGCACGCCGGCGGTCTGGTATGTCTGCGCGCTCCACAGCATCGGCAGGCTGGCCGCCCCGATCATGTGGTTTTTTATCGCGGAGGGATGTTATCACACGAGTAACGCGAGGCGCTATATCGGAAGGCTGTTCCTCTTCGCGCTGATCTCGCATTTTGCCTATAATTTCGCCTTCGGCATTCCCTATATTCCCTTTAAAAACGGTGTGATCGAGCAGACAAGCGTCATGTGGGGGCTGACCTTGGCCGTCGCTTCCATCTGTATCTGCCGCGAAGAGAGGGTGCCCCTTTGGTTTAAGGTGCTGTCCCTGATCGCGGCCTGCCTGCTTTCCTTCCCGGCGGACTGGTCCAGTGTCGCCGTGCTTTGCCCCTTCTGCCTGTACGCGTGCAGAGGAGACTTCAGGAAGCAGGCCGCGGTGATCGTCTTCTGGACGCTCGTTTACGGCGCGGTCAATATTTTGTTTTTCAACAGACTCTACGGACATCTGCAGCTGTTTATGCTGTTCTCCATCCCCATTCTTGCCATGTACAGCGGGGAGCGCGGAAAGAGGGCCGGCATGAAAAGGCTGTTCTATCTGTATTATCCGCTGCATCTGGTCGTCATCGGTCTGATCCGGATCGGACTTCACGGGAATCTGCCTGTCCTTCCCGTGTGAGCGCATGAGAAAGGGAGAGCTCTCGCTCTCCCTTTTTTTCGGGCGGGTGTGTCAGTCCCTGTCATTTGTCAGATTGAATTTGTCCAGAAGATGGAAGGTGAGGCTGAGCAGCATGGCCACGATGCAGGCGAGCACCATGCCCGTGAGCTGCACGTCGCCGATGTTGAGGGCGATGCCGGAAAGACCGGTGACAAAGACGACGGAGGTCAGGATCAGATTGCGGGAGCGGCCGTAATCCACGTTGGCGTCCACCATGACCCGGATGCCGGAGGCGCCGATCATGCCGTAGAGCAGGAAGGAGATGCCTCCGATGACGGGACCGGGGATCGTCTGAATCAGGGCCGACAGCTTGCCCACGAAGGAGCAGATGATGGAAATCACGGCGGCGCCCGCGATGACGCGGACACTGTAGACCTTGGTCACGGCCATGACGCCGATGTTCTCACCGTAGGTGGTGGTGGGGACCGAGCCGATGAGGCCGGAGATCATGGTGGAGAGATTGTCGCCGAGGAGCGAGCGGTGCAGGCCCGGATCCTTGAGAAGGTCTCTTCCGATGATTTTGCTTGTGACCACCTGATGCCCGATGTGCTCTGACACGATCACCAGAATCACCGGCATGATGATGAGTATCGCGTTGATGTCGAATTTGGCCATCTGGAAATGCGGCAGCGCAAACCAGGACGCGGCCGCCACCTCACCGAAATCGACCATGCCGCAGAAGATGGCGGCGGCATAGCCGCAGATCACGGCGATGAGGATGGGGATGACGGATAAAAAGCCCCGGAACATGATGTTGCCGAACACCGCAACTCCCAGCGTCACGAGAAATACGATGACGTTCTTCGGGGAGACGGCCTCATCCAGAAGCCCGGCGGTGCTTGCGGCGCTGCCGGAGAGCTCCAGGCCGATGAGCGCCACCACGGGGCCCATGGCCGCGGGGGGAAGCACGACATCGATCCATGAGGAACCGAACTTGTAGATGATGAAGGCAAGGACACAGCCGAGGAAGCCGACGACGACGAAGCCGCCCTGGGCGTATTCATAGCCCATCCGGCTTATGACGATGCCGGCCGGCGCGAGAAAGGCGAAGCTGGAGCCCAGATAAGCCGGAGCCTTGGCCTTTGTCAGTACGATGAAAAGCAGCGTGCCCATGCCGTTCATGAAAAGAACGATGGCGGGATTGATGCCGAACAGGAACGGAACCAGCACGCTGGCGCCGAACATGGCGAACATGTGCTGGATACTGAGCGGGATCAGCAGCTTTACGGGTACCTTGTCTTCTACCTGAATGATCTTGCGTTCCATATAATTCGCAGTCCTCCTTTTATAATTCAGGAATTGCATGAAGCGCGGACGGGCCCCGTGCCCGCCTCGCGTATTTCAGCAATATTGTATACCCAAATTTTATATATCGCTACAGTGATTTTCTGAGCGGGGGAGCAGAGGCTCATGAAATATAGATGATGGCGGTTCTCCGGAAAGCCGAGACCAGGCGCAGGGCGGCGGAGGTGACAAGGCTGATGCAGTAGATGATTTCGACCAGTCTTCCCGTCCTGAAAAAAAGCAGGCAGAGGACGGCGAGCAGGATATTCACTCCCCCGTGGAAGGTGCTGAACCGCCAGGGCCCGCCCGTCCGCCGCGCCTCGAGGGCGCGCAGCTGGTCGACGAGGCCCGTAAAGCCGAAGAGGATCGTCAGGTAGACCATGAGGTAGGACCTTGGGATGGAGGTCAGCGCCCCGGTAAACGCGGCCAGATCGCAGAGAATGAGCGCCCTGTAGAGGACGATTCTGCCTCCGACCATGTGTCTCGCCATGGAAAAATAGTAGACCAGCTGGCGCAGGGCGCTGACAGAGACGGACAGCCAGATCATCATGGCGATAAGCGGATACCCCAGGTCAGGGATAAAGAGGATCAGGGCCGCCGACAGAATCATCATAAGCGAGATGAAGATATTTTCGACCCGCTGAACCTTTGTCATGGCCGCTCCTCCTTCCCGCGGTCGCCGAGCAGCGCCGCGTAATCTCTGATTCCCCGGAATCCCCTCTTTTTGAAATCGACCGAAAAGCCGGCGAGCAGGCTGCCGGACCGGAAGATTCTGTTCGTCACCATGCTTTTCTGCGCCATGGCCGCCAGGAAGAAGCGGCCCAGAAAGGTCTGCGACCGGTCGTCCGGGGCGGCGTCAACATAGGCGGTCTGGTATTTTTCGATATCAAAGGGCTCGATGGTTTCCCCGGACAGCTGTTCCCCGAAGGCCTTCCAGTCGGCGCAGGCGTCGGGCTGCCGCTTTTTCAGAATGCCGTCTATGGTGCCGCGATAGGGCTCGGCCGCGTCAAAATCGTATGTGCCGGTCTCGAAGACGTCCGATTCGCCTCTCAGGTATTTCAGGGCCCGGATCATCTGGCAGAAGGCGTGGTAATAATCCGACGGGTTGTCCTTTTCGCATATCTCATAATCATTCCAGGCCGGCTGATACCGGTAGCGCATGAAGCTGTAGTCGGGCAGGTGCCCGGCGCGTCCGTGGCCCAGATTCATGACGGAGTTTTCGTCCAGCTGGCGGAGCGTGTTTGTATAGATCCCCTTTTCGAGATCATCCGGCTTTCCGGGGGCGTGCCTGAAGGTGACGGGGCGCAGGGAAAATGTGCCGTCCTCCTCCACAATCTCGTCGAAGCAGCGGTCCGTATTGTTGATGACGAGCGAGGGGGTGCCGGCGAAATACTGATGCGCCCAGGTATCGGCGAGCACGTGCATGGCGATTCCGGCGGCCTCAGTGCCCTTCCCCTTCGCGAGCCTCACGGTTTCCGCAAGAAGCGCGCCGTTGGGCCGGCAGATCAGGCGGTATTTCTGCAGATATCTGCGGGAGCACTTCTTTTTTTCCGCCCCCAGATCATACGGCAGAAAATGAAAAGAGGCCCAGATCCGCGTGATCATCTGAAGCCCGATCGGGTCCGTATTGAGATCCATCATCTCCAGCTGCAGCTGTGTGGTCGCCGCCGCGGCGGGACCGCCGAGCTTTTTCAGCAGCGTCAGTGAGCAGAGGTCCACAAACTGGGCGCTGTAGGCGATATCAAGACTCTCCCCGTGGGACCAGCCGGCGAGCAGGGCGGCGCAGTATGTGGCGTAATAATGAAAATCTTCCTGCATGGCGTGATTCTCCGTCAGTTGATGTGAGCGCGGTCCGGGCAGGCCGGTTTTAAGCGGAAGGCCCGGCCTGTTCCGCGTCCTGTTCCGAAAGCGCCCTCCGCAGCTTCTTCAGTTTCCGGGAGGAGCGGATCAGATTAAAGAGGGCAAAGACCAGGGTGAGATCGATGATGAAGGACGCCGTCTCACTGTGGGCATTTCCCTCAGCCAGAAAACCGGCCGCGTTTCTTATGCCGGAATCCGCGGTCACGATGAGCATAAGGAAGGAGACCACCCTGTAGGGCGGGCGGATTCTTGCGCCGGCGGCATCAGCGGCCGCCGCGAATCCGATATAGAGATGGAGCGCCATGAGCAGAAAGGCGACAATGAAAACGATCGTAAAGAACAGAAGATAGATATGCCGGACGTTTTCTCCCGCCTTAAGCACATCTTCATATACCCTGTGGCGCTCAATGAAGGCGCGCGTAAAGAATTTGAAAGAGGTCCATACGCCGAGCGCCAGAACGGCGAGGCCGCTGACGGAAAGCTCATCCGCCGCGCGGCGCATTTCTTTTCCGGATGAAGTTCTGTCTGTCGCTGCCATGGATGCCTCCGTAATCCTGCGCGGCGGAGCGGATTACCGCCCGGTCGGAGCGGACTTCTCTATGAGCGAGGTCTGCCGGTCCCTGCTGATTTTGAGAACGGTCCTGTAGAGCTCGGCGACGGCCTCGGCCTCTTTCTCGTCGGACGCCCTGCCGCGCAGCTTCTGCAGCAGTGCCTCCTCCCTCACGGGGTCAAAGACAGGCTTTCCGGTCCCGATCTTGAAGGCGGCGACTTTTTCGGAGATCTTCATGCGCCGCTCGAAGAGAGCCTGCATCTGACGGTCAATTTCATCGATTTCATTTCTTAATTTATCCAAATCGTACATGGCTGTATTATAATAGGATGCGGAAGCGAAGTAAAGGCGCGGGGTTGAAGAAATCCCGGGAGATCGGGTATAATCGGTACATTCTGCGGAGGAAACAGCAGACAGCAAGGCGGGGGGAGAATCATATGGCAGTGAAATTTCTGAAGGTGTTTGCCGGGGCGGTTCTTGCGGGAATCAGCATCGGGCTCGGGGGACTGGTTTTTTTGTCTGTGGATGACAGGGTGATCGGGGCGGCGCTCTTTACGGTGGGGCTTTTTACCGTCTGCACCTTCGGCCTCAATCTGTTCACGGGCAAGGTCTGCTATGTCTTTCAAAATGACGGGAGCTATGCGGCTGCCCTGCCGGTCATCTGGCTCGGCAATCTGGCGGGAACGGGTCTTACGGCGCTGTGCGCCTCCCTCACAAGAAATGCGCCGGCCCTTGCGGAAAAGGCGGCGGGGCTCTGCCGGACCAAGCAGGACGACAGTCTGCTCAGTCTGTTCTTCCTGGGCATCCTGTGCAATATTTTTATCTATATCGCGGTGGAGGGCTATAACCGGAATCAGCACGAGGCCGGAAAATATCTCTCCCTGCTTTTCGGCGTGATGGTTTTTATCCTCTGCGGGACCGAGCACTGCGTCGCCGATATGTTCTATATCTGGATGGCGGGCGCCTGGAGCGGCAGGATGATTCTTATCATCCTTGTCATCACGCTGGGCAACGCGGCGGGCGGGGTGCTGTTCCCCCTCATGCGGCAATATCAGAACAGCTGACGAAACCGGGGGCATTATGGCTGACGAACACAGAAAAATACCGAGACGGATATCACAGACGGTCCTCAATTCCCTGAAGGGCGGCGTGGTGCCCAGGATCGGCCTTCCCTACATCACGGTGGGGAGAAAGAGCGAGATCGAGGCGCTGCTGCATGATGTGGACATCATAGCGGAGGGCGGCGCGTCCTTCCGCTTTATTGTCGGAAAATACGGCTCCGGAAAGAGCTTCCTGATACAGACCATCCGGAATTATGTGATGGACCGCGGCTTCATCGTGGCGGACGCAGACCTCTCCCCGGAAAGAAGGCTGCAGGGCACGAGGGGGCAGGGACTTGCCACCTACCGGGAGCTCATCGGCAATCTGTCCACGAAGACCAAGCCGGAGGGGGGCGCCCTGACCCTGGTGCTCGACCGCTGGATCAGCGCCGCGCAGACGGAGGCCGCGCAGGAGACGGGGCTTGCGCCCGGGGATCCCGGGTTCTCGCAGGCGGTGGACCGGAAGATCTACGCCGTCACCTCCGCCTTAAGCGAGCTCGTGCACGGGTTTGAGTTCGCGCGGCTCATTTCCCTCTATTACCACGCGAGCACGGAGGGGGACGACGTTACGAAGATGAAGGTCGTCCGCTGGTTCCGCGGGGAATACGCGCTGAAGAGGGAGGCGAAGGAGGAGCTGGGCGTCAATATCATCATTTCGGATGACGACTGGTATGATTATCTGAAGATTTTCGCGGTGTTTTTCCGGCTGGCGGGGTACGCCGGGATGATGATCATGGTCGACGAGCTGGTCAATCTCTACAAGATCCCGAATGCGATTACGAGGCAGTACAATTACGAGAAGCTGCTCACCATGTACAACGACACGCTGCAGGGAAAGGCCCGGTATCTGGGGATCATCATGGGCGCGACGCCGCAGGCGCTGGAGGATAAGAGGCGGGGGATCTACAGCTACGAGGCGCTCAGGTCCCGGCTGGCCGAGGGAAAGTTTTCGAAGCCGGGGTCGCGGGATCTGCTGGCCCCCGTGATACGGCTGGAGCCCCTGACCGCCGAGGAAATGCTGGTGCTCTGCGAGAAGCTGACGGCCATGCACGCGGGTCTCTACGGGGGGACACGCCCGGTCTCCACGGAGGAGCTGGCGGATTTCATCAGGATGGAGTACGGGCGGATCGGCGCGGATCAGAATATCACGCCCCGCGAGGTGATACGGGATTTTATCGAGGTGCTCGACCTGATCTATCAGAATCCGGAGCTCACCCTGAAGGAGCTCCTCGCGTCGGAGTCCTTTGTCTGCGCGAAATCGGAGGCGGTTTCGGACGAGGCGTCGGAGAATTTCGCGGAGTTTACGATTTAGTGAATCAGTTGAAGAAGATGGCGGAATATGATACACTTTTCCAGACTATTTTCAGATGCGATTCCGGCTGTAGGGCCGGGGGAATATCTGAAATGCGTGCGGAAGGAGAAGCGGACTGTGTCCCTTCGCTTCATATAAAGGAGGAGATGATATGAAAAAAAGAATTCTCGCGCTGCTGCTTTGCGGCGCCATGACGGCGGGCATGCTCGCCGGCTGCGGAGGAAGTACAGGCAGCGGTGCGGCTGACAGCGCGGCGGAGGCCGCGGGCAGCGAGGCGGCGGAGGCCGGCGAAGCGCAGGAATCGGCAGCTGAGGAAGCGGCGCCCTCGGACGCCGGAAGCGCGGCGGAGACAGCTGAGGACGGGGAGAAGAAGATCCTGCGCCTGGGCTGGAGCAAGGATATCCAGACCATGGACGTGCACAAGACGACGGACAACTACGCCGTGCCGCTCAATATCTTTGACCGGCTTCTCGAGGTGCAGCTTAACGAGGACGGCAGCACGGAGCTCGTGAACAGCCTCGCCAAGGATTATTCCGTCTCGGATGACGGTCTCGTCTATTCGTTTGAGCTCCGGGACGACGTGAAGTTCTGTGACGGAACGCCGCTTACGGCCGCGGACGTGGAGGCTACCTTCACCCGCATGTTCACGCTGCCGGACAGCGTGCAGACGGATTTTACCACGGGAATTAAGGGCGCGCAGGCGATTCTCGACGGCAAGGCGGATACGCTTGAGGGCTTTAAGGTCATCGATGACACGCATTTTGAGATAGAGCTCGAGGAGCCCTTCGCCGGCTTCCTGGCCGTTCTCGCGACTCCGACCTGCTGCATTTTCAGCAAAAAGAATCTCGAGGAGGCGGGAGAGGACTTCGGTGTGGTTCCGGAGAAGACGATCGGCTCCGGACCGTATATGGTGACGGAGTGGAAGACCAATGACAGCCTGACGCTCGTCAGGAACCCGTATTACTGGGGCGAGCCGGCCAGCGCCGAGGAGGTGCATTACAAGGTTTATCCGGAGGCGGCCTCCCTCAATATGGCCTTCCAGGGCGGCGAGATCGACATTCTGGACTGCGATTTTATCGACGCGGCCATCATCGAGTCCACCTATGAGACCGCCTACGCGGAGCAGATGGTGGAGGTCAACCGTCTCGGGACCTATTTCCTGACCATGAACGAGCAGGTGGAACCCCTGAAGGACGTGCGGGTCAGGAAGGCCATCCAGATGGCGATCGACCGCGAGTCCATCCTGAACTCGATCTTCGGCGGACACGGACAGATCATGGACGGCATCTTCCCGATCGGCTCCATCGGCTATACGGCGGACAACCAGGGCTGGCTGAGCTATGATCCGGACGGCGCGAAGGAGCTTCTGAAGGAAGCGGGCTATGAGAACGGCTTCGACCTCGAGCTCGCGGAGGACGCGTCCTCGTCAGAGGCCAGAAAGAACATTCTGCAGATTGTCGAGCAGAACCTGCAGGCCGTCGGCATCAACGCCCACATCGAGAGCTACGACGAGTCCGGCTGGCTCGCCAAGAGAAAGAGCGGGGAGATGGAGTCCTTCCAGGCCATCTGGACACTCGACTACAACGATCCGTCCAATATTATCGACACCTTCTTCGGCTCCGCCGAGGCGGCGAAGGGAAGGTCCCTCAACTACGCGGACACGGAGATCATGGACCGCGTGACGAAGGCGCGCAGCATCACGGATGAGAGCGAGCGGCTGGCCGAGTACGCGGCGCTCGAGAAGAAGATCGTCGAGGAGGACGCCGCCTGGGTGCCGCTCTTCTGCCTGCAGCACCGGTTTGTCATAAGCGACAGGATCGAGCATTTTACGCCTCACTGGGCGGGCTACGGCGATTTTGACGCGAGCAAGGTGACGATGAAATAAAAAATGTCTGAGGGAGAGCCGGCAGCGCGCTATGCGGCCGGCTTTCTCTTCTTTTTAACCGGAATATACAGCGGGGCGGGACGGAATGGTCCGCTGCCCTGCCCGCAGTGCCCGGCCGAACCCG
>CAYLHR010000021.1:0-19910 GCA_964383335.1 uncultured Lachnospiraceae bacterium
GACCAAGCTGCCGCAGTATCTGGTGAAGAAGCTGAGCGCGGCTGACCGGTTTTTTGACGAGGAGCTGAAGCGCCTGCGCACCGATTACATCGACTATTATCTCATGCATATGATGACGGATATCGCGGAGTGGGATCATCTGAAGTCGATCGGCATCGAGGAGTGGATCGCGAAGAAGAAGGAGGAGGGCGCCATCCGGAACATCGGATTCTCCTTTCACGGAAATACGGAGATGTTCCTCAAAATTCTTGACGCCTATGACTGGGATTTCTGCCAGATCCAGTACAACTATATGGATGAGGTGAGCCAGGCGGGGGTCCGGGGGTTGAAAGCCGCCGCCTCGAAGGGCATTCCCGTGATCATCATGGAGCCGCTGAGAGGCGGCAAGCTTGTGAATATGCTTCCCGCGGCGGCGGAGAAGAAGATGAGGGAGTTCGGCCCCAGACGGGACGCGGACGGAACGGAGCACGTCTGGACGCCTGCCGAGTGGGCGCTTCGCTGGCTCTGGAATCAGCCCGAGGTCACCTGCGTTCTTTCCGGCATGAATTCCACCGCGATGGTGGAGGAGAACTGCCGGATCGCCGGGGCGGCGGAGCCGGGCACCTTCACCGAGCGGGATTTTGCGCTCCTTAAAGCGGTGAAGCGGATCATCAACGCGAAGATCCGGATCAACTGCACGGGCTGCGGCTACTGCATGCCGTGTCCCAAAGGTGTGGATATTCCGGGAAATTTCCGATGTTACAATCTGATGTATACGGAGGGGAAGAGCCACGGCCGCCACGAGTTCTACCAGACGATCGGGCTTCGCAGGGATCCCGCTTTCGCGTCACAGTGTGTGGGATGCGGAAAGTGCGAGAAGCACTGCCCGCAGTCGCTTCCGATCCGGCGGACGCTGAAGGACGCCGACAGGGCCTTAAGTCCCCTTCCCGTAAAAGCCGGTCTCGCCGTTGTCCGGAAAATCATGTATCACTGATGTCCGAAACGATCAATTGCCGAAGATATGGGATCCATGCCTGAAGAGACGAGAAAAGAGGGGGTGCCGTTTCCGACCAGACTGTCCATGCTGCGCTTCTTCCTTAAGGGAAGCAAGCGCTGTTTTGTGTGGAGTATGCTGTCCGCCTGCATCGTCTCTCTCCTCGACATGCTGAATCCGAGAATCATGATTTTTACCGTCGACAGTGTGATCGGGAACAGGAAGCCTGATCTGCCGGAATGGTTCCCGGGACCCGCCGGGGGCGCGGACCTTGTCTCCTGTCTGAGGGCGAGACCTTATCTCATCGCCGCGGCCGTGCTCCTCATTGCCCTGGCGGCGGCGCTCTTCCGCTATCTCTTCCGGCTGATGAATGAAATCGCGGCGCAAAGGCTGGTGAAGCGGATGCGGGATACGCTGTACGGGCGCATTCAGCGCCTGACATACGAGTGGCACGGGAGGAACAGCACCGGCGACATTATCCAGCGGTGCACCTCGGACGTCGAGACGATCCGGGTCTTCCTGTCCGAACAGCTGACCTCCTTTGTGCGGATTGTGGTGCTCATCGCCCTGGCCGTCGGCTTTATGGCAGGGATCGATGTGCGGATGGCGCTTATCGGATCCCTGTTCATTCCCGTTGTAATCGGGTATTCGCTCTTTTTCTACAGCCGGATCGGGAACGCCTTCGAGCGGGCCGACTCCGAGGAGGGGCGGCTCTCCGCGATCGCCCAGGAGAACCTGACCGGTGTGCGCGTCGTCCGCGCCTTCGGGCGCGAGTCATATGAGCGGGCGCGCTTCCGGGGCCAGAACGAGTACTACACGGGGTTCTGGATTCATCTCATGAAGCTTCTGACCCTCAACTGGGTTGCCGGAGATACGATGACGGGCCTGCAGTTCCTGCTGGTCATGCTCACGGGCTCCGTCTTCTGCGTGCGGGGAAGAATCACGCCCGGCGAATTTATCGCCTTCGTCTCCTACAATTCCATGCTCACATGGCCGGTGCGGTCGCTCGGCCGCGTCATAACGGAAATGAGCAAGGCCGGCATCTCAGTCGACCGTCTTCGCTATATCATGAATTCGGAGACGGAGCGGGACGCGCCGGGTGCGAAGACGCCGCCGATGGACAGGGATATCTGCTTCAGCCACGTGTCATTTTCCTATGAAAATGCCGCGGGAGAGGCACTCACCGACGTATCGCTCACCATTCCGGCCGGATCGACGGTGGGCATTCTGGGCGGAACGGGGTCGGGTAAATCGACCCTCATGTATCTGCTGGCGGGGCTTTATCCGGTTTCGTCGGGCTCCATCACCATCGGCGGGGTGGATATCCGGGAGATTAAGAAGTCCTGGCTCCGCCGCCACATCGGCATGGTTCTTCAGGAACCCTACCTGTTTTCCAGAACACTGGGCGAGAACATCCGCATCGCGGCGCCCGGCGCGGACGGGAGGGATATGGCGGATGCCGCGGAGGCGGCGGATCTTCTGGAGACCATTGCGCGTTTTCCCGAAAAATACGACACCTTCGTGGGCGAAAGAGGCGTAACGCTCTCGGGCGGGCAGAAGCAGCGGACCGCCATCGCCCAGATGCTGATCAGGAAGAGCCCCGTCATGATCTTTGATGATTCGCTGTCCGCCGTGGACGCGGAGACGGACGCCCGGATCAGGGAGGCGCTTAAGACGCGCACGGGAGACGCGACGGTGATCCTCATCGCGCACCGGATCACGACGCTGATGGACGCGGACCGGATTTTCGTGCTCGAGAACGGGCGCGTAACGGAGAGCGGCACACATGCGGAGCTCCTTCAAAGAGACGGTATTTACAGGAAAACCTGCGACATGCAGCTTCGGGCGGGGGTGGATTCATGAGTGAAGAGAAGAAGATATCCCTCCCGTTTTTCGGGATACCGAAGCTGTTCCCGTGGCTGGAAAAGTACCGGGGGACCATTGCCCTCATGATTTTCCTCGGCTTTGTCAGCAGCATGATCGATTCCGTGTATCCGCTCTTTAACCGCTGGGCACTGGACCATTTTGTGGCGGAGGGGACGCTCGCGGGCCTGCCCGCCTTCATCGGGCTTTATCTGCTTGTGCTGGCGTCTCAGATCCTGATCAATTACAAAAGCATGCTGGACTCCGGCAGGGTGGAGATGTCCGTGGACCGGGATCTGAGGAACGCGGCCTTCGACCATCTGCAGACGTTGTCCTTCTCCTATTTCAACCGGAACAGCGTAGGATATATCCACGCCCGCGTGATCAGCGACACCGGAAAAATCGGCGAGGCCGTCTCGTGGCGCATGATGGACCTCGTGTGGAACGGGGCCTATATCCTGAGCGCCCTCATCGTGATGCTCATGCTGGATCTGCGGCTCGCCGTCTGGGTGATCCTGCTCCTTGCGGCGGCCGCCGCGCTCATCGTATTCTTTCAGGGGCGCCTGGTCGGACTCAACAGGCGGATCCGGGAGACCAACGCGAAGATCACGGGGGATTTCAACGAGGGCATCTCGGGCGCGCGGACCATCCGCATCCTGGGAGTGGAGAACCGGATGCAGGGGGACTTCGAGCGGGATACGGAACAGATTAAGAGGGAATCCGTGCACGCGGTTCACTATTCGGCGCTTTTTTCGTCGACGGTGACATTTATGTCCGCCGCCGCGCTGTCCGTGGTTCTGTGGCAGGGCGGACTCCTCTCGCGGGAGGGGATCCTCCGCATCGGTACCCTTTCGGTCTTTGTCACCTACGCGCTCGAGATGATTGAGCCTCTTCAGACCATGATCCGGAATTACGCGGCCTTCGTCGCCATCCAGGTGAATATCGAGCGGCTGATGCGGCTTCTGGCCGAGGAGTCGGATGTGGGAGATACGCCGGAGGTCATCGAGCGGTACGGGGATACCTTTCACCCGAAGACGGAGAACTGGGAGGAGCTGCACGGAGATATCGAGTTCCGGGACGTCTCCTTTCGGTATCCGGACGGGAAAGAATACGTGATGGAGCATTTCAGCCTGAAGATTCCCCACGGGACGAATATCGCGCTCGTCGGTGAAACGGGCGCCGGCAAATCCACTCTCGTCAATCTGGTATGCCGGTTTTACGAGCCCACCGGGGGCCAGCTGCTCATCGACGGGAGGGATGCGCGGGAGCGGTCCCAGCTCTGGCTGCACAGTCATATCGGCTACGTGCTTCAGACGCCGCACCTGTTCTCCGGAACGGTACGGGACAATCTCCTCTACGGAAATCCGGGCGCCTCGGACGCGGAGATTGTCCGCGCGCTCCGTCTCGTATCGGCCGACGGAATTGTCGCAAGACTGGCCGGAGAAGACGCGGCCGGGGAGACGGTCACGGACGCGGAGGTGATCCGGGGACTGGACTTCGGCGTGGGCGAGGGCGGAAGTATGCTCTCGACGGGGGAGAAGCAGCTGCTTTCCTTCGCCAGGGCGCTCATTGCGGATCCCCGCCTGCTGATTCTGGATGAGGCGACCGCCTCGATCGATACGATCACGGAGAGCGCCGTGCAGAAGGCGATATCCGTCGTCACAAAGGGCAGAACGTCCTTTGTGATCGCGCACCGGCTCTCGACCGTCGTAAACGCGGATCTGATTCTCGTGGTGCGAGGCGGAAAGATTGTCGAGCGGGGAACCCATCGGGAGCTGATGGAGAAAAACGGATACTACGCTTCCATGTACAGGATGCAGGCGGAAGTGTCTGCCTGATGTCTTCTGTTATTCATGTTTCGTGAAAGTATAAAAAAACTTGCGCCGGCTATTTGCATGGAGTATAATTTTAGTAAACATGGAGCTGCGGCAGTGACAGATCCGCGGCTGGCGTTTCAAGTGGTTTCACAGTGAAGAATGGGAGAAAACGAATGCCAAGAAAAGCAGACAGCAAGAAGACGTCCGCGAAGAAGACCGGCACAAAGAAAACGGCAGCAAGAAAAGGCGGTGCGGGGGAGATCCCGGAAGCCGCGCTCTCCCCGGAGGAGGTAAGGAACGCTGATACAATTGAAGTCGACAAGCTCGGCCCGAAGGTGAAGAAGATCCGTCTGGAGATGGGTCTTACGCAGAATCAGGTGGCGCAGGCGCTCCATGTGACGCCGGGCTTTATCTGCAACGTGGAGAATAACCGCACGGCGATGTCGCTCCGCGTACTCATCTATTACGCGAAGCTCACCGGCAGAACCCTGGACTCGATCATCGGCCTCGTGTCGCACGACTACGAGAAGACGGCTCTTGACAACGAGATCCTCGGCGAGATCAGCAAGCTGGATGACAGCCGGAAGGAGAAGCTCCTTAAGACACTGAAGATCTGGGTGTGATTCCGGTTTCCGGCCGCCCGTATGAATTCTGACAGCCCGCTTCAGGCGGGCTGTTTTTTATGCGCATGAATCTGCGGTGATGCGAAAGAGCGGATGTCCGTTTTTCCGGGCGGACGGCATTTTCCGGTCGAAAACAAAATTGCAGAGGTCCTCCGCTATGATGGAATCATCGAAAGAAACACAGGCGGTTCCGCGGCCGGACGGTGTAAACGGACCGCTCAATACATGAAGGAGGGGATCATCATGACAGCAGCCGTATCAAAGCTCAGCCACACCTGCCGGAGGAAGCTCGCGTTCTTCATCGCGCTTCTTATCGGATGTCTCATTCTCGCGTCCGCCGCCCCGGCGGTCCGCCCGGTCTACGCCGGAGGAAACGGTGTCTACACAAAGCTCACGGGCCTTAAGTCCAAATTCCCGGACGGAAAATTCTGGAATCATCAGGTGACGACAAACAGCAACAACGGCGACCAGCTCATGGCGCAGAGAAATGAATCCTACGCCAACACCGTGACCTCGACGCCCTGCAGGACGCATCACGGCACCGCATACATCGGCCAGTATGACTGCAACTATTTTGACGGCGGCATCCAGTGCATGGGCTTTGCCAAGAAGGTCTTCTACGATGTATTCGGACAGAGAGAGTCCTCCCTCCCCAAGCGCTATGACACGCAGAATCTGATGGTCGGCGACTATGTCCGCATCAACGGAAATACACACTCGGGCGTCGTCCTTTCCATAAGCGGCAATACCATGAGACTGGTCGAGTGCAACTTCGACAAAGACGGCGCGCATCACAACTGCTGGATCAAGTGGGGATATGTCAATTACAGCAAGACCTCCATCACCTACTTCAAGCACGCGACGAACTATGACTCCGTGAACAATTCGATCGGATATACGCCCGCTTCGCAGACGGTTCCGACCATCACCTGGCAGAACGCCCGCGGCACGATCGGGACCAATGACGCGACGATCCGCGTCACGGCGAAGGCCAGCACGAGAGGCAGATATTCCCAGGCCAGCGGCACACTGTATGACGCCAGAGGATATCAGATCGCCAGAAAAGTGGAAAATGCGTACACCACCGGATCCACCATGGATATCTGGTACGCGATCCGGAGCGAGATGGGAAAGACCCTGACGCCCGGCGCCACCTACTACATCCGCTTCACGACAACCTTCGACGGGCGGACCTACGCGAGCCCCTATTACAGATTTTCGACGAGATCCATCGCCCCGACGAAAGTGACCCTCTCAAAGGGCAGCGTCTGGATCAGAAAGGGAAGGACGTATACGCTGAGAGCGACGGTGGCCCCGGCCAATGCCACCAATAAGAGGGTCACATGGAGAAGCAGCAACACGAGAATTGCGACGGTGACATCCTCCGGAAAGGTGAAGGCGGTCAGAAGGGGAACCTGCACGATCACGGCGACAACAGCCAACGGAAAGAGGGCGACCTGCAAAATCCGGGTATACTGATGCCGCGGGACCGGCGCGGAACCGGAAGACGGCATGCAGAGGACCGGCGCGGAACCGGAGGACGGCATGCAGAGGGCCGGCACAGATCAGACAAAAGCGGCAGGGAGCTTCTCTGCCGCCTTTTTGACACAGGCCGGTTTTTTCGTGATAAGATGAATCGGACGGTATTGACGGATTTGATGAAATTGACGGATTTGATGAAATTGATGGATTTGCCGCGGACTCAGGAAAAGATGAGCGGAATGGCGGCAGAAAAGAAGATGTGATGAAAGAGAGACGACCCCACCATCTGAAGGAAGGAACCGTTCTTGATGACCGCTATGTGATCGGCGGTCTTCTGGGCGAGGGCGGATTCGGCATCACCTATGCCGCCGAGCATATCAGGACGCACGCGAAGGCAGCCGTCAAGGAGTTCTACTGCCCGGATTTCATGACGCGCAGCGTCTCCGAGTCGGATGAGCCGCGCCTGACGGACGAGCGGGCCGGGGAGCGCTTTCAGAGAGAAAAGGAGCGCTTCCTGAAGGAGGCGAGGACGCTGCGTGATTTCGCCGACTGCCCGGGCATCGTTCATGTCCTCGAGTGCTTCGAGGCCAACGGCACGGCCTACATCATCATGGAGCTGCTGGACGGCGTCACGCTTAAGGAGCACGTTGGGAGAAACGGGCGGATGGAGGCGGAGACCGTCATGAGAAAGGTCATTCCCCTGCTCCGGACGCTCGGCGTCATTCACCGGTCGGGGCTCATTCACCGCGACATCAGTCCCGATAATATTATGATGAGGGAGGACGGGACGCTCACCCTCATGGACTTCGGGGCGGCGCGGGAGTTCAGCACACAGACGGTCTCCCACTCCCTCATTTACAAGGACGGGTTTGCCCCTAAGGAGCAGTTTGACCGGCGCGGAAAGCTGGGGCCGTTTACGGACCTCTATTCGCTCTGCGCGACACTGTATTTCTGCGTGACCGGCAAGGCGCCGGAGGACGCGATTCAAAGAGTGCTGTACGATGAGCTGAAAAGTCCCTCCCTTCTCGGCGTGGATATTCCCAAAGAGGCGGAAGCGGTGATCATGAAGGGACTTTCCATGCGGCCGGGCGACCGGTGGCAGAGCGCGGGGGAGATGCTGGAGCACCTCCTTGTCCTGTATCCGGAACACAGCGAGGAGGAGGACAGAAGGCGCAGAAGGAAAAAGAGAATGATCAGGCTGGCGGCAGCGGCCGTCCTCCTCATGGCGGCAGCGGCCGGTCTCTCCTACCGCATGCTTCACAGAACGGAGATCCGGTTCAGAAATCTGGACACGGAGACGGTGTGGCTTTATCAGGATGAGATTCCGGACGGGAAGTTCGACGAGGCGAAGCGGGCCGAGAGGGCCCGGCTGGAGGCATTTGCGGGGAAGGACAATTATCTCTGGAAGGAGGATGGAGAGAATCTGCAGATCACCTTCCCCAGGGAGCTTCTTGCCGGAAGGAAGACGGAGTATGTGATGAAGGCGTATCTCACCCGGTCCCTCGGCGCGACGCTGAGGGTGTCGGCCGGTGAGGTGTATTACGACCTGCCGCTTGAAAGAGAGCAGCTGGTCAATGTAAGGGAACATACGGGGTCCCTCCCCTTTATCAGCCGGGCGGATCTGAAGCTTCCGGAGGAGGGGGACTATACCTACTTCACGGCGGAGCTCTCGCCGGACGCGGTCAGCGCGCTCGAATCCGCGGACGCGGCCTTTGCCTCCGCTCTGGAAGGGGAGGGAAACTACCTGCAGCTTTTCTTCGATCTGGAGGAATATGATACCGGAGCCTATTATATGCACACGTACGCGGCGGGCGACGGAAAAACCATCTGTATCGTGGACATGGATCAGGAGGAGCAGTTCAGCCGGCTCATTTTTCATGATCTGACGACGGAGGAGCTGCCCGCTTCCTTCAGCTTCAATACCGAGCCCCATGTGACGTGGGAGCGCGTGTCGGGGAGCCTCATGGCCGGGAAAAATCAGAAAAATGAGGAGGAGCTGACGGGGGAGTATATACTGCTCCGCTACGAGACCGGCGTGGTCGGAAAGGGTAACTGGTTCAATCTCATCGCCGTCTACAAGGAGCGGCTGGACGCGGTCGGAAAGCCCTACGCCTTCGGCGTGGACGAGTACGAGGAGAGAACCATCGTGGTGAAAATGCGCCCGGAGGACCTTCTCGGAACCGAGGCGGAGTATCTGGGAGAGAGAGGGGAGTTTTATCTCTATACTGACAACGGCCTGCTTCTTACCTCATTTTCGAGGGGATGGACGGGAAACTACGGGGATGTCATGGAGATTACGGAGAGCGGAGACGGCTCGTGGGCTGTCAGATTTCCGCTTGCCGATTATAAGGTGGAGTCGATCAGGGAAAAGCTCGATTCCTGCGCGGAGGGGTCGGTGTCCGAGGTGCGCCTCTGCATCGGGAACGACAGGGGCGCCGTCGCGTCGGTTCCCGTCGGGACCTTCCGCGGGCAGCTGAAGGAGGGGGAGATTGTCTTCTCCCGGCTGTTTGCCGGAAGCGACAGGGAAACGGGCCCCGAAAACCGCTCCTTCGGCGCCTTCCTGTCCGCCTTTTTCAGGGAGGATCCGGTTTACGGAAGTGCCCTTACAAGCATACGTTTCTTTCTGGCGGACGGTACGCCGGATATATCCCTGCGCCGGCTTGCGGGCTACCCCTTCGACAGGAATCGCGGGGACGCGGAAGCGGTGATTTCCGCCCTGAAGCAGGACGGCGGGGACGGAGTCTACGACATCACGGACAACGAGCTGGAGCTTTTGATTCCCGCGGAGAAGGGAGCGGCATTCCCGGAGAAGGCCGCGGAGATCATGGGAAAAACCGCCGCGGAGTACAGCCTTACGGACGGGCGGTTCCACAGGGTCCGGTTTGTGATGAGGAACCCCTCCGCGGAGGAAGGCATATCGGTTTATATCCAAAGAGAAGTGCTCGATGACAAGCGAGCGGGGGAGATGAAGTACAGGACGAATTACGAGGGAGTGTCCGACCGGACGAGAGAGGCCTTTGAGGCCTTCCTCGCCCGCGACCCGGTATTTAAGAATCTTTACAGAGAAGAGTAGAAAACCGCCTCAGATGCCCATGAGCTTCAGCCATTTCGCCTCGTAGCTGTCCGACGAGCTGTACATGTGGTAGAGGTAGAAGTTTTCCTCGGAGAGCGCGTACCTCGTCACCTCCTCCATGAGACAGGTGACCGGATCCTCCGAATTGAGATAGCGGATGACGAAGTAATCGAAGTCGTCCTCCTCCCGAAGGCCGGAGAAGCCGCATTCGATCAGAATGTCAGAGAGGCGCTTCGGCGAGATCCGCTGATCCGCCGGCACGTCCGCCTCGCTTCCGAAGAATAGGAGGAAGCAGGTGAGGGTCGTGCGGTCGGGATCCAGGGTTCCCTTAAGGAATTTCCGGACCGCGTTCTCTCCGGAGCGGTTTCTCTGGTAGCCCCGGCCCTCCCACTCGAGCGAGTAGATCTCGTCCTGCTTCGCCTCCTCCTCGTCGAGGAAAGCCGCGTGGCGCTTCAGAATCTCGGCGTCGTCAAGATCCGCGTAATCCTTCCGGTAGCGCCGGAGCGAGCCGGCCAGCTTCTTCTTCTGGGGCTCCGGCAGCGCGTCGATATTCCCGTAATATTCGAGCTGCACCTCCATCCAGTCGAGAGAGACATACTCGAAATAAAAATAGTTGAGCGCGTCGAATATTTCCCCGCAGGAGACGGCGCTTCCCATGAGAAGCTCCTCCGCGCCCTCCCGCGTGTATTTTTTCCGCTTCAGCTTCGACAGGCCCTTGAAGACGCTCATGGCCTCGAGCGCCTCGTCTTCCGCCGGAGTGTCCATGGCGTTCAGGTAGCGGCGCATTCTCGTGAGCAGAAAATAGTACAGATATTTGCAGAAATAATAGCGCGTCTTCTCCCGCACATTTGAGAAGGAGCGGATGTTGGTGCGCAGGAAGTCGATGAATTCGGCCTCGCTCCCCGTCTTTTTGATCTCCTCCTCCATCGAGTGGGTGAGGTGTCTCGTCATGATGAGCCGGTCGGATTCGTCGGAATTGGCGTCGAGATAGGCCTTCAGGTCATTCATGGAAATGGAGCCGCCCGGGAAGAAGGGATCGTCCCGGTCCTGCTCCTCGCGGATCCTGATGCAGGTCTTCTCGAGCTCCTTCCACTCGCCGTAGGTCAGGCGGTGCAGGAAGGCGTAGATGAGGCTGGCCTCCCACAGGGAGCGCGAGTAGAGCTCCGCGCAGCCCGTTTCCCGGAGCTTCGCGTCGATTTCCTCGAGCGACATGCCGCGCACGAAGCCGAGCGCGATGAGGCGGTAACGGACGGGCACCTTCTCGACGGCGCCGAAATCGAGGGACATGCAGTCCTCAAGGAGCATGGAGCTGCTGCCTGCCTGCAGCATCTCTGTGACGAGGCGGTCGAATACGGGAGCTTTTGCCATGGCGGATTCCTTTCTTAAGACCAGAGCCGGTCGAAGGCTCTGAAGCGGAGTACAAAGCCGAATGAGTAGGTGGATACGTATGTGATCATGATGAGCGCGAGCGCGGTGATCATATCAAAGAGCGTGTGCTGCTTGATGAAGACCGTCGACAGGATGATGAGGATGCTCCAGACGATGATGACCAGGCGGAAGAGGGGACGCTTCAGTTTGTGATGCTCCGAGCCGAAGAAGGCGAAGGCGATGGCGGCCGAGTTGTAGACGTGGATGCTCGGCCACACATTGGTGGGGGCGTCCGTCTTCCACAGCAGAGTCACGAGCCTCGTGCAGAGATTGTTCCGCGGCATCTCCAGCAGCCGAAGCGGCTGGCGGTTCGGCAGGAAGGTGGAGATGAGAAGGAAGATCGTCATCCCCAGAATCAGCATCGTCTGCAGCTGGTCGTAGGCTTTCCGGTCCGAAAAATACAGCACCGCGGTGCCGAACAGGATGAAAAAGAACCAGGAGATGTAGGGGATGACAAAGATTTCGACAAAGGGAATCAGGCGGTCATAGTCAAAGACCACCTGGTAGTAGTAGTTCCGCGGCACGAGCTCGAGCGCGCGGAACCAGATGAGATAAATCACCATATAGATGATAAGAGGAAGCGCGTGATACAGGTCGTACCGTATCATGAGTTCCCTCAGCTGCCGAAGCTTTTTCATATACAGTTCACCTTGATCCGCTCCCGCGGCGTGTTCCGGATTCCGGCTTAATAGCGCACCTTGAATTCGTACTCGTCCGGCAGGGCGGGAATTACCTTCTCATCGACGTCCGTGATGTGGATGAAGCGCTCCTCGCCCAGGCGGCGCATCATCTCGCGGAGTTCATCGGGCGTGCCCTGGATCTCCATCTCCACGCGGTCGTCCCATGTATTGCGAACCCAGCCGCTTATCCCCAGGGACTGCGCGATCCAGGTCGCCCTGTAGCGGAATCCCACGGCCGTGACCGTGCCGCTTACCAGCATATGTTTTCGTATGATGCGGCTCATATTCCGCTCCTTCTTTGCAAGCGCTCCTTCCGGCTTCCTTCTTTCCGGCTCGAAGCTGTCGAAGATGAAGATATCGAAGGAGGACGCGGCGTCCCGCAGGGTCTCCTCGCTCTTTACCGTCCACGCCGCGCAGCAGCAGTGGAACAGATCCCGCAGGATCCGGAAGCGGAAGAGAAAGCGGTGCGCCACATTGTAGGCGATAAAATCCGGTTTCGTCAGAAAGTTGAAGCAGCAGCTGCTGAAGAGGAAGGCGGCGGGACCGCTCGGCTTTCCCGGGCCGTCGAACCGCTCCGCGAGCTGTCCCCTCAGCGTCTCCGGCCTGTTCTTTTTAAACCAGCGGACGACCGCCGGGTTAAAGGATTCGATGCAGGCCGGCCCCTCGTAGGCGTCCAGCCAGAACACGACGTTCCTGCACAGGCGGTCCACGTTCTTATAATCCTCTGATTTGATTTCGATAATGAGAGGCACTCTTCCTTTAACCAGTTTGAGCACCCGGTCGAAATCCGGAATCTCCTCGGCCGTCCCGAAAAGACCGATCCCCTCAAGCTCGGAGCGCTTCATCCGGCTGATGCAGCGGTCGATTCCGGCCATGCGGCTCAGATTGTCGTCGTGCGAGATGACGAGGGATTCGTCGGCGCACTCTCTCACATCGAATTCGATTCCGTATCCCCTGGCGACCGCCAGCTTAAATGCCGGAACCGTATTTTCGGGAATGCCCTTTTCGAGGTCGTGAAGTCCCCTGTGCGCGATCAGCTGCCTGGAGAAGACCTCCATCCGTTCTTTTCTGCCTCTGCCCGGCCAGACCATAAAGAGCCACAGGACCGCCAGGGCGAATAGGATATATACTGCTGCCTGCATGGATTCAAAATGCCTCCGCTTCAGTCCTTAATCATATTATAAGCGGCAGAAAATTGCAACGAAAAGCGGGGTGCCCCTGACAGGCGCGGGAGACAGCTTTCTTTTTACCCCGGTGTCCTTTTGTGTTATGATAAACACGAAACAGTGTGTGCGGAGGGGGCCTCAATGAGAAGGAGGAACTGTATGCGGAGATACCGGGGTATCGTCTTTTGCGCCGTCTTTCTGTTTCTTCTTACCTGTGCGCCGGTGCCGGCATCGGCGGCGAGATACTATGTGCGCGCGTCCTTTAAGGACAGGGGGACGCAGAAGCTGGTGACGAGAAATCTCATCCGCGCGAGGCGCGCGGCCGACCGGAACGCGCAGTATTACGTCTATGATTCGAAGGGCAACGTGGTCTATCCCAGATACAGAAGCGTAAAAAAGAAGGTGAAGAGGGCGGTCGCCTGGCTGAAGGCCATTGCGAAGGACGACCGGCACGGCTTTTACTGCGATCCGAAGCTCGAGAGCGTGAGCGGATACAGCACGGTGAAGCGCTACGCCCCCTACACGAAAAAGACCTATAAAAAGATGAAGGGCTACGGGGAGCGGGACGGAAAGAAGTGCGGCGACTACAACTGCTCGACCGCCGTGATCGTCGCCTACAGGGAGGCGGGGATCGCGGATCTTCCCGCCCACGGCGGCGTCTGCGTCGGGAATTTTGTGAAGACGGCCCGTAAGCACGGCTTCCGGGAGGTGACCTCCGAGGTGGATACGGCGACGGGAGCGGGTCTTAAGAAAGGCGACGTTCTGGCCAGCATCGGCACGGGAAGGCGGAACCACATGGCGGTGTATCTCGGAAAGGGCCGGCTGTTCTGGGCCGGATATGACTGGGACGGCGTTCCCGGCGACGGAAGCGGGTCGGAGCTGACAACGAGGCCGTATACGAACTGGGCCTGGAATCACGTTCTGCGGCCGACGGGGTAAATCATCCGCGGCGTCCGCGGGGGCGGAGCGGGACTTTCATAAAGGATGGAGAACATGGAAAAAAGACCGGAGGTGATCTGCGTCGGCCAGGCGGTCGTCGACTGCATCACAAGAGGCATGGAGGAGGATCCGAACGGGAACGGGAAGGTCCGCGCGAAGAGCATCACGCTGAATCTGGGAGGGGACGCGGTCAACGAGTCCTTCGCCCTTCTTGAGATGGGCCGGTCCGCCGGCCTCGTCTGCGCCGTCGGAAAAGACCTGGCGGGAAGCAGCATTCTTTCCGAGGCCGCGGGGAGAGGCGTTGACGTGACGGGCGTCACGGTGTCGGAAGATCTCGTCACACCCGTGGCGGATATCCTTGTAAAGATGGACGGGAGCAGGAGCTCGGTGACATCGGCCGCGTCGACCCTTCCGGGCTACCGGCCGGATCCCGCCGCCCTCAGGGGCGCCCGGGCCGTCTCCCTCGCGAGTCTCTTCCGAGCGCCTCTCGACAGCGCGGACACGATCCGGGAGCTGGCCGCCGCCGCGAAAAGAGAGGGCGCGCTTTTATTTGCCGACACCAAGATCCCGACCTTCCGGATGATGGATCTGGAGCAGATCGCGGATGTGCTGCCGCTCATTGACTGCATCTTCCCCAATGAGACGGAGGCGGCCTATTTTTCCGGAAAACATACCTTTCCAGAGATGGCGGATGTCTTTCTCAGCATGGGCGTCCGCCGCGTCGTAATAAAGGCGGGGCCGGAGGGCTGCTACGCGGCCTGTCCGGAAGAGCGCTTTTCGATACCGGCGCTCCCTGTGCCCGTCATAGATACGACGGGAGCCGGCGACAATCTGGTCGCCGGATATATCCACGCCTCACTGGACGGCGCCTCCTTCCGTGAGGCCTGTGAGGCGGGGATCGCATCTGCCGCCCGGAGCATCCAGCACCTCGGGGCCTCCCGCGGCGCCTGAAATCCCATCTTGTAGCGCGTGTCCCGGTGTGATACAATAAACTGAAGTTAGATAAGACTAATATCAGCCGGGGGAACGACATGTATCTGGAAGTCAGGGATCTGAAAAAAAGCTACGGGACGGGAGAGGGCTACGCCCTCATTCTGAAAGGAATTTCCACGCAGGTGGAGCAGGGGCAGATGTGCGTGATTCAGGGGCCGAGCGGCTCCGGAAAATCCACCTTTCTCAACTGCATCGGGGGACTGGACATTCCCGATTCCGGGTCGATCCGGGTGGACGGCAGGGAGATCGCGGGCCTTGGCCCGAGGGAGCTGTCGGAGTACCGCAGGTCGTCGCTCGGCTTCATTTTTCAGTTCTATAATCTCGTACCCAACCTCACCGTGAAGGAGAATATCGAGGTCTGCAGGTATCTTACGGACAGCCCGCTCGACATGGAGGATCTGCTGGAGACGCTGGGACTCAGCGAAAACCGGGGCAAATTCCCGTCCCAGCTGTCCGGCGGACAGCAGCAAAGATGCGCGATCGCGCGGGCCCTCATCAAAAATCCGAAGCTGCTCCTTTGCGACGAGCCCACGGGCGCGCTGGATTCGCAGACGTCCCGGGGGATACTCATGCTGCTCGAGGAGATCAACCGCCGCTACGGGACGACCATGCTGATCGTGACGCACAACAACGCGATCCGGGATATGGTGCACCGCGTCATTGTGATAAAAGACGGGATGATCAGTGAGGAGTATGACAACAGGACGCGCGTTCCCGCGGCGGAGCTGAAGGACCTGTGAGAGAGACAGCTGTATCCGGCGGAGGAGTAGTATGCAGAAGATACTGAGAAAGCGCGTACTGAGAGAATTCCGGGCGCATGCCCTCCGGTATTTCGCGCTGGGCTTTCTGATTGTGATATCCATCTATATGATTGTGGCGCTGCTGGGCGCCGCGGAGACGGTGATCCGGGGGGTGGAGGAGCACGCGGAAATGAACCGCGTCGAGGACGGCGAATTTCAGACCTTCGCCCCCATGACGGCCGGCCAGCTGGAGGAACTCGCATCCGGCGGCGCGGCCGTCGAGCCTCAGTTTTATCTCGATTTCGAGACGGAGGACGGGGGGAGGATCCGCGTATTCCGGAACAGAATCGCCATCAATCTCGTCGAGCTGGAGGCGGGGAGCATGCCCGGGGACGCGCGCAGCCTCGTTCTTGAGCGCCGCTTCGCGGAGGTGAACGGCATCGGCGTCGGTGATATCCTGCCGGTGGGGGGAGAGGATTTCAGGGTCTGCGGGATCGGGACGACCCCCGATTACGATGTCCCCGTCGCCGGAATGACGGACAGCACCGTGGACAGCAAGCAGTTCGGGACCGCCTTCGTCTCCGCGGAGGCGTTCAGGGAGCTGGAGCGGGCCGGGACGTCCATGGAGGCGGAAACTTATATTTACGCCTACCGGCTGAACGGCGCGCTGACCGATGAGGAGATGCGGGACCGGATCGAAGCCGTCCCCTTTGATGAGGATGACGTGGAGGATCCGTATTTCCGGGAATACATGGACGAGCAGCTGGGAGACGTGAAGTCCCTGAGGGAAATGCTGGATTCCCCCCTCTTTGAAGGAAAGGACACCGAGGATCTGAAGAAGGAGATGGACATCGAGATCCACAACCTCCAGATGTTCGTCACGAAAGAGGAGAATATGCGGATCGGGGGCTCCGCCTCCGATGTAGTGATCAACAGGGCGGCGAGCCTTCTGGCCGGCGTGATTATCGTCGGTCTTTTCGCCTATGTCATCGCGGTGTTCGTGATTCACGGCATTGAGGAGGACAGCATGGTGATCGGCGCCCTCTACTCGATGGGGGTGCGCGGCGGCGAGCTTCTCCGCCACTATATCATCCTTCCCGTGGCCGTGGCGGGAATCTCGGGGATCATCGGAACCCTGATCGGCTATACGCCGGCCGGAGTGAACTTTCAGATGCAGGACACCTATTCCTATTATTCGGTCCCCTCGCTGGCGGTACAGCCGATCGGATATATTTTCGCCTACGGGATCATCCTGCCGCCCGTCATCGCCGCGCTCGTGAACGCGGCCGTGATCAGGAGGCGCCTGCGCCGCACGCCGCTCTCTCTTTTAAGAAACGAGCGGAGGGAGAGCGGCGCGATGAGACTTGCCGCGGCGGATGCCTCCGGCATGAGGCGGCACCGCGCCCGCGGGGAGAAAGGATGCGGGGAGAAAGGACGCGGGGACGGAAGATGCGCGGCGTCCGGGCGGAAGGCCTTTATCCGGCGCTTCCGCGTAAAGCAGATGATCAGGGAGTCGCGCGCCGCGCTGACGGTGCTGGCCGGCCTTCTCATCTGTCTTGTGCTCGCCTTCATCGGGATCGACTGCTGGGTGATGTGCGGACACATCCAAAGAGACAATATCGCGGACACGAAGTTTGCGTACATGTATCTCTACAAGTATCCGGAGAAGGAGGTTCCGGAGGGCGGCGAGGCGGCCTTCGCCAGATCATTTAAAAAGGAGCACCTGGGCTACAGGCTCGACGTGATGCTTCTGGGCCTTCAGAAGGACAGCAGATATTTTGACGCCGACCCGGCGCCCTCCCAGAAAGAGGTGGTGATCTCCTCCGCCATGGCCCAGAAATACGGGCTGAAAAGGGGAGACGAGGTGACGCTCGACGACGACGAGAACGGCAGATATTACGCCTTCCGGGTAAAGGATATTTATCAGTACTCACCCGGCTTCTATGTCTTTATGGATATTGATTCCATGCGGGACCTGCTGGGAGAGAAGGAGGATTATTACAACTGCGTGTTCTCGGACCGCGAGCTGCCGATTGAAAAGGGAAGGCTGTATTCCACCCTCTCGAAGGAGGGAATCCGCAAGGCGGCGGACGTGTTCATCAACCTGATGTGGTCGATGATCTACTTTATGCTGGGTCTCACGGGGTTCATTTTTATCGCCGTCATGTACCTCATGCTGGGCGTGATGATCGATCACTCCTCCTATGATATCGCCCTTATGAAGATATTCGGCTTCCGCGACCGGGAGGTGCGGCAGCTCTATGTGAGCGGGAACTTCTACCTGATCGCGGCCGGCTCGGCCGTCATCATTCCGCTCTCGAAGAAGATCATCGATTCGCTCTATCCGATGCTGGTGTCCAATGTCGCATGCGCCATGGACCTCTCCATGAATCCGCTGATCTACCTTCTGATATACGCCGTGATCCTTGTCATGTATCTCCTCATAAGCACCCTCCTTCGGGGACGGATCCGGAAGGTGTCGCCCGCCGAGGTCCTGAAAAACCGCGAATAGGGCGGCGGGAGGCCCGTATTCCCCGAATTTGCTGACATAGTTCAGGGGACTATGATATAATTGACCTCTGACGGACCGCCGGACGGGTGCCGGCGGCCATGACGGAATCATAAGAGGTGAGTATCAGTGAACAGAATGCGTGTGACGGCCCTGATTTTGACAACAGCGATGGCGCTTTCTGCCTGCGGCTCCGGAAATGCGGGCGCGGCGTCCGGCAGTGCGGCTGAGAGCGCGGCGGAGGCATCTGTGCCCGCAGCGGCCGAGAGTGCAGCGGAGGTATCTGTGCCTGCGGCGGCCGAGAGTGCGGCGGAGGTATCTGTGCCTGCAGCGGCCGAGAGTGCAGCGGAGGTATCTGTGCCTGCAGCGGCTGACAGCGGGGCGGAGTCCCTGTCCGCGGAGGCCGGCAGTCCGGAGGAGGAATCACTGTCCGAGAAATCGGAGAACTCATCCGGCTTTGCCGTAAATAAGGAGGCCGATCTCGCGTTTCACAGAAAGATCGACCGGATGGTGGATCTGGCCCAGAACGGGAGAGAGGTATCCCTCCTCTGCAGCCGCCTCGGAGCGGAGCGCGCGGAGGGGGAGACGGTCCAGAAGGAGATGATCCTCACCATTCTCACCACCATGGGCGTCATGGAGATCGGAGAGGAGTCGGATGACGTGGAGACGGAGGTCGGCGATGTGTTCACGCTCCGCGTAGACGGCACGAGCGAGTCCATCAGCTTCGGGAGAAGAAGGCTGATCAAGGACGACGGCAGCTGCAGCTATTACGTGAATCCCTCCAGCAGCAGGGCCTTCTGGCACCTGGTCGGAGAATTTCTCTCGGCGGAGGGGCAGCAGTAAAATAAAAGGGAAGCCGCTGTTTTTCCAGTAGGAAAGACGGCGGTTTCGTGTTACAATAAGCGGATACATTTTTTAAGAATGATAAGAGGAGTGGGGAACCATGCTAAAACTCGTGACAGTGAGAGATATTTATAGGAAGACAGATCAGTATCTTGACCGGCAGATTTCCGTCGGCGGCTGGGTGCGCAGCATCCGGGATTCAAAGACCTTCGGCTTCATGGTGCTGCATGACGGCACGCATTTTAACACCCTGCAGGTCGTGTTTCATGATAAAATGGACAATTTCAGCCAGATCGCACATCTCAATGTCGGCACGGCCGTGATTGTGACCGGCACCCTGGTCGCGACTCCGGATGCCAGGCAGCCGTTTGAGATTCAGGCGGATTCCGTGGAAATCGAGGGCGCGTCCACATCGGATTATCCGCTTCAGAAGAAGCGGCACTCCATGGAGTTTCTCCGCACAATGACGCACCTGCGCCCGAGGACCAACACCTTCCAGGCGGTCTTCCGCGTGCGGTCCCTCGCGGCCTACGCGATTCACAAGTTCTTCCAGGACCGGGGCTATGTCTACGTCCACACCCCCATCATCACTTCCTCCGACGCCGAGGGAGCGGGAGAAATGTTCCAGGTGACCACGCTCGACCTCATGAATCTGCCCCGCACGCAGGAGGGAGGCGTCGATTTCGCGAAGGACTTCTTCGCAAAGCCCGCCAACCTCACGGTTTCCGGTCAGCTGAACGGGGAGACCTTCGCGCAGGCCTTCCGCAATATCTATACCTTC
>CAYLHR010000022.1:0-6356 GCA_964383335.1 uncultured Lachnospiraceae bacterium
CAGAATCTTCGCGATGGCTCTCTTGGTTTTGCTGGCTGGTACCGTCACGAAATCATGACGGGCCACCTGACCATTCCGAATACGAGTGAGCATATCGGCAATGGGATCGTTCACTACCATGGTTTTGACCTCCTTGTATAATCTTCTCACGGACAGTTCGCAGTATCTCGCGCTTGTTCCGTGATCCGCCGGCAGTTCGAACCTGTCTGATCGCTTGCCGGCGAGTTACCAAAACCCTGCGCCGCAGCCTGCGTTGACCCGGGAAAGCCTCGAAGGGACATTCCCGGAGCGCATCAGCTGTTGCGTTTTCCCGTTATTACCAGCTGGCTTTCTTCACGCCGGGAATCTGTCCCTTGTACGCCAGCTCTCTGAAGCAGATACGGCATACGCCGTACTTGCGCAGCACGCTGTGGGGGCGACCGCAGATCCTGCAGCGGGTATAAGCGCGGGTAGAAAACTTCGGCGCTCTGGACTGCTTGAGTTTCATGCTCAGCTTAGCCACTTTATTCTTCCTCCTTCAACCTGGTTCTTATGCCTGGGCAAAAGGCATGCCCAGCAGCCGCAGCAGTTCCATGCATTCCTCATCGGTTTTCGCGGTGGTCACGAAGATCATTTCCATACCGCGGATCTTCTCCACCTTGTCATACTCGATTTCAGGGAACAGCAGCTGCTCGCGGATACCCAGCGCATAATTGCCGCGGCCGTCAAAGGCCTTGGTGCTTACACCGCGGAAGTCACGTACACGAGGCAGCGCGACGGAGACAAGCTTATCCATGAACTCTTCCATGCGCTCGCCGCGAAGCGTTACCTTGGCGCCGACGTTCATGCCTTCACGAACCTTGAAGTTCGCGATGGATTTCTTCGCTTTGGTAACCATCGGCTTCTGGCCGGCGATAGTGGTCAGCTCATTGATGGCCATTTCCATGGCTTTGGCGTTATCCTTGCAATCGCCAAGACCCATGTTGATGACGATCTTGCTCAGCTTCGGGATCTCCATCACATTCTTATAGCCGAATTTCTGCTGCAAAGCAGGAACAGCCTCGGCCAGATATTTTTCCTTAATTCTGGTTGCCATTGTGGCGCTCCTCCTTTATCAGTCAATCTCCGCGCCGCACCCGCTGACGGCCAGTCTGTCGAGCTCCCGGGAGAGCGCCACCGAGTCCGGCGACTCGCCCTCGATGGCGAGCGCGATCACGTATGCGTCGTCCCGGAGCTTTTTCAGAATCCGTTCTCCCTCCCGCGCCTTAATCTGCCTCTCCTCCGCCTCCGAGGCGCCGTCCGGCGTCTTCTCGTCAGGCACTTCGATGATTTCCAGAGGAGCGTAGCGCCGGAGCCGCTTCGTGTATTCGGCGATGGCCTCGTTCCAGTACTTTTCTTTGCATTTTCCGACGGCTACGACTGAAATCTTCATGTATAACGGATCCTTCTCCCCTGATTCCGGAGCAGAAATGCGTCCCCGGTCAGTGGACCAGCTGTCTCTTTATGATCGTCATGTCCACCGAATTCTTCCGGATGCCGACGATCACGTTATCGGCGAGGCTGGCCACAATCGACTTCTCGAGTTCATCCCACGCCTCGGTCTTTCCCCCTTCTTTGCCCGGAGCATTTTCCAGTGCCTCTTTGTAGGTCTCAAGCGACCAGAAGGGAGCGGGCTCCGTGAGCGGATTGAGGACGGCACCTGGCGTCACAAAGCCGTATTCCGCATAGGGTCGGCCGCCTCCGGCATACTTGTTCTGTTCCGTCATCACATCGTCAAAATTCATGAGACTGTCCTCGATGATCTCGCCGATCCGGCCCATAAAGCCCCTGACCGCCGCATTTCTGCCCGATTTGGACACGGAAAGCAGATCCTCTTTCTTCTTCAGGTTCATTCTGGTGTCCGCCGAGAGCCGGATTCTGTACCCGCCTCTGTCCCCCTCAAGCCAGAACAGCGCACTGAAATCCCCGGCCATCGCGCGCACCATGCCGATGGTCTCCTCCGCGAGAAGGCGCAGATGTATCGCGTCCTTTCCCGAAAGGCCGAGATCCCGGATAAAGGCGTCCGCGGTCGAAAGAGCGGCTTCCGCCGATGCTTCTGTATGATCAATGACGATCTCATGTGTTTTTAACATATTACCCAATCCTCCTGTATTGAAAGTATATACGAGAAAATACGCAAAAACAAGATTCGCCCATTCCGGCGCGCCGGGCACACATGTACGCGTTTCAAAATCTTTCATTTTAAGGCAGATGAGGCAACACAATTCACAAATATCGTGTTATAATAGCATGACCCATCATACCGGAAAACCGTTACAGAAATTCGGATCCGGAAATTCAACCATAAAGGGGGAATCATTATGGCACTGGTAACAACAACCGAAATGTTCAAAAAAGCTTATGACGGTGGTTACGCGGTCGGCGCGTTCAACGTCAACAACATGGAGATCGTTCAGGCGATCACGGAAGCAGCCGCCGAGCTGAAGTCCCCGGTGATTCTGCAGGCTTCCGCCGGAGCCAGAAAATACGCCAACTCCGTATATCTGAAGAAGCTTGTCGAAGCGGCGGTTGAGCTGTATCCGGAGATCCCGATCGCTCTGCATCTGGATCACGGCGCAGATTTCGCTGTCTGCAAGGAATGCGTCGACAGCGGTTTCACCTCCGTCATGATTGACTACTCCGGCCATGATTTTGAGGACAATATCGCTGAGTCCAAGCGTGTCGCGGAATATGCCCATGAGCGCGGCGCTGTGGTCGAGGCCGAGCTCGGAACGCTCGCCGGCATCGAGGACGCGGTCAGCGTTGACGCCGACAAGGCCATGTTCACGGATCCGGATCAGGTCGAGGAATTCGTAAAGAGAACCGGTGTTGACTCTCTTGCGATCGCGATCGGAACCAGCCACGGCGCTTATAAGTTCAAGCCCGGCACAGATCCGAAGCTCCGCCTGGACATCCTGGAAGAAGTCGCCAGAAGACTTCCGGGCTTCCCGATCGTTCTGCACGGATCTTCTTCCGTCCCGCAGGAATATGTTAAGATCATCAACGCCCACGGCGGCGCTCTTAAGGACGCGATCGGCATTCCGGAAGATCAGCTTCGTCTGGCTGCCAGAGGCGCGGTCTGCAAGATCAACATCGACTCCGACCTCCGTCTCGGCATGACGGCCGGTATCCGTGAGCACATGGAGGCTCATCCGGATCACTTCGATCCCAGACAGTACATCGGCGACGGCCGCAAGTATGTCAAGGATATCGTCGCTCACAAGATCGTCGAGGTTCTCGGCTCCGACGGAAAGGCCTGATGATATTAAACATCATAAATACATGCTCGTCAGAAGGGACTGCCGCACGACAGTCCCTTCATTTCTTTTTCACCTGACTCTTTCCATATATTCCATCATGGCGACGGCCGCGATCCTGGCATCCTCCGAGGGAAGCAGCAACCCATTTCAGCGCTCTTTGAAAGTACTTCTAAGTAAAAATAATCTCTGCCCCCTCCGGGACCGCATGATGACGGTCTCAAAGGGGGCAGTCTTTTGTTCCGCAGAACAGGTTCATGCAAAAATATGATATAATTAACTATTAATCGGATTTTAATCTTTCTCTCAGGATGACTTCATCTCAGGATGGTATCCTCTTGTTACATCGATCAGAGATGAATACATTAAAAATGCAGCCGCACACCGGCTGTCATCCCGGAGGTAAAATGATGGATATGATGGAAAAAATCGAGCGCCTGAGACAGAAGACGGATCTCTCTTATGAGGAGGCAAAGGCAGCCCTTGAAGCAGCCGGCGGCGATCTGCTGGACGCAGTCGTGCTTCTCGAGCGGGAGGGGAAGGTGAAGCAGCCCGCGCAGAGTTCCTACTCCACCGCCTATGAAGAACAGAACTGTTACGTCCGCGTGCAGGACAAGGTGGAGGAGCAGGAGAAATCGGCGCCGGATTTCAGGCGCAGTGTTAAGCGGATCTTCAGTATCTGCACCCGTTTCATCAAGCAGACTTCCTTTGTCGTGACGAAGGGCGGGAATTCCCTCTTCACCATGCCCACGCTGGTCTTTGTCATTCTCCTCTTCATGTTCTGGGAAGCGGTCTTCCCCGTGATGATCGTCGCGCTGTTCTGCGGAATCCGCTACTCCTTCCGCGGCGCGGAAAATGCCGACGCGGCCAACAGGGTCCTGGATCAGGCGGGCAGCATCGTGGACGACGTGAAGGAAGGATTCATGAACGGCTTCGAATCAAATGACAGGAGCGCATAAGGAGAAGACACATGGATGCTGACATCTTGCTGGTGGAGGACGAGGAAAAGCTGGCCCGCTTTGTGGAGCTGGAGCTTCTTCATGAAGGCTACCGGGTCGACAAGTCCGGAAACGGGCGGGAGGCGCTCGAGATGGCGCTGAAAGGTCACTACGACCTGATCCTTCTCGACATCATGCTTCCCGGCCTCAACGGCCTGGAGGTTCTCCGGAGGCTCCTTCGCGAAAAGGAGGTCCCAGTGATCCTCCTCACCGCCAGAGACGCGGTGATGGACAAGGTTTCGGGCCTCGATGCGGGCGCGGTGGACTACATCACCAAGCCCTTCGCGATTGAGGAGCTGCTCGCGAGAATCCGCGTCGCGCTCAAAATCCACGCCGGACACACCGCTCCGGCAGGACCGGCTGACAGCGGGGACGAAGCCGGCGTTCTCCGCTGGCGCGGCCTCACGCTGGACGAGAAGCGGAGGAGGGTTCTCTATGAGGGGCACGACATCACTCTCACGAACAGAGAATTTCTGATGCTGAAGACGCTGCTCGAAAATCAGGATATCGTCCTTTCAAGGGACACTCTCCTCAATAAGGTCTGCGGATATGATTATGTCGGAGAAACGAACATCGTGGACGTCTATATCCGCTATCTGCGATCCAAAATCGATGATGTATTCGATATAAAAATGATCCGGACCGTCAGGGGCGTCGGCTATGTCATCCATTCGGAAACGGAGATGCCAGATGCAGGAATTCAGTCAGACAGTTAAAGCCGGGGAGGCCGGCGCAGGTGCAGACAGAGGGCGGGGCATTTCCCCGGATGAACAGCGGCGGATGACGTCGATCACCAGGAAACTGCACTGGTACGGCATCAGACGGAGACTCGTCCGCTTTTTCTGCACGGACGTGTTCCTCTTCGCGGCCCTGGCTGTTCTCTGGTGCGCGGACCAGGAATATACGGCTCTGGGAAGGATTATTCTGAATAACCGGCGGGAATTTGCGGCACTGACGGCCGCTCCCGGCCCCGAAGCCTCCCTCATCTACAAAGTCACCTCCCCGGCGGGCGGCGTACTTCTGTCCCGGCCCTGCCTGGTTCCCTTCGTCACAATCGCGGGGGTGGTTGCCGCCCTCATCCTCATCCAGCTGCTCAGCCTTCTCTTCTCCTATTACAGGGAGGACAGGGCGATCCGGCGGATCCTGGCGCCGATCAATGAGATCGCGCTCCGGGCCGATGAGCTCAGCCGTCTCTCATTTACAGAAGATAAATATCAGGTGATCGAGGACGCGCTCCTCCACATCCAGCCGGATCAGGCGGGCTCGGAGGGGCCCCTCTCCTTCGGTGATTCGGACCTTTCGGGCGTGGAAGCCGCCATGAACAACCTGCTTCTCCGCATGCGGGACACGCTCCGTCAGCAGTCCCGCTTCGTCAACGACGCCTCGCACGAGCTGCGGACTCCGATCGCCGTGATCCAGGGCTACGCCAATATGCTGGACCGCTGGGGAAAGGAAGATGAGAAAATCCTGAATGAAAGCATCTCCGCGATCAGGCATGAAGCGGAGCACATGAACTACCTCGTGGAACAGCTTCTCTTCCTCGCGAGGGGAGACAGCGGAAAGACGGCCGTCCGGAAGGAACCGGTCCGGCTGGATGATTTCATGCGGGAGATATACGAAGAGTCCCTCATGATTGATGAACAGCACGTCTACCGACTAAAAGACGGGGACGATCCGCGCACCGTAACGATCGATCCGGGCCTCATGAAACAGTCCGTGCGGATCCTGATCGACAACGCCGCAAAATATACCGCGCGGGGGGACGAAATCATCCTCTCATACGGCGCAGATGAAAAAGGCCGGCCCTACCTGCAGGTGCAGGACACGGGAACCGGCATCGGGGAGTCCGAGCTCCCCCACATTTTCGAGCGCTTCTTCCGGGCGGACGAGGCCCGCGAGAGTGCCGGCACGGGACTCGGCCTCTCCATCGCGAAGTGGATTGTGGACAAGCACGACGGCCACTTTGAGATTCTTTCAAGAAAAGACCTCGGAACCAGAATCCGGATTGTGCTGCCGGGGGGGGGTGTTGGGGGGGGGGGGGTGGTTTGTTTGGGAGGGGGGAAGAACAACAACAGACCAATAA
>CAYLHR010000022.1:6366-19802 GCA_964383335.1 uncultured Lachnospiraceae bacterium
AGACGCAGTGAGTCAAAAAGAACCGTCCCCGTCTGACTCACGTCCCCGTCTGACTCACCTGCCGCACTCACGCGGCCTTCCGGTCGTTGAAGGTACCTTCCGTCCTCGAGATGATGACAGCCGTCGCCGCATCGCCGACGATGTTGGGAATGACGCGGCCCATGTTGAGAATCCGGTCGATGCCGGCCAGAAGGCCGATCGCTTCCATCGGAAGACCGACAGAGGAGAGCACGATCGTCAGCATGACGAGACCGGAGCCCGGAATGCCGGCAGTGCCGATGGAGGCCAGAGTCGCCGTCAGCATGACCATCACCTGCTGCGTAAAGGTCAGATTGATGCCGTAAATCTGAGCGGTGAACACGATGGCGACCGCCTCGTAAATCGCGGTTCCGTTCATATTCATCACCGCGCCGAAGGGGATGACAAAATTCGCCGTCTCCTCATCGACTCCGATATCCTTCGCGCACTTGAGGTTGAGCGGGATTGTCGCTACGCTGGAGCAGGTCGCGAAGACAAAGGCCATGGCCTCCTTCATCCCCTTCAGGAAGCGGACCGGGCTTACGCGGCCGATGACGCCAACCATGAGGCCGGCCTGTACCGTGATGAGGTAAAGGAAGCCGGCAATATAAAGCGCCGCAATGGTCTTTATATAGGGAAGCAGGATCGCGGGACCATTGCTTCCGACGACATTTGCCATGAGGCCGAAGACGCCGTAGGGCGTGAACTCAAGCACGATTCCGGTGATATATTTCATGGCCTCTTCGCCGGACTTCGTGATGTTGAGGAGCGCCTGCCCCTTGTCGCCGAGCTTCATGAGCGCAAAGCCCAGGAAAAGGGCGAAGAAAATGATCTGCAGCAGATTCTGCTCGGACAGCGCGTTGAAGGGGTTGGTCGGAATGATATTGATCAGGGTATCGAGCATGGAGACGTCCTCCGCCGCCTCCGCGGTCTCCGCCGCCTGCTGAATCGTGACGCCTGTGCCGACGTTCATGACATTCGCGATGACAAGTCCGATCACGATCGCGAACGCGGTACTGACAAGGAAGCAGATCACGGTTTTGACGCCCATTCTGCCCAGCTTTTTGCCGTCACCGACGTCAGCGGCCGCATTTACCAGAAGGCAGAAAACAAGCGGCGCGACCACCATGGTCAGAAGTCTCGTAAGAATTGTGCCGAGCGGATTGAGAACCGCCGCCTTCTCGCCGAAAATCAGTCCGACGATGATACCCGCTGCAAAGCCGATCATAATGCGGGTGAACAGACTCAGTTTTTTCCAGGGTTTAAAAATGAAGCCCATCTTGGTTCCTCCTCATTGAGAACAATATCGTTGTATATTCAGTCACGCGTCTGAAAGAGAACTCCCGATGATCAATCAGTGAAGGATCACACAAACCGGCATACGTGGTCGACGGCGATGTCCGAGAAGCCGAAGGCCTCGGCCTTGGTCATTTTCCCGTTGCAGAGATCGCCCACGATGCCAAGGAGCCGGTGTCCCTCCTCCTTGAAGGTGGTGGTTCCCTTTATGATGCCGGACAGATCGACGTCCATGTTGTCCTCCATCTTTTCGTAGGTTCGCGCGTTGGCGGTCACCTTGAGGACGGGGGCAATCGCGTTGCCGGTCGGCGTTCCGCGGCCCGTGGTAAAGATGACCATCTGGCAGCCCGCCGCGACCATGGATGTCACCGAGGAAATGTCATACCCCGCGGTATCCATCACGAGGGCCCCGCGCTTTGTCGGTCTTTCGGCCTGCTCAAGCACCTCCACGATCGGCCTTGTGCCGCCCTTTCTGATGCAGCCGAGGCTCTTCTCGTCCAGGGTGGAGAGACCGCCAGCCTTATTGCCGGGCGTGGGCTGTCCGGCCCTGCAGTCCTGCCCCGCCGCCTTCAGATGCTCCTCATAGCCCTTGCACACCTGAATGATCTGGTTGTGAATTTCCGGAGTCGCGGCGCGTCTTGCGACCACGTGCTCGCCGCCGATCCATTCGATCGACTCGGACATCATGGTCGTGGCGCCGAGGTCAACCAGCTCGTCGGAGAGCTCCCCGACCGCCGGATTGCTGGCGATGCCGCTCGTCGCGTCTGAGCCGCCGCATTCGATCCCCATGAAGAGCTCCGAGATATCGAAGAGCTCCTTCTGCTGCATGGCCGCCTCCGCTGCCATATCCCGCGCGGCCCGGACCGCCTTCTCGATGGTCTTGAGCGTGCCTCCCTCGTCCTGAATTCCAAAATGCGCCACGGGCTTTGAAGTCATGCTGCGGATTTTTTCCGCCAGCTTGTCGTGGCCGACGGTCTCACATCCGAGCCCGATGATCACGACGCCGTAGACGTTGGGATTGCAGGCGAATCCGGTCAGCACCTTCTGGGACATCGCCGTATTGGCCGCGACGTCGGAACATCCCGTGTTAAAGACAATATTGACGGCGCCCCGCACCTGACTTGCGACGATCCTGGAGCTCTCGCTGCCGCACGCGCACGTCGGGAGGATCAGTACATGATTGCGGATTCCCGGCCTTCCCTCTGCTCTTCTGTATCCCCAAAACTGCATGTTTCTTCCTCCTTATACCATTTCGCTGTCGTAGTCTCTCGGAACACTGTAGATATTTTCGTGCGATACCCAGCCGCCCTTCCGTACGGGCTGACTGGTATTTCCGATCAGCTCTCCGTACTTGATCACCGCTTCCTCAATCCCGAAATCCTTAAGCGCGGCCTTGTGGCAGTAGGGAATGGTTTCGGCCGCGGTCAGGGTCAGGTATTCCTCACCGTTCCGATACACGATTTCCTGTCCGGCCGCCACTTCCTCGACGCAGGTCACGACGTTGTCCGACGGATCCATGAGCAATGCATTGATTTTCATGTCTTCCTCCTTACAGTCCTTCCGTTCTCGACTGATCTGTTTCTCTTTAAGAGCATCATATTCCACATATTGGATAAATAAAATATCGCATAATTTACAGATCCATAAATTTCATTTATACTGGAGGTACGCTTAAATGCTGGGCCCCGGCATGTGAATCCGGACGTCAGACGGAGCCGGATAAGTATTCACTCAGAGTGAAAATAATGCCGGCCGCGTGTACATTCAGAACGATAATGATGCCGGCCGCGTGTACATTCAGAACGATAATGATGCCGGCCGGTGGGGCAGACAGATAAGAAGTACGGACAGAGGAAGCCGAATATGGAACAGGAATTCAGATACATATACGAAGTATATAAGACCGGCAGCTTTACGAAGGCGGCGGATGCACTGTATCTGACGCAGCCGGCGCTCAGCACGGCGGTGCGGAAGATTGAGCAGAGGATCGGCATGTCCCTGTTTGACAGGAGCCGGCACCCGCTTCAGCTGACAGAGGCCGGCCGCATTTTCATCAGAACAATCGAAAAAATCAGGATGGAGGAGGAATCGCTGGATCTCGCGCTCTCAGACATCCGGGATCTCGAAAGCGGAACTCTCACGATCGGAGGATCGCACTACGTAAATGTGTCAATCCTTCCGCGGATACTGAAGGATTTCAGCGACCGGTATCCCGGCATCGAGATCCGTCTGGTGGAGGAATCGGCGGCTGAGCTCGCAAAGCTTCTGGCGAACCGGGAGATCGACCTCACCTTCAGCTGCGACGAGCATTTTATTGCGTCGTTCGATCATCACACGGCATTTAAGGACACGGTGATTCTGGCGGTGAGCGCGGACAACCCGGTGACGGGGGAACTGGCGGAATGCTGTCTCACCTGGGAGGATATCGCAGGAAAAAGGCATCTGGAGGAGACGTGTCCCTGTGCCGGCCTGGCGCGCTTTGCGTCTCTGCCTTTCATTATCCTGACCCCGGGCAACAATCTTCACGACCGGGCGGTTCAGCTTTTTGAGGAGGCGGGAATCACGCCGAAGATCCGCCTCCGCCTCTCCCAGCTCGCGACTTCCATGAGCTTTGCCGCGGCGGATTACGGTGCGGCATTTGTCAGTGACCGCATGGTCAGGCCGCATGACAATTCGCTCCGCTACTTCAAGATCAACTCCGGGATAACGAAAAGAAGATTCTGTGCCCTTCTGCCGGACCGCGATTACACGCCCGCCGCCGTGCGCGCCTTTCTCCGCTTTTTCCGGGAAGCGGCCGGGGAAAAAGAAATGTAGGGGGCGGGAATTCCACCCTGCCCACCTGAAACACACGTATTTTCGTGGGTTTTCGCATGTTTCGTTTGGTACTTTTGGTACTTTTATGTTGTAGAAAGGAAGTACCGTATCTCTGTCCTTATCATTTGATCATTCTCACAAATCATGAATTTGTCAGCAACAGGGAGCAGCAGACGCAGATCGCCAGATGTCACGTTCTATACAGACATTCAGCCCACAGCAACCGGCTGGTTCCAAACCATATTTCAGATACAGTTCCGCAAGCATATCCTTGGTTTTACGGAAGTAATCAAGGCTTGCGGGCTTCATGGAGCCATTGACAGGCTTGCCGAAGGGCCTCCATACCGAGGCACTGGGGATCACACCGCGTTCAGCCAGATACGTCGCGCCTTCCTTGAGCGTTTCAAATGGCTCGAGGCCAATGATGAAGTTGCAGAAGGACTTGCCAGGGCCGTACTTGTCAGCAATATAAGTCAGCGCATCCAGATGCCGCTGCTTCGTCGTAAAGCTGCGCTTGCCCGGGGTGATACTCTCTCCGAGCTTGTCATCCCATACCTCGAGAGAACAGGCGATGCGGCTCGCGCCCATGTCAAAATAGCGATCGATCACATCATGCTGCTCCGGAGGCGTGATATACAGAAGAAGTTCGCCCTTTAATGCCTTCCGCGCACCGCTTTCAAGCATGTCGCGCATATAGGCTGTGATGTACTTCTCCTCTGTCTCTGCTTTTAAAGTTGAGCCTCCGGTAAGCTGCATGCTGTTGACCCCGTCATGCTCCACAGCATAGAGAACCACTTCAGATACATCGCGGGGGCTGGGGATAAAGGGCATCGGCTTATGTCGTTTCGCCAGTGCCTCGAATTGTCCACCGGAGAAGCAAAACTGACAGGGTTTTCCTGCGCAGGCGTAGTCACAGGGCCACAGGCACTGGAAGGCCACCCAGTCACAGCCCTGCAGTACGGCGTTCCCTATAAAGGGCATTCCCGAACTGGTCTTTTGCTTAAAAAACTCTGTGCCCGGCATCAGCTCAACCGGAGTGACAGGGTCTCCCTTATACAGCAATGCCGGCTTCCCGTCAACAAGGGAGAGGCGGAAATCCGTTTTCATATCGTTCATGTATTTGAAAAGCTTGAGATTATCCCAGGAGAACATAGAAGAAAGCGTACTGAGATGAAAACCCAGATCTGTGGCCATCACGATCGTCCCGTCCGGCAGTTTAAAGCTGTTGCAGGTCAGAGCATTGAGATAGATACGGTAATCTTTTCCGCACTTCTGATAGACCTCCCGATCGATTATGATCCCTCGGCTGACGACCAGACATTTGAGTTCTACGGAATCGACAGTCTCTCCTAAAACCTTATAGTACATCCTCTTTGGTGATACCGGTCAGAGCAGTCACTTCCTCCCGGATATTCTTTTTAAACGGGCGGACAAACTCCTGGAATATATATTCTTTTGATTCTATCACTTTGCCACTGTATACCTTGATTGCACCAATCTCTATAATGGCATCTATCTTTGTACTTATCCCCGTCGTTTCAAGATCATAGGCAACAAAAGTATCGAAATCTGCATCTCGAATTTCGTTTGGATTCGGATACTGATCCTTCGGGATTGCAGTCGGTACGTTCTTTTTGGATATAGTGGTTTCCGGCATTTCCGCATCAATCCCGATAGACGCAAGATAATCAACATATGCCTTGCGTGCCGCTTCTCTGTCTTCTTTGGGATTCGGCATATACTGCTGTTTGCCGACAGCCTCTTTCTCCCGATACTTTTTGTTGTTTTCCGCGATCTTGCCAAACAGAATCTTTGTCTGTTCCTCACCATACAGTTCTGCAGCTGCATTCATTGCGTCATCTGCCTCATCATACCGTCTGGTCTTGGAATAGAAGTCCGCCAGATTGTAATAGACCTGCGTCGGAAGTACTTCTTCCTCCAACAACTCACCTGCTAGATGATCTGCATCTTCATAGCGATAGTCCATAAACAGTGCTCCGAGGACCAAGCCCTTGACACGATTCATCTCGGATCTGCTTATACCATTCGTGTCCTTTATACCGGCATATGTCTCATACAGCCATGTACGACTGTACTTTTGGATATTGGCACTTGTACCTGATAATGACAGAATCTTCCAATATTCCTTCCTTGGCGAAGGGAGCTCATCAGCCAGCGCAAATACAACATTTCGAAAATCACTCATGGAAAACAGTTCCAGTGCAAACTGGTCCCACAGCGGATTCTCCCCGCTGCCAAGCCGGTAATTCACGATTCTTTAGCATAGATCTTCTAAATCTACAGTGTTTTTGCATGTATCACAAAGACAGCCGCCATATTCTTTTCCGCAATTCAGACAAACCGCCATTTATCCTTCCCCCTGATTCTTTTCACTTCCACAGAAATACCGCATATCACAGAACTTGCAGGCATGTCATGCTTCTACCCTATGATAACTGTTGAACGACATCTTCTCCAAATCCAAGGTAATTGTAACAGAGGTGTAACAAGATCTCTCCCAAAAAGAAAAGAAGCCTTGAATTCTCAAGACTTCTTTCGCTGGAGCATAGGGGAATCGAAATGGATTGTACCCTCAGAGGCTCACGGAAATACGTAGTTTTTAACGGAGATCTGTAGCAGATGCAGCGAATCTGTAGCAGAAAGTATCAAAATTGAAGGAAGGGAAAGCAGGCCCTGTATGTCCCTCCTGGTGTCTACTTTTACTGATTCTTTATGGCATCGTCAAAAGCCACATCAGAGGGAGAAAAGTTGATTTTCTTTGTGAAGGCGCAGGCCTCGGTACCGCCAAAAACACGTTCCATTCCGCTGTCTTCCCACTCGATGGAGAGAGGCCCATCATAGCCGATCTGATTGATGGCGCGGATGATGGCGTCAAAATCCACATCGCCGTGGCCGGGCGAGACAAAATTCCAGCCCCTGCGCTGATTTCCGAACGTGATATGGGAGCCGAGAATCCCATTCCTGCCGTCGAGATTCATCTTCGTGTCCTTCACATGGACATGGTAGATCCTCTCGGCAAAGTCCAGAATGAAAACTGCCGGGTTGAGCCCCTGCCAGATTAGATGACTGGGATCAAAGTTGATTCCCAGAGTTGGACGATATTCAAATACTTCCAGCAGTTTCCTGGTGCTCCAATAGTCGAAAGCAATCTCCGTGGGATGGATTTCCAACGCGAGACGGACTCCGCAGCGATCGAACTCATCCATGATCGGACTCCACATCTCCTTAACCTTCTGATAGGCTGCCTCCACCATTTCCTCGGAGGTCTGGGGAAATGAATACCAGAACTTCCAGATCGGGGAGCCCATGAAGAAGGTGACCACATCCACGCCCATGGCCTTTGCGGCCTGCGCGGTGTATTTCATCTCCTGGATTGCCCATTTTTGAATCTCTTCCGGCTTTCCGGCAAACTCTGCGGGAGCGAAACCATCCAGGCGGGAGTCATACGCGCCGTCCAGCGTGTCCACTACGCACTGACCTGCCAGATGATTGCTGATTGCCCAGCAGTTGAGGCCGTATTTGGCGAGGGTCGCTTTCACCTGCCCCACGTAATCGGAATCCGCAGCGGCGCGCTTCATATCCAGATGCGCGGCGGAGAGCTCCAGGCCCTCATAACCCATCTGCTGCGCAAGGCGGCAGACTTCTTCCAGAGGCAGATCGCCCCACTGAATCGTAAATAATGTGACTGGTCTTGACATGGTTTTTCCTCCTTATTCTGCGACGTCTACCCAGATGTTTTTGTTTTTGCTGCTCTTAAGGCAGGCCTCCACAAAGGCAAGGCCCTCCGCTCCGGCGGCTGCCGTGGGAAAATCAATCATTTCTTCAGTAAATGTACCGTCCTGTTTGGCGCTGATACAGTCGATAAAGCTGCGGTACAGATTGCCCATGGCTTCAAACCATCCTTCGGGATGGCCGGAGGGCAGTCTGGCATACTTCGCCGCTTCGGGGTTAATCTCGGCATAACCGCGGTGCAGTTCGCGAATGGTGTTGTCCGCATCGATCACGGTGACCTTCTCTGGCGTCTCCTGGAACCAGAGCACAGTGCCCTTACTCCCGTAAATGCGCACACGCAGGCTGTTGTCATAACCAATCGCCACCTGGGATGACCAGTATATGCCGGACGCACCGTTGTCAAATTCCACCAGCACGGAGTCGTTGTCATCCAGCACCCTGCCGGGGACAATGACGTCCATTTTGGCAAGTACTCTTTTGACCTTGAGGCCGGTCATCGTCGCCACTGCATTTTCCACATGGGTGCCCAGGTCGCCAAGGCAGTTTACGCCGCCGGACTGCTTCGGGTCGCAGCGCCACTCACCCTGTTTACCGCCCATATTATCTTCAAAAGCCAACCATCCCTGGGGATACTCCGCCATGATCATGCGGATATCTCCAATTTCTCCTGCTTTGATCAGCTCGCGCACATGCTTTGCGGTGACATGCCCCATATAGGTATAGGTGACCATGAACAGCAGGCCTTTTTCTGCCGCAAGCTCCTGAAGTTCCTTCGCCTGTTCGTAAGAGACCGTCACTGGCTTATCGCAAGCCACATGGATGCCTGCCTCAAGGAAGGCCTTACAGATCTCATAGTGAGAGTGGTTCGGTGTCACAACAACCACAAAATCAATCCCATCAGGACGGGCGGCTTCCTGCTTAGCCATTTCACTGTAGGAAGCATAGCAGCGCGCCGGATCCAGATGCAGTTCCTGCGCCATCTGCGCAGTTTTTTCCGTGTTTCTTGAAAATGTTCCGGCGACCAGCTTTGCTTTTCCATCCAAGGCGATGGACCTGCGGTGAGCGTCTCCTATAAAAGCGCCGGGACCGCCGCCGACCATGCCATAGTTCAATACTCGTTCCATGTCAGTTTCTCCTTTCGTTACGATGCGCGACCCACAGAGCCGAACAGCTCAAGTTTGTCGCGGACTACTTCCTTCATTGCATCTATCTCATAGGGTATCAGCCCCATCACAGTCTTCGCTCCGGCTGCAAGCCCGACTTCAATACCGAGTTTTCCCGCCTTGTCCAGATCGGTGAAAATGTTTACCTTACACACGCCCTTTTTGACTGCTATGCGGAAATCATCATCCGCCAGTCCGCTGCCTCCATGGAGCACCAGGGGAAGGCCCGTACCTCCGGCGATAGTCTCGATGCGGTCAAAGTCCAGCTTTGGCGGGAATTTGTAGTCGCCATGGGCGTTGCCAACCGCCACCGCCAGTGCATCAATCCCGGTGCGGTGGACGAAATCCTCAGCCACGGCGGGATCAGTGAAATAATCTTTGGGATTGGCCAGCTTTCCCGCGCCTTCATTATCGCCCACATGCCCCAGTTCGCCCTCGACTGTAACTCCGACAGCGTGACAGATTTTTACCATCTCTGCCACCCGGGACACATTTTCCTCATATGCGGCGGTGGAGCAATCGTACATCACGGAGGTAAAGCCGAGCTTCAGGGCTTGCATGCAGCGCTCGAAGGTCAGGCCGTGGTCGTAATGCACACAGACCGGCACACTCGCTTTCTGAGCCATAGGAATCAGGTACTCAGCCACCCGTTCCAGCTCCATCGCCGGCAGCAGGACTTCCGCGGTGCCCACCATGACCGGCGACCTCAGTTCTTCCGCGGTTTCGATGATCGCCCGCGCCATCTCTATATTCACAGCGTTGAAAAAGCCGACGCCATATCTCCCTGCCTTTGCGGGAAACAGGATGTCATTCATCGTTGCAAGCATTATGTCAGCTCCTTTCCACAGTTGCCCAACCATTGTCAATCCGCGCTTCCAGCTCAGCAATAGGGCGAAGCCCGCTTAGCGCGTCATAAGCGGTCACGCAGCACGCGCCTTCCGCTGCGGCCAGAGCCACGCAGCGCATGGGATCCTTTCCTGCCAGCACAGCAGTCAGAAAAGCTGCGATGCTGGTGTCGCCCGCGCCGGTCCCGGAGCGGACGATGTCTGCCTGGAAACAGGGCTGCAGCCCTTCCCGGCTGGCCCATGCCGCCGTGTCCAGCTCCAGCCGGCTGCCAATCCCCTCCATTGTCCATTCATCAGAGGTCCGGTAATACAGCCCGGTAGTACCGCATTTGACCAATACCACTTTGCATCCCATTTGCATCAGCTCTTCCGCCAACGGAATTACCTCGGCCTTTATGTCCAAAGACGTGGTCATATCGCCGCCGCCGGAAGCCAGGCGTTTGTAGCGCTTCTGGTCGAGCATGAAGCAGAGCTCTTCAAAGCTTGGAACAAAGAAATCCACGCTGGGCAGCACTTTTTCCAGAATTCTGCGCCAATCGGCGCGACCGGCGGGCATGTCAGGATCTACAGCAGCCAGATCAAGGCTTGTGGCAATGCCTAGGGACTTAACCCTGGCAAAAATCTCTGCCAGCTCCGCGCCGTCGTTTTCGTACATCCTCCGCATCAGAGGCGGATAGCCGAAGTGAAAGATTGCGGCATCACGGAGCGCCTCATCAGGAATGTCAGCGCTGGAAAAAGTATTGTTCGCCCCAGGGTTGTGGAGGAAAACCCGGTCAATCCCTGGAATCGCCAGCACCACGGAATAGGATGTGGAGCAATCCGGGGCAACGATAAGCCCCTCCGCACCGTAGCCTGCAAAAATCTTCTGCACCATTGCGCCAAAGGCATCATCGCCGACCTTGCCCAACAGGCACACGTCATTGCCCAGCAGCTTCAGAGCAAGCCCGGTGTTGGCAACGCTTCCGCCGGTATGGACATCCGCGGAGCCCACCTCGATCAGCTTGCCGGGGACAAGAAGCTCCCCTAATGCTCCAGCTGTGCGGCTGTTCGGGAAAACGGGCGTAATATCCAGGCAAATGTGTCCTGCGGAAATAATCTTTTTCATTGGGTTCTCCTTCCTGATGGGCGCTCGAGATGCCGCCGGGTCAATTTGTGCTCAGAGGATCAGGCAAGCCCCATGAGCAGGTTCATGGTATACATCTCCAGCTGCTCAAATTTCAGCCCGGCGATCAGCTCGGCGGCATAATCATAGTCGTAACGGTCAACCTTCTCTTCCAGCGCCTTGAAAATGGCGAGGCTGTTCTTCAGGTGTTCGTAGCTGTCCTCCTCGGAGGTAGTGCGCATAGCCTTCACATCCAGGCCTACATAGCCCTTCTTCCAGTATTCGTTCTCCACCAGCACCTTGACCTGGTTGAATGCCTGCCGCAGGTTTTCCACACCGAAGCTCTTATCCTGGTCGTAACGGATGCCATTCTGGTCGTTCAGATGTACGGTGAACAGTTTGTCAAATGCCAGCGCAAAGCCGATCTCATTTGCGGGATCCAGTCCTGCCAGGATTGCGTGGGCGGATTCCAGGTTGCCTCCCACACGGTTGGGATCGATGGTCGCTGCGGAAACAGCCATGACATGGCCCATGGTTCCACAGATGGAGCGGTCGATGGGCTCATTTGGCTTAGGCTCGATGCAGACGCGGATGGTCTTGTCGTATTCAAGCATCTTGTTGATGGCATCCACCAGCTGCTTCGTAGCCCAGACAGGGCTCTTGCTCTCTGCGCAGAGAGTGCCTTCGCGGGCAAGCCACAGAACGATGAGGTCGCAGCCAAGTTCACGGGCTATGTCGATGGAGCGGAATGCGCGCCACAGGGCAAACTCGCGGTCTTCTTTGCGGGTGCTCATGAATCCGCCATCTACGGTGTGGGGATCCATCCACAGACGGGGAGCCACAAACTCAGCCGCCAGGTTGTACTTGTCGAGAAGCTTTTTCACACCGCGGGCATATTCCTTGATTTCTTCCTCGGTCATGTTATTGAGGTTGGGGACTGCATCGTCATCGTGGAACTGGATGGCGGAGAAGCCGAGCTCTGCAAAACGGGCAAACTTGCTTTCCAGATCGATGGGGCCGCGGGTTTCAGGACCATAGGAATCAGCACCGGTATGTACATTCCACGGGCCTACGGTAAATTTGAACTTTGACATGATAAATTCCTCCTGTTTTTGTTTTTCTCTGTGGTTATTTTAGGATTTCTGTATACATCATATCGATTTTACGCCAAAAATCATTCACAATCTTGTTGAGAAAAAACAGATTAATTTGCGATTCCTGTTGACTCGCCGTCATACAAAACGTATGCTTGTCTCAGGAGGAGATGCAGAGATGAAGAATGAATATGAAGTCATACCCAACGCTCAATTTCAGTATCTGAACGTCTTTCTGGTCCATCTGTTTTCCCGGACACCGCATCTGCACCGGGAGCTGGAGCTGGGCATTGTGCTCGAGGGGAATCTGCAGGTAAAGATGGGGCCAGATTCCTGGAGGCTGGACCGGGAGGACCTTTACCTGATTAATTCAATGGATGCCCATGAGTTTATCACAGATGAGCACGGAGCCATTGTCCTCGCCATCCAGGTTTCCCCGAAGCTTGTGAAAGCATTTCTGCCAGACGCGGACAGGATCCGGTTTCTTACGGCTCCACCCCTTCGCGAGACGCTAAACGATACCTGCTGCGGTGAGCTTTCCCAAAAAAGCAAGGTGCTGGCTTTTCACTATCACAAACAGGACAAGTGCTATGAGTTGCGCTGCTTTGAGCTAATCCTTTCCATCCTCTATGCCCTGCAGAAAAACCTGCCGTCCAAAACCATGAGCAAAGAGGATTACCTGCCTATGAAGCGCCGGACAGAGCGCATGGTGGAGGTGACAGATTATATTGACCAGAATTTCCAGCGCAAGCTCCTGCTGGAAGAGATTGCCGAATGGCAGGGGCTCACTATGCCTCATCTCTCCCATCTGTTCCAACAGATGCTGGGCATGAGTTTTCAGGATTACCTGAGGGGGAAGCGGTTTGAATACGCATTCCCCCTGGTCAGCGGAACGAACCGGTCGATACTGGACATTTCCATTGAGAGCGGCTTTTCCGATGCCCGGTACCTGATCCGCGCGTTTCAGAAGGAGCTGGGCTGCACGCCCACGGAATACCGCCGTCAATTGCAGAAGCAGTCCAGAACGCGCCGTTCTTCCTCAGAGAGCCGGCAGTACTTCCTTCCCCGGGACGAGGTGATCCGCATGCTGGATTCGGCGGCATGCAATCCGCGCATCTAATACAAAAAACCCACGGTTTTCCGTGGGTTTGAAGTGGAGCATAGGGGGATCGAAGAAGGCATTGCGGCAGGCTGCGGCGCAGCGGCAGATTTGAACAGGCCTCAGGTCTGACAGCGCTGCAGGTTTAAACGAACCTCAGGTCTGACAGAGCTGCAGGTTTAAGCGGGCTGCGGATACAAAATCATGACCACCGGCTTAGCCGGTGGTTTGCTCTGCGCCTGTAAGGCGCGG
>CAYLHR010000023.1:0-18967 GCA_964383335.1 uncultured Lachnospiraceae bacterium
GATTTCCGTAACGTACCTTACGGAGTGCCGTCCCGTGGGGCTGACGGATCTGACACCCGCAATTAACTACACTTATCTGACTGTCGGGCTCGGCGCCGTTATCATGTGTTTCTATGCTTCCCGCTGGGTCAGGATCAAGAAGCTGCCGGACGAGCTGATTCCGAAGGAGTCCGCCAGAGATATTCTCTCAAAGGGATGGAAAGCGCTTGTGCCGCTCGCAATTCTTTTCGTCATCGTTTTAATTCAGTCTGCAGGCTTTGATCTGCTGGGCTGGGCTCACACCTTCCTGGACCCCACGATTGGTCAGGTCCCGATTCTGAAGGGCTTTACCAACAAGATCGTTGTCGCCATCGCCTTCTGCTTCATTCTCTCGTTCTTCTACAAACCGGCGAGGGATAAGACCGGTACTATCTTCAAGAACGGTTTGAAAAAGATCGCAAATCCCATGCTGGTTATGGTCTGCGCGGCTTTTCTGGTCGGTGCCTTCCGGGCGGGCGGTCAAGTAACGATTGTGCAGCAGTTTGCTGAAGGTCTCAATCCCAACGTTCTGATCTTAGGCGGCGCGTTCGCCATGGTTCTTACCGGTATGATCACCGGTCTTCAGTCGGCAACTCAGACCACGATCTTTTCGATCCTCGGCCCCACGCTGGTTAATTCAGTCGGAGTGCCCGCTGTCTTTGCGACGGTGGCCGGCGCTCACCTGGCGATGGCAGGTCAGGGCCTGCCTCCCGCGGATATGCTGACATTCCTTACCGCCGGCATAGTTGGCGGCATTATGGGCAAGGAAGTCAACCCGCTTAAATCTATGATGTATTCGATGCCTCAGTGTGTTTACTTCGTACTGGTCGGAATTGTCTTCCTGTACCTGAGATAATCGGAGGGAATATTACATGGTCGTACATGGTGGGTATGCGACTTATGGGCAGAAAATCGGGATCCTGCTGCTGGACAGCAGGATCCCGAGGATCCCCGGAGATATCGGACACGCCGCAACCTTTGACTATCCCGTGATGTTCAGGATCGTGAGCGGAGCGTCTATTGCCAGGGTTGTCGGGGATACGGATCCGGCCCTGCTGGAACCTTTCATCGAGGCGGCGCGTGATCTGCAGCGAATGGGGTGCCGGGCGATTACAACCAGCTGCGGCTTTCTTGCTGTTTTTCAGAAGGAGCTGGCAGCTGCTCTGGATGTACCGGTGTTTACTTCAAGTCTGCTGCAGGTGAATTTTATCCGGACAATGATCTCCCCGGATAAGAAGGTCGGGATTATTGCGGCGGAGAAAAAATCCATCACATCCCGGCATCTGAACGGTGCGGGGATCCGGGATGAAGAAGTGCGCATAGCCGGTCTGGACGGATGCGCCTGTTTTACGGCGATGCGTTCAGAGGATCCGTCTTATGATACGGAAGTCCTGGAGAAGGATGTGGTAGACGCAGCTCTTCGTCTGACTGCGGCGGGGGATGTAGGCGCCATCGTTGTGGAGTGTACGAACCTGTCTCCTTATTCCCATGCAATCCAGAAGGCCACGGGCCTTCCGGTTTTTGATATTGTCACATTGATCAACTATATTCATCAGTCGGTCTGTCAGAAGTCTTACAGGGACTTTTGATGCCATTTCCCGAAACATCTTTTCAGTTAACACATTTGAGGAGATAAGCAATGAAAATAGGTACTTGTGAAGCAAAAAAAGGCTGTCTGACAAAGGGATGGCTGGATGTCGGCGAACTGGCGATGGGATCCCCGATCCGTATGCCCGTCATGATCCTTCAGGGAGAAAAGGAAGGTCCCGTGCTTTGGATTAACTCAACGGTCCACGGCGTTGAGGTGAACGGCATTCTCATCTGCCGCGAGCTGGCGGAAGAGATTGATCCGTCCAAACTGGCGGGTACCATTGTGTTTACGCCGATCAACAATCCTTCCGGTTTTCAGGAGCGCCATAAATTCAGCGGTATCGACCGTCTCGACATGGATCAGCAGTATCCGGGCAATCCCAACGGCTGGTATTCAGAACAGGTTGCGTATATCCATTTCCAGGAAGTGAAGAAATACGCCCAGTATCTGATCAGCCTTCATGCATTAGGTCTTAACTACGACGTGCTTCCCTATACGATCTACAAAAAGCTCGGCGGCGTGAAGCCCGAGATTAACCAGGCTGCGGCCGATATGGCAATTAATTTCGGCTATAAGGCCATCTGTGAAGTGGATCTTTCTACGGCGGACGGTGAGCTTCCCGGCAACATCGGCGGCAATCTTGACTGCAATTGTCTGAAGGCAGGCATTCCTGCCATCATGGCGGAAACCGGAGCGGCAAGCATCCTGCAGCCGGATATGATCGCCCTTACTAAAAAAGGTATCTATAACGTCATGGCCTGGCTGAAGATGATCGATCAGCCGGTTCAGAAGATGTATGAGGATCAGTTTATTGTCACCAAGCGGAAATTCCCGTCTTCTCATCGCGGAGGCCTGCTTCAGGGGCTCTGCAGGGCCGGTCAGATCCTTCAGCCCGGGGAACCCTTCGCCAGAATATTCAATGTATTCGAGGACGTTGAAGTGATAAAGGCTGATTCTGTCTGGCTTCCGCTGGGCATAGGGAACGATCCGGTGATCGACAGCGGCAACGTGATCGGTGCTGTCGCGCTGGAGTGGCACCCTGTTGAACAGTAAACTTCCAAAAGGTTTCATTTTGCGCGCTCAGAGAGCACTAAGCAAAACGAGATAGAAGCATATTGAAACAAAATATGAAAGGAAGGAAAACAATGAAAAAAAGATTTTTAAGCATTTTTCTCGTTGTTACCATGACATCAGCTCTTCTCGCCGGATGCGGCGGCGGAAGCCAGTCTGCTGAATCACAGGCACCTGCTGAAGCTGAGGGAGCCGCTGAATCAGGAGAAGCTGCTGAAACCGAGGCGGCCGCACCGTCTGACGGAGAGGTACAGGATGTTGAGCTTCTTGCCGCGTCCAGCACGGTGCAGAACGTCGGAATTGCTGTAGCGGACGTTGTGACCAAGAACTGCGGAACGATCCGTATGGCTGCCACCGGTACGAACAGCACCGAGGCCAATATTGTGCAGATGATGCAGAGCGGCGACCGCTCTCACACCTTTTACATGTCTTCCGCCGCCCCCTATCTTTCCGCAAAACACGGCGTGGCCGCTTTTGAGCAGTATGAACCTACCGGAGACCAGCGCCTCGTCGCAGCTTTGATGTACGGCGTAAACGGTTTTGTAACGACCAACCCCGACATTAAGTCCGTTGAGGATCTGGACGGCAAAAAGGTTGCCATGTTTGCGGACCAGATGCCGCAGCAGATGGCCCAGGCCGCTTTTGAAATCGTGGGCATCAACGTTGAGATCGTTACGATGACCTTCGCTGATCAGTTTACCGCACTTGGTGATGGTCTTGTGGATGCCTGCCTGTATCTGGGCACCGGTCTTCCGAACGGAGAGGCACTGGTTCCGGTCGGACCGCTGCAGGAGCTGGTCGCCAACAAGGGCGGCGAGGTTTATGCCGTCACGTTCCCGACGGATCTTCAGGAACAGGCTGTTGCGAAAGCCGGTTTTGAGGAAATCTGGCCTTATTCCCCGATAACGGTTCCCTCGGGATCTCTCTCTGATTCCTATAAAGAGGAGTTTGACGCATACGGCTCCGTTACGGGCATGATCTGTGCCTGGGCCGACACGGATGAGGAACTGGTGTATCAGGTCACCAAGACTCTTTGTGAGAATTACGGCAAGCTGGGCGAGTACATGACCGAGCTCGGTCAGATCACTCCGGATCTTATGCTTTCCATGCTTTACATGGCACAGGATGAGTCAGATATCCACCCCGGCGCGCTTCGTTACTACACTGAAGCCGGGCTGTGGCCTGACACCTGGAAGAATGCGAACGGGTGATCTGGAAACAGTGATCCGAACACGTGCATGAAATAGTGTCAGAGGGGGCGTAAGCCCCGCTCTGACAAAGGAGAGAACAAATGGAAAAGGACACTGCTGCACAAAGCAAAAAACCTGTTATCGATATTCTTCTGTCTGTGGTCTGTGTCGGCATGGTGCTGTACCATCTGGTCTACACACAGGTTCTGCTGTTGGGGCCGCTGCAGCATCAGAACATGCATCTGCTTCTGGCTTTGATTGTGCTTCTTCTGAATGCCTATAAAAAGACGACCACATGGGAGAGCCCCACTAAGAAGCTCGTCGCCCGGATTGGTCTGGCAGTCATGTTAGTCGGGACCCTCGTGTCTACGGGCTATATCTTTTACAATTTCCATGCGCTTGAGCTGCGCATCGGGATTAACACTCAGACGGATATCATAATCGGTATTATTATTGTCCTTGTGGTCATGGAGCTGTGCCGGGAGTCTGTCGGTATGGTGCTTCCGATCCTTGGAATCATTTTTATCCTGTACACGATGCTGGGGCATTACCTTCCGGGCATGCTCTGGCATTTCAAGATTCCGCTGTCCTCTGCCGTGTCGAAGTTCAGCATCGGTTTCAGCGGAGTTTTCGGTCAGTCACTGGGTATTTCGGCGGACTATATTTTCCTTTTCATGGTCTTCGGAAGCTTCCTTTCGATTTCCGGCGGCACAAAGTTTTTTGTCGAGCTGGGTAAGATTATCGGAAAGCGATCCGCCAGCGGTCCGGGTATGACAGCGGTCGTTTCATGTGCCCTGGTGGGCATGGTGACCGGTTCCGGCATGGCGAATGTCTCCATATGCGGTCCGTTCGCGGTCCCGATGATGAGAAACGTCGGCTACACAGACCGGCAGACGGCGGGCATCCTGACTACCGCGGCTACCGGTGCTCTGCTGGTGCCGCCCATGATGGGCGTTGTTGCCTTCGTCATGTCCAATTATATCGGTGTACCCTATCTTCGGATCTGTCTGATTTCGATTGCACCGTGCCTGCTGTACTATTTCTGTATCGCGGCATATGTAGTGATTGCGGCCAGGAAGAATCAGATCAGCAGGATGGATGCCCAGACGACCAGCGTCAGGGAGCTCTTCTCTACCAGCTATCTGTTTTTCATCCCGCTGGCAGAGATTATCATTCTGCTGGTTATGGGCTACTCTCTTCGTATGATCTCGTTTCTGATCTGCGTCACCTCTTTTGTGCTGAGCTTTTTGCGCAAGGACACCCGCCGTCCCATGAAGGACTGGGTTGCCGCCTGTGTTGAGGGCTCCACCGCGGGAGCCGGTATCGCCTGTGCCTGTGCCATGATCGGTGTCGTGCTTGCCTGCTTTGATATCACCGGTCTAGCCCTTAAGTTCCCCTCCATGGTGGAGGCGCTGGCAGACGGCAGGCTGATTATCGCGCTGCTTCTGGTGGCTCTGATCACGATCATCCTGGGCTGCGGAATTCCGCCGTTTGCTTCATACATGATCGTGGCAATGATGTGCGCTCCCGTGCTCACGAAGCTCGGCTGCACGACCATGCAGGCCCACTATTTTATCTTCCTGTTTACAGTGTTTGGTCAGATGACTCCGCCTGTAGCGGTCACTGCCGTGGCAGCGGCACCTCTTTGCAGGGTATCGTATCTGCGGGCCGGTATCGAAGCGGTAAAATGCGGCTGGCTTGCCTGGGTGATGCCGTTCTTTATCATCTGGTGTCCGATGCTGATTCTGGAATCCAACGAGTATTTCTACGGTATGATCTCACTGATCGGCTGCGTTGTTCTGGTCGTCGCCTTCCAGTCCGCTTTCCTGGCATATCTGAAGACCGCCATGAGCAAGATGGAGATTCTGCTGAATATTATTGCGGGTTTCCTCCTGGTTATCTTTGAATTTACCAGCGGCTTCATCAGCTACGCGTTCTTCGCGGCCGGCATCGTGCTGTTTGTTGTTGTCTGGCTGAGCCAGAAGAAGAAGGCAGCGGCTCTGCCGGCATGACATTATTCCGAAAATGCAAATGTAACAAGATAAACGAAAGGAGTAACTACATGTTAGACGAACTCACTATTATCGGCGCCGGCAACGGCGGAAAGGCACTGGCCTGTGATCTGGCGATCCGCGGCTGGAAAGTGAATCTGTTTGAGATCGCCGAATTTGCGGGCGGCCTCAAGGAGATCATGGAAACAAAGGAAATCACCCGCTCCGAGAACGGCGAGGAGACAGTCGGCACCCTGCAGAATGTCACGACGGACATCCGTGAAGCAGTCGAAGGGAAGAAGCTGATTCTTGTGGTGATGCCGGGCTATGGTCACAAGAGAGTGTTCGATATGGTCGAGCCTTATCTCGCTGATGATCAGATCTGGTTATTTATGCCGGGCGGATTCGGCTCCTATGAGTTCATCATGACGATGAAACAGCGCGGATCCTGGAAGGAAGGCATGATTGTCGCCGAGACAGCGACTCTGCCCTACGGCACATTTGCAATCGGGCCCAGCAAAATCATGATTTCCGTCCGTTCGGTGGTAAACCCGCTTGGTGTATTCCCGGCAACAAAGACCGATGAAGTGTATGAGATTGTCAAGCGGATCGAACCGGCTGCCGAGAAGCGCGCGAATCTGCTTGATGTCGGCACCTGCAACCTGAATCCCACCGGACACGTGGTTCCCTGCCTGCTGAGCGTCAGCCAGATGGAGGGGCGCGAGGATTACTGCATGTACCGCCATGCGTTTACACCTTCGGTCAAGAAGCTGGTTCTGCAGGCGGATGCCGAGCGTGTCGCACTTCGGGAAAAGCTGGGTCTCACGGAATCTCATCATCCGCTGACGCCCGGCTATGAGATGGCGCTGCCTTACTTCGGAGAGCCTACCTATCTGGCCGGACGCATGAATATCAAGGGCCCCAACAGCGTGACTCACCGTTATATCACAGAGGAAGCGCCCTATGGCCTTGTGTTCTACTCCACACTGGCGCATAAGGTCGGGGTTGAGTGCCCGATCACGGACGCGCTGATCGCTCTTTCCGCCGCACTTAACGACGCTGATTATTATGGCTCCGGCCGTACCGTCCAGAGCCTCAATCTCGAGGACAAGGATTTTGATGCTTTCATTGAGTATCTGAACACCGGTAAGGAATAAGATTTTTGCACTATTTATAAAGGAGAACAAACATGGCAAAAGATTTAAGAAGCTTTATCGCGGATGTCAAGGATCTCGGGCCCAGCTATTATATGGAGCTGAGCAAAGAGGTTGATCCGGTTCTGCAGATCAGTACACTCCAGGAACTTCTGGGCAAAGAAGAGCGCTACCCGGTGATGTACTTTAAAAATGTCAAGGGTTCTGACATGCCTCTTGTTACGAATACCTTCGCCAGCTATGATCTGCTGGGCTCCATGTTCGGCATCAAGCCGGGCACCGGCGACAAGCGCGACATTCTGCTTGAGTACCAGAAGAGAAGCAAGAACCTGACGGATCCCGTGGAGATCAGCAAGGCCGAGGCTCCCTGCAAGGAAGTCATCTGGACCGGCGATGACGTGGACCTCAATAAGCTTCCGATCCCGCAGCACTGCCCGCTCGATGAGGGCAGATATGTCTCCGCCGGATTTACGGTTTCCAAAGATCCCGAGACGGATATCTATAACTGCGGCTGGTACCGTCATGTCGTGAAGTCCAGGAATGAGATTACCGCCATGATCAATCCCAATAACCACGGGAAGTACATCGGCCGCAAGTATAAGGACCTGGGCAAGAATATGGAAGTGGCCCTTGTGATCGGCCATCATCCGGCTGTCGTTCTGGGATCCGGAGAGCGCGGAAGCATCGATATGGATGAGTATCAGGTCATGGGCGGCCTTATGGGTGAGCCGGTCCGCCTGGTCAAGGGCGAGACGGTTGATCTTCTTATTCCGGCCGATGCGGAGATCGTCATCGAGGGATACATCGATCCGACCAAGGACTGTACAGACGGACCGTTCGCTGAGTTCGCTCATTACTATGGACATGAGATGCCTGCGTGGATGATCAATGTTACGGCTATCACGATGCGGAAGGACGCGATCTTCTATGATCTTGATCCGGCCCATGTGGAGCACAATCTCTCCGGCGTGCTGCCGTTTGAGTCCAACCTGCTTACAGCCGTCAAGGCAAAGTGCCCGTCCGTCACCGGCCTGCACCTTCCGCCTTCGGGTGTCTGCCTGTTCCACGCCTATATCTCCATTAAGAAGCGCAATCCGGGTGAAGGCCGTCTTGCCGGCCTGGCCGCACTGGCTTCCGAGACAATGCTGAAGATGGCTGTTGTCGTCGATGATGATATCGACATCTACAGTGAGAGAGATGTGCTCTGGGCTGTAGCGACCCGGGTCCAGGCGGATAAGAATGTGGTTATTATTCCTGAGGTCTGCGGCTCACATCTGGATCCGCTGTCCTATGATGAGTCCCGCACCAAGAGAGGCTCCATGACCACCAAGATGATCATCGACGCCACGAAGCCGGCGGAGAGTGATTTCGCGATCCGCGTCAAGCCGGATGAAACACTGATGAAGACCCTTAAGATCGAAGATTTCATCTAAGGAGGGTGAGGACAACATGTTTAAGGACGTAAGAGAATACCTGGAGCTGCTGGAAAAGAACGGCTATCTCGACAGACGCACTGACGAAGTGAAACTGACTTCCATTCCTCATCAGCTGGAACTGCAGGAAAAGAAGGGCAATGCCGTTGTCTTCAACAACATCAAGGATTTTCAATATGGCCTGTTCAATAACCTTTTCGGCAGACGCGAGCACCTGGCTCTGGTGTTCGACTGCCCGAAGGAAAAGGTCGTAGACGTCTTTGCGGAAAGAATGGAGCAGCGCATCGCCCCCGTCATGGTGGACGATGCGCCCGTCCAGGAAGTCGTGAAGATGAAGGGCGAGTTTGATATCCGTGATTTCCCGTTTATCCAGCATGGTGCCAAGGATGGCGGCCGTTATATCTCCGCCGGCATGGTCATCGCCAAGGATCCGGAGACCGGCGTCCGCAATGTTTCCTTTAACCGGATGCAGATCAAGGGAGCGGATAAGACAGGCCTGCGCATGTCCCCGACTCAGGATCTTGAAGCGTATTATAAGAAAGCTGTCGCCATGAATAAGCCTCTCGAGCTCGCGGTTGTCATCGGCAGCCACCCGATGTGCCAGTTGGCTGCCGCGTGCGGCCCCGCACGGGATGTGGACGAGATGGAGATTGCCGGCGCTCTGCGCGGCGAACCCATGGAGATGGTCAAGTGCAAGACGGTGGATATTGAGGTTCCAGCTTATGCCGAAATGGTTCTGGAAGGTTATCTGAACCCGGGTGAGCTTGAGGACGAGGGGCCCTTCGGCGATTTCATGGGCTTTTATATCGAAGTATTTAAGAACCAGGTTTTCCACATCAATTGTCTCACGATGCGCAGGGATCCGATGGTTCAGGTGATCCGCGCCGGTTCCCGTGACGACATCACTCTTCTCGGTTCTCCCAGGGAGGCTCAGATCAAGAGAGCCCTTGAGAATATTAATATCGATGTGACGGCGATCAATATCATGATCACCGGCAACTATCTGACCTGCGCGATCGCAATCCGCAAGCAGTATGAATATGAAGTGAAGAATGCCCTGATGGCCGCATTTGCCAGCTTCAAATTCCTGAAAAACTGCATTATAGTAGACCATGACGTGGATGTTTTTGATCCGGCGGATATTTTCTGGGCTATGTCATCCCGTATGAGGGCCGAGCAGGGACTGCTGATTGTTCCCAATTCGATGGGATTCGGCCGGGATAAATACGGTATTCATACAACCAAGCTCGGCATTGACGCCACGGCACCTTTCGATGAATGGGCGGAGTTTGAGCGCGTAGTTACATTTAATCCCGATAACGAGGATTGAATCCGGTCAGGGAGTCGTTAAGGGAGGATATTGCTTTGAAAGAAACACGTTATATCGGAAAACCTGTCCGCCGGACAGACGGCAGGGCAAAGGTTACGGGGCAGGCCAAATACAGTGATGATATTTATATGCCCCGTACCAATTACGCCAAGGTTCTTCGCTCGCGCTATGCACACGCGAAGATCACGAAACTGGATGTATCGAGGGCGAAAGAGATGCCCGGCGTGCTGGCTGTGTTCACTGCCAAAGATATCCCCAATAACGACAAATATTTCCGTAAAGGAACGATGGGGGACACGTGGGTCCTGGCAGAGGAGTATGTCCGCTACATAGGGGACAGCGTGGCCTTCATCGTGGCTGAAGATGAGGAGACAGCGGAACAGGCGCTGTCTCTCATCGATGTTGAATATGAACCGCTTCCCCCTGTCGTCAATCTGCGGGAAGCGAAAGAAGCGGAGCTTTTAGCGCGCGGGGACAGGGAGATGAACGTCTCTATGCCTCTGGAGGTTTCCAGAGGTGATGTGGAGGCGGATTTCGCGAAAGCGGATATCACTTTGAGTGACAGATATATCTTCCCCTCCCTGTCGCAGCTCCATCTTGAGCCGAACAGTGTCACTGCGGTGTATGAGAGCGGCAAGCTGACGGTTTACTGTGCCTCTCAGGTGTGGTTCCACACAAGAGAGGATATCGCCGCTGTGGTGGGGCTCCCCGAAAAAGACATTATCCTTCGCCCGATGACGATCGGCGGTGCCTTCGGCGCCCGAAATGATCAGCCTCTGCCGATTTTTGCTTCTTTGCTGGCAGTGCTGACAAAATCGACGGTGAAGATGACATATACGCGGCTGGAGGAATTCCTGGCCGCACGCCCGTCCCTTCAGATGGATATGGATATTACTGTGGCAGCGGATAAGGAGGGACATCTTCTCAGCAAGAAGACCCGGCTTTTGTCCAGTCATGGTATCCACGCTTCCGATAACGACGCCGTGACGGCGATTGCCTGCCTGCGGATTGATAATAATTATAAATTTAACAGTGTTTATGTCGACGGCACGGGGCTTTATCTGAATCATACCCCTACTGCGGCGTATCGGGGATTCGGAAATCCCCAGATGCACTGGGCATTTGAGTCCATGCTGGATGATCTGGCAGAAAAGCTTCACATGGATCCCACTGAGATCCGGATGATCAATTACCATGAGGCGGGAGAGACAGGGATCCACGGCTTTATCTATAATAACTGCGGAATCAAGGAATGCATGCGCCGGGCCAAGGAGATTATGGACTGGGACGAAAAGAAAAAGCACAGGGTCCCGGGTAGGGGGATCGGCTGCGCTTCCCTGATTCACTGCTCCGGTTCGCGGGCCGGCAAGCCGGAATTCTCCGGCACCAGCGCATGGCTGAAGCTGGAGAGCTCCGGCGCGCTGACGGTTCTGGCCGGTGAGTGTGAAATGGGGCAGGGAATTACCAATGTGTGCGCTCTGATTGTCGGCGAGGAACTGGGCGTTGACCCGATGAGCGTCAAAGTCATCATGGGTGACACGGAGCTTTGCCCCTTCTCCACGGGTACCAACGGTTCGAAGCTCACAAGCAATTTGGGCAATGCCGTGTTATTTGCCTGCCGCGATCTGAAAAAACAGCTGTGCGACGCACTCCGCGAGCGCTGCGGTTACGGCCCTGTGGAGCTGCGGGACGGGGCTGTTTATTACGAAAACAACGGTCAGTATGTCATGAGCCTGGAACAGGCTGCTTATGAGGCGTGCTGTAAGTACAGCGGGAGGCCGTTTATGGGTCTGGGAAGGTTCAATCCCCCGTCCGAGCTGGGTGACCGGACAGGGTACGGCAACCTCGCGCCCTCTTATGTCTTCGGTGTACAGATGGCGGAGGTCACTGTACACAAGGACGGCAGTTTTACCGTGGACCGGATGGTCTCTGTTCACGACATCGGCCGGGTTATCGACAGCAGAAACGCGGCGGGGCAGGTATATGGCGGCGTGATGCAGGCTTTCGGAGCGGCTACGACAGAGAGCCTGGATCTGAATAAGGAAGGTGTTTACCAGGCCAATACGATTCTGGAATATAAAGCGCCCACGGTATTGGATATGCCGAAGATTGACGTCGGTTTTGTCGAGACCTATGACCAGTACGGTCCCTACGGCGCAAAGGCCATAGCGGAGCCGCCCATCATCGCCATGGCGCCCGCGATCTCGAATGCGATTTATGACGCGGTGGGCGTTCGTATTCATGAAGCTCCTATTACGCCTCAGCGTCTGCGGGAGGCAATTCTGGCAAAGAAGAACCTTTCTGCGGGGGATAAGGAGGACGGCAATGGCAGCAATTAAGCCCAATTTGACGGAGGTGATCATAACCGTTAACGGGAAGGTTCACCATGATCTGATACCGAGCGATCTGCTGCTGGTTGATTATCTGCGGCAGTATAAAGCCCTCACCGGGACGAAAAAAGGTTGCGGAAGTGCCGAGTGCGGTGCCTGCACCGTGATTCTGGACGGCAGGGCGGTCTATTCCTGTGTGCTGCTGGCGGTTCAGGCGGACGGCCTGTGTGTGGAAACAATCGAGGGCGTATCAGACGGAGATGACCTCCATCCGATACAGGAAGCCTATCTGGACGCCGGCGCCGTGCAGTGCGGATTCTGTACACCGGGCTTCATCATGTCCACAAAGGCTTTGCTGGATAAGAACCCGGAGCCTGAGGAATGTGAGATTAAAGAAGCGATCGGGGGAAATCTCTGCCGGTGCACCGGTTATCAGCAGATTCTGGACGCGGTTCACCTGTCCGTGGATATGTTGAAAAAGGAGGGAGAGCAGGTATGATGGATGTGTACAGTCCCAAATCTTTGGATGAGGCGATCCGGCTGCTCGACGAAGATCCCGGACTAAAGCTTGTTGCGGGAGGTACAGACCTGATTCCGCGGCTGAACCAGAGGCTCGAGTCTTACGACAGACTCTGTTATATCCGGCCTTATCCTGAGACTTCGGGGGTCAGAACAGAATCGGACGGCCGCCTTTTTGTGGGCGCATCCACCCGGCTCAATGAGACGGCAGAGATTCCCGAACTGACGCCGTATACGGCTCTGATCAGTGCCGCCACTCACGTCGCCTCATTCCAGATTCGGAATCAGGCAACGATCGGAGGCAATATCCTGCAGGAAAACCGCTGCATGTTCTTTAATAATCAGGTCCACTGGTCCGATGTGAATCACTGTTTCAAATGGGGCGGGAAAATGTGCTATCAGTTCCCCAAAAGCAAGGTCTGCATGGCGCTGTTTCAATCGGATGTGGCACCGGTTCTGATCGCTTACGGCGCCAGCGTCCGGGTCAGGGGCCCCGAGGGCGACAGGGAGATTCCGGCAGAAAAGCTGTACCTCACGTGGAATCCGAAAAACCCGAAGAATCAGAAGAGTATCGCTCACAACGAGATACTTCTTGGGATTCTTCTTCCCCCGGCGGAGGAAATCGGGCGAAGTGCCTATGTCCGGTGGACTCTGAGGGGAACATTTGATTTTCCGCTTCTGAGCTGTGCAGTCGCCGTCAGGACGGAAAACGATAAGGTCACCGGATGCAGCATTACTTTCGGGGCGGCCGGTATCAAACCCCAGTCCTTCCCGGCCGGGGCGGACGCCTTCAGGGGGCAGCCTCTGAGTGAGCTGCCTGCGATTGCCAAGACACTTCACGGGGAAGCGGCCAAGCGGATCCAGCCTTTCCGGGATACTCATGTGGACGGAGATGTCCGGCGGGAAAAAGCCGGCTGGCTTTTGGAAGCAGCCGTTGCGGAACTTCTGTCCCCGGATAACGGCAGGAACACCTGGTTCCGGGGCTCCGCGGAGCCTATGGATTCTTTAGAATAGAGAGTTCTCCGGCACATACTGACTCATGCTGAAGATGATATACGAGGAAAGATTATGAAAATTGTGGTAGGGATTTCCGGCGCTTCCGGTGCGATCTACGGAATTCGTCTGCTGGAAGAGCTCAGACATAAAGGGGTGGAAACACACCTGATTCTCTCCGACTGGGGGCGAAAGACAATTGCCTGTGAGACCGATTACACCGTCGAAGAGGTCATAGCCAAGAGTGATGTATTTTATGATATTGATAACATGGCGGCAGCTGTTTCGAGCGGCAGCTTCCGGCATGACGGCATGGTGGTTGCGCCCTGTTCGATGAAGACACTTGCAGCTATTGCGAGCGGCTATACGGATAATCTGATCTCTCGCGCGGCGGATGTTTCACTGAAAGAACAAAAGAAGGTGATCCTTCTCACCCGGGAAGCGCCGCTTTCGATGATTCATATGGAAAATATGGTGAGAGCCGCCCGGGCGGGAGCTGTCATTTTTCCTCCGGTACCCGCGCTTTATAATCGTCCGAAAACAATTGACGATATAGTCAACCACACGGTCTCCCGTGTGATGGATCATTTGCAGATACCCAACGATCTGACAAAGAGATGGGACGGTGAATAATATGGTATTTGCCTGCGGAGAGGGAAAACTGAAAGTTGCCCTGGAGGTATTCCGGCACGATGAGGGCTTGAATGCGATTCTGATCGGCGGGGAGAAAACACATGTGGGAGCAGTGGTGCTGGCCCTGCCCAGAACGTCTCTCAGGGGAGAGGGCGCTTCATGCGACTGTTATGTCATTCCCGTGCCGGGGCATAAGGACGACGTGATCGCGAAAACACTGGCGACGGCTCTCTGCAGGGCTGTCAGTGAACCGGTATGTGTCAGTGCCGGAGTACATATCGATCACGCGACCGAGGAGGAAATACGGATTCTTTTGGACAACTGCGCGGATATTACCAGCCGTGCGGAGGAATATTATCAAGCAGAGAAAAGGAGCAATAATTATGAGTAATACAGCGATTGCAACACAGAACGCGCCGGCGGCTATCGGACCCTATTCTCAGGCGATCCAGGCCGGAAACACGATTTATATCTCGGGGCAGCTTCCGAGTGATCCCGCGACCGGCGAATTCCCGGGCGAGGATATCGAGACCCAGACCCGGCAGAGCCTTACGAATATGCGCAGTATTCTGGAAAAAGCGGGCGCGGATATGAGCGCTGTTGTGAAGACGACGGTCCTTCTGGCGGACATCGGTGATTTCGCGGCGATGAACGGTGTTTACGCCGAGTTCTTCTCTGAACCGTATCCTGCAAGAGCGGCCTTCCAGGTGGCGGCCCTGCCTAAGGGAGCGAAGGTGGAAATTGAGGCCGTCGCTGTTCTGTGAATATGATTTTCTGACCTGAATACGGAAGATGCAGGCTGCTGCCCGCATCTTCTTTTTTGGAACATCTGACCGGAAAAGAACAGAGATTATATCATGAATTCTCAAAAGAACAGAAGATCCCGGATCTGGGTGCTGGTCTTCGCATTTCTTGTCCAGTTTTCTCAAAGCGCCGCGTTTAATGCCGTAAACAGCCACATCGTCAGCTACGGAAGCTTTCTCGGAATGTCGGCCATGCACAGCGGGATTTTGACCGGACTCACCTTTGTATCTTCTCTGCTTACCAGACCCGTTGCGGGACCGCTTCAGATGAGATTTGACCGGAGAAAAATCCTTATCACTGTCTTCATCGCGGGAATCCTGCTCCAGTCGGGCTACTTATTTATTCACAATCCGACAGCGGTTGTAATCATTCGTTTCTTCGGAGGAATGCAGGCGGCAACATTCAGCAGTCTAGCCTTTACGATCGCAGCTGAAAATCTCCCCCCGGACCTTCTTGTTCAGGGGCTCGGCATTTTCGGTCTCGCCCCTGCCATCGGCGGCGCCGTGGGACCTGCGGCAGCAGCCCGGCTCTTTAGCAGGACCGCATCAGGGATGGGGCGGGCCGCCGGGTATCAGAGGGTTTTCCTTCTCGCGGAAGGGCTGCTGGCTGTCGGCTTTGCGGCGTCACTTCTGATGGCTCCGCAGCCTCCTGTCGGTGCACCGGGTGAGACAGACAGGAAGTGGTATCAAAATATCACAGAACGGCGTGTTTTCTGGCCGGCGGTGATCATATTGCTGGTTTTTATGCCTTATACGGTGTTGAACAGTTATATTGTGCCTTACGTCGAGGAGCGGGGACTGCCGGGCATCTCTTACTTTTTCCTTGTTTTCGCCGGCAGCATTACCGGAAGCCGTCCGCTGGCAAATAACATGGAAAAACGCCGGGGAATCCGGACGACCTTGTTGATCGGTCTGGGAATCTTCGCCTTCGCTTTGATCGGACTTTGCTTCGCGCGGGACCTGCCGATGGTTTTGATTCTCGCTGTTCTGGCAGCGGCAGGTTTCGGCTGCACTCAGCCCGGCTGTCAGGCGCTCGCCATTCAATCCGTACATCCGGGACGTAAGCCTCTGGCTGTCACGGGCCACTATATCGGAATAGATATAGGAAGTGCTGCCGGTCCCGTCCTGTTTGGCGGAATGGTCTATCCGATGACCGGCAGTTATGGGCAGATGTTTCTCCTGTCTTCCATTCCCCTGCTTCTGGCGGCTGTCGTTCTGTATTTCTACTGGCCGTCATTCTGTGAGCGCCGGGAAGAGTATTTTCGTCTGCAGGCATTTCTGCTCACCGCGCCAGGATCCGGACGGCTGCGCTGATTCCGTTCACAGCAGCAAACAGGACCGCCATCCACACGACTGTTGCGACGGCGGATTGGCTGTGAACCCGGAAAAACGGATATGGCCCGGAAGGTTGAGAAGTTGTGGAAGAACAGGGCAATTCCCACCTCTTTTTCACCTTCACATACAAATATCAGCAAAATGAATTTGACGAATCTGAAAAAACTGCTTGACTTTTGCACGATCATCCCGGATATGCATATGCAAATTGCAGTCGGACGCCGGGTCTCGACTCGGAAGTATTCTTCACTATTCCGAACGGAACAGAGGGTGAAACTACCGGAAATGTGATTCACAGGGATGGATATGACTGGTATGAAATCAATCTCGCTGGAGCGTATGACTACGGTTGGATCGCCGGAAATCTGATGGGGTATTGAAAATAAGTCGGAAATGAAGGACATAATACTCGGGCTGTCAATTGCTGGCAGCCCGGTTTTTCTTATTTGTTGTGGCGGGTTATTCCAGATCGGATGGTTCAATTCGATCCTCAAAGTAGATACAAACCCACGATTGCGAATTTCGTTCTGGACTCCGATCCAGTACGTGGCGCTTTCACTGCTGCCGATCCATGACTTCAGGACTTCTCTGTGGTTGTTCAGACGGTTACTGATTACGATATAAACGGCTTTTTTGATCGTTTTTCCATCTTAGTGGACATGTGTGTCAGGTTGCGTTACAACTGTTGGTCGGTCGTTCGTTTATTGTGGGAGGCAAGCATATCATCTCAAAGAGCAGTTTTGATGAGTAGCTCGGCAGAGACTCTCAGAAAGATAACAGCCAGCAAACATGGACTTCTGACTGCAAAGAACGTATCATAAAAGTAATCTGATCAACTGAAGACCGACGATCATTCTCTTGTTATTATGTGTACAGGGATCGGAATGGTAGCAGGTATTTTTAATCAAGTGGTTACAGCATGTTCTTTCTCCGTATTAGCGCTTGCTAATCATTTGCTGATTTAAAGGGCCGGACAAGGGCTATTTCGGACTTACATAAGAGACCCTTCGTTGACGCGGAAATCCTTTTAAATCTATTTATTTCTTGACATTGGATAACTTCAGTGGCCGAGGGTGAGTACTCGCCGATGCCGCTTCTAAGCGAGGGGCCGGAGGTTTTAATCCTCTCGTGGACGACCCTCAGGAAGCGGAAATGATTAGCTGGCTAATCAACTTGCTCCCTGTTTCGTTATTACAAAAAAGATTCCTTGCGGATTGATTTGGCAAATTACTTCTTATGTTGTAAGTCTGGTATGTGGAGGATTTATAGAAGATGGGAGATATCAGAGCTTGTTCCATTGATCATGCCGAAAAATATGGAGAAATTTATGCGAAAGCCTTTTCCGGAGAGCCATGGAATGATCCGTGGAAAACGGAGGATGCGGTTATTCATGTGAAGGAAATCCTGGAGATGAAGCAGTCATATGGGCTGGAATATGCAGAGGACAACAAGATTGTGGGATTTCTGCTCGGTTCCTCGATGCTGTTTCATTACGGCTGGACATTTGAGATCAATGATCTTGCTGTGGATCCTGCTTATCAGGGGAAAGGGATAGCCAAGACACTGCCGGATCAGTGTATAGAGGACATGAAGGAACGCGGGAATGTCGGGATACACCTGATTACAGCGAACAAAGGGTTCCTTCCGGAATTCTATGAGCGGAACGGATTCGGCTGGGAGAAGGAAGTGATCCTGATGGGGATGGAACTTGCGTAAAAATGCGCAGCACACACCGGTGCTGAAATAGCGAGAGACAGCAGTGAAAGGATCGTCAAAGGAGCAGAGAGGAAAAGATGAGCAGGGTAAAGGAATTACAGAAACTGGTTCATAAAGTCCTGAAAAGTGTGGAAGACAATCAGAAGCGCGCAAATGCAATTGCCCATCTGCACGGAGTATCCCTTGCAGCGGTGATGATCGCCAAAAAGCGGGGAGAGGATCCGGAACTGGCCGCCATGGCTGGCTTGCTTCACGACTTGTACGCATATAAGAGCGGATCTTACGATGACCACGCACATAAAGGGTCGGAATATGCCGGAGTGTTATTGGAGAAGATGGGTATTACAACTCCGGAAGAGACAGAAACCATCTGTTCGGCAATCTGGCATCATGACAGCAAGGCAGAGATCGATGCACCAATGGACGAGGTTCTGAAAGATGCGGATGTGATCCATCATTCATTGGGGGATCCCACAAAGGACATCAAGCCTCATGAGCAGTTACGGTATGAAAAGCTGTGCGGTGAGTTTGGATTCAACTCATAACAAAATTGCATTGGAATAGTTGCTTAATATACAGAACAGGAGAAAACGCCTCTGAGCCGATGTGGTCAGAGGCGTTACTGTTTTTATGGGATTATGATCCCAGGATTTTCTTCAGGTCTTCTTCCGGCGTGCTGATCGGAGCGATGTTATAGTTTTCAACAAGGTAGTTCAGTACATTCGGAGAGATAAACGCCGGGAGTGAGGGGCCGAGCCGGATGTTCCTGATGCCGAGATACAGGAGCGTCAGAAGGATACATACCGCTTTCTGTTCATACCAGGAGAGAATCATGGAAAGCGGGAGATCGTTGACACCGC
>CAYLHR010000024.1:0-18816 GCA_964383335.1 uncultured Lachnospiraceae bacterium
GTTCTGTTTGACTCGTTGTGTCTTGGACACAATGAGTCAAAAAGAACCGTCCCCGTCTGACTCACGTCCCCGTCTGACTCACGTCCCCGTCTGACTCGTCCCCGTCTGCTCCGCCAATCGGTCACACGGTTGTTCAAATTGTCCATATATATCTCTTTTTTGTCACTGTTCTGTTGACAAATTGCACGGAAATTGTTACTCTTTTAATGTTCGTTCGGGATATTTGTGTGAGTATTCGAGCAATTAAGTCGATAATTTTATACTATTTGCACATATAACGCCGCGGTTTGAGACAATTACATCGGAGCAGTGCGCAATATGTTGAAGACCAGTCCTGTGAACATACCATATCTCGGGAGCGCCGTTTTTTCGGCGTCTCCCGTCACCGGCACAGTTGAAAACTGTGCTTTTCCCTCGTTAGGCTGATTTTATCTGAATCCCATATTTCTTAAGGCAGGAACACGTTTTATCACAAATCTTACGATCCGTTTATCCATTCATTCGTCCGGTCATCCATCACCTTCTGTTAACAGTAAAACAAATATTATAAACACGAGCAGGATTCTCCGTTTCAGGCATCTTCGTATACAGCAGCAGTAGAGAAGGAAATAAGCCATGATGAGCAGAGACAGAAAAAACAACAGACTTCGCCGCATGCTGGCCGCATTTATGTGCGCGTCTCTTGTCGCCGGTCATACCGGCTTTGCCGTGAGCGCCAATGAGGAGCCGGACGCCGTCATAGAGGCGGACGTGTCCGACGGGGCTTCCGCCAAAGCACGTGAGGGCTCGGACGGCGTGTCCGTTCCGGATGTGACGGAGCCGATCGTGATCACTCCCTCTGAGGCGGAGGAAGAGGCCGACGATGCTGTCTGTGCTGAGGAAGATGACGGGGTATCCGTGGAAGACAGCGATTATGTTCAGGACGGCAGCTCAGATACAGAGGAAGGCTATGACCTCGCGCAGGGAGGCGTCGAAGTCGGTGAGGAAATATCAGAAGAGGCCTCAGAAGCCGCATATGAAGAAGAGGATCTTCACGAGGAGGAGGCATCTGAAAATGGCGCCGCTTCAGACGCGGCCCTTCCCTTCGAGCAGTCCCTTGCAGCCGGAGATGCGGTTTTTGTGATCAGTGCGGAGCCGGGCACAGTGCCGGAGGGTACAGATCTTGCGGTTGAGACACTGGAGAGCGAATTCTACGCCGGGGAAGCTGTGAACGCGCTCAATTATGAGGACGCGGGGGAGGAGTATGTCATCCGCCACGCGCTGTACCTTCTTTCGGGCGCTGAGCCCGGCGGCATCCTTTCCGTCGCTGTGCGGAACTGCGGCTTTGCGGAACTGCGGGAGGCGTTCCCGGATGCGGAGTCCATGGAGGCCCATGTGCTTGTGTGGGATGAGGACGCCGAGGCCATGCTTCCGGTCGAGGCCGTATTTGACATGGAGGCAGACGAGGCCTCCTTTGAATTGTCCGCGCTGTGTGTTATCGATATCATGACCGTGATCCAGCTTCCGTCTGAGACCGTTTCGGATGAGGAAGACGGAGATGAGGAAGGCGCCGCGTCTGAGGACGGCACTGCCTATGAGGAAGACGCCGCGCCGGAGGAGGACGCAGCGGCCGGGGAGAGCGCCGCATCAGAGGATGAGGAGACCGTGGCAGAGCCGGAGGAGGATGCCGAGGTATCCGACGAGGCCCTGTCCGCTGAAGAGGAGGGAGAGACGCCCGACGGCGAAGAAGGCACAGCCGGCGGCTTCCATCAGACCGTCCGAGCCGGCAATATGAAGATCACGGTCACGGCGGCGGAAGGCATTCTGCCCGCGGGCGCGCGCCTCGAGGCCGAGGAGATCCGCCCGGTCACCCAGGAAAAGGCCGACATATATGGCGAGGCCCTGACCAGCCTTTCAGAGACCCTGCGGGAAAATGAGGAAACCTACTCCGCGGCGTCGGTCTACGACATCCGCATCATCGGCCCGGACGGCGGGGAAATCGAGCCGACCGGCGAGGTGCAGGTGCGCATGGAGTATGTCCGCGCGCAGAAAATGGGTGGGAAGACGGACGCCGTGGATGTCGCCCATATGACGGATGACGGACTGGAGCTCATGGCGGCGGACGTGGAGCAGAATGCCGCCGGAGCCGTCAAGGCGGCGGAGTTCTCGACGGAGGGATTCTCCTACTATATCATGTTCGAGAACCATCAGGGCAGTGAGAGCGAGCCGATCCACTTCGGCAGTTACGGCTGGCTCAAGTTCGCGACGCCGGCCAGCAGCTCCGACTGGGGGCATTATCAGAGTGAGGGCGAGCTTCCGGGGACAAACACGGAGGAGGGATATCACCGCATCCTGAAAGTGAATCTGCATACGCTGAACCCCGGCGGAAATGAGACGGCCTACGACACGGACTACAGCTTCCTGACAGACAACCAGTATTTCTGGACCTGGGAGAACAGCGTCTATATCTCAGATTTCTATGTCCCCGGGTATGAGGTCGTGCAGACAAAGATGCACACGGCCTGGGATGACGCGTCGCAGGACAAGCTGCAGGACAGCCTCGTCGGAACCTACAGCGTTCGCGGATACAGGAGCTCGGACGGTACGTCCAGCGATCTCAACGTGCTGGATGTGTATATGAAGGAAATTCCGACGCCTGAGACGGCCATGCGGTACATCGTCCGCTATGTCCATGCGGACGGATCCGTCACGGACGGCAATGTGCGGTATCTGGCGAGCGGCAGCACGACGATTAATGTGGATAAAGCGCGTGACGGGGAGGTATTCTCCGGTATATCAATTGCTGCTGGTGCGGAAGCTGTCTCCGCCAACACATCTTCAAAAACGGTGACGTTTACTTATGACCCAAAGGTTAATCTTGCCAAGGCATACGTGTATTTTGAAGAGGATCCCGAGGTAAATACAACCCTGACCAAAGGCCGTTACGACAAAGAAAACGGGCAGTACTATAACAAAGAAAAGGGGTTGTATACAGATAAAAGTGCGGAAGAAGTGTCGGACCGCGAATTTCTGGTGAATCTCGAGGCCTGGTATGTGGACAACGGGGCAAATGTCGGCATGGTGTTGGATGCCTCCGGTTCCATGGCGTGGACAGCCGGAGTCCCGCTGCCGATGGAACTGACAGAAAGTGAACTGAACGCGCTGAATATCAGCAATTGGAAGAATTCATCTGTAAGTTCCCCGTTGAGCATCGGAGATGTGAATAAGCTGCTTGATATTACCGAGTGTGATAATACCAATAATGGTTACAACGGGTATAAGTATTATGTTTATACCAAAACAGTTAATGACTCGAATCCGATCAATGAGTATGCAGCTCTGGGATATGTTGATAACAACAGCGCAAATAACGGAACCATACGGCTCGGATTAAATCCAAATTATAAGGGAACAGCAGATACTGTCAATTATAGCGGACCCGGATGGTATTTTGTCAACAGCGGGACGGATAACGCTCACTATACACAATATGGAGCAAAGCGGTATCAGGGACTGGACAGGACATACGGATATTACGGCGCCAGCAGATTCTACATTAAAAAAGGTGATCCGAGCAAACCGGGACATGAGGCACTGGATCCGAATAAGTACTATCTTTACAGTACGTTTACGCAAGGCTCGAACAACCCCAACGTGAACAATCAGGAGAGTGCCGTTTTTGTCAAGCGCGACCAGATGATGACAAAGTCGGAGACCCTGCAGGACTCGATTGCCCAGTTTGGTGCGATTCTCAACGGGACATCTCCCAGGAGTGAGATGTCCATGGTGCGGTACAGCCACACCAACTTCCAGAGTAACCTCCTGCTTTTAAACTGGACCAAAGAATCTGAAAAAATAGCGGCGGCCATGGATCTGACACCGAATGCGGCCGGCGGTGTTCAGCGTGCCGACGGAACCTATCAGTACGGAATCACGGGCGGAACAAAGGCCAGATTCGGCTTTAATGAATACCATTCACTTTTACAGCAGTATGCCGATGCCAATAATTACAAGTATCTGATCCTTTTCACAGACGGCAAGGATCAGGGAACATCTGACGCGGAGAAGACAACCAAGGCCTGGCTGAACAGCACCTTCCCCGGATACACGATTATTACTATGTTCATGCGGTCAGTGGGTATGGCTGACGGCGACGTCACTGCATCCCAGAATTTTCTGCAGGGTCTTGCGTCTACGGGAAAGAACGGCAATCCGAATGAAAAGCTCTACTTTGAGGCTCAGTCGGATGATCCCCATGAAGTAGTGGAACAGTTTCGGCAGATCGCCGAATACATCACAACAGGTCTGCTGAATTACAGCATCAGGGACTATATAGATCCGCGCTTCGATGTCGTCAACGAAGCGGGACAGATTCTCTCCGTACTGGATGAGAATGGCGAGTTCAAATCCTCAACCAACCCGGATGTCAACGCGCAGGGCTTCCGCGGGTTCACAACACCAGACGGAAAACAGGCGCAGCTCGGCTATGACAGCCGGAGGAAGATGTTCTATGTTCTCTGGCAGAATCAGGATATTAAGGCATCTCCCATCGGATCAGCGGGTGAGGACAGCACGGTGACTCCCTGGAAAAGCCAGATCCGTCTGCAGACCAAGGGCGATTTTATTGGCGGAAACGATGTTCTGACAAATGGAAATGATCCGGGGGAAAATCTGGTTTACAAACCAAAGACCAAAACGGACAGTTCGGGGAATATTGTTCCGGATTACGATTCGTATGGACAGGAACAGGTCGATACAACAAAGACAAGAAAGTCCTTCCCCTTCGCCTCCGTCAACCCCGGCCTCCTCGACGTGAAGCTGGGCAATTACGAGGACACCATCTTCCTGGGAGAGGAGATCACCCCGGGCGATCTCCTAAGCACCATGATGGACAGCTATACGGACACGTCGCCCAAAGCCGCGGACCGGAGCGACCCCGGACACCGGGTCGCCGACACCGTGTTTAACGCGGATGTGATGAATGCGCTGGGTGATACCGACATGTCATCCATGTGGTATGTGGAATATCTCGAGCGCCTGGGAAAGAAGCTGCACAGCAATCTCAATTATTACGGGACCCTGCTCCGGCACGTGAAGCTGAAGAAGGCGGCGGGGACGGACCCGGACGGCGTGCACGAACTGATCGCGGCGGCAAAGGCGGATGCGTCCTATACGGTGACGGAATCCGACGGAGCCGTGACGATTGAGGGAAAGACGGGCACGAAGGCGGCGGGAGAGAAGATCACGATCAGAAAGACCGGGGAAAATATTGCCTCTGTGCGGCTCGATCTTCCCTACTATTATCTCGAAAGTCCGACGGATCCGACGACATACGCGGGACCTTCGACGAACGGCACGGACCCGCAGGAGGACCGGGTGGGAACGCTCACCTACACGTGGACGCTTAAGGACCTGGATGAGAACACGCCCTTTGACGATACGAAGCCGGAAGCAGACGCGCTGGTGAAATTTGATACGTATCTGAGTAAAGACGCGCACATGGACACGGCGGAAGAGAAGAGCGTGAAGTATCAGTTCAAAATATCGTATGAGCCTCTGGCTCTGACGGCGGACGCGAAGGCCGGAGACAACGGCTCGGAGCGGACCAGGGCGCTGACGAATCAGAGCGCAGGCACCGCGCTTATACGCAACACGGTCGGAACGGAGAGGGAGGCGGCCGAAGGAGCGCAGAATACCACCGACGAGATGGGCTGGGCCGTGATCCACGCCGTGGACGGACGCATTCTCATCGAGAAGCGCCTTCTCACGGAGGACTTCACGAGGATGAAGGCCAGGTTCCCGGACGCGTCTCTCACACTGACGCTGACGGGCGCGGGGATCGCGCTTACCGCGGGAGAGGACGGCGCGTACGCCTCCGCGGATGAGGCCGTGTGGACGAAGACGCTGACCCTCGGCAGCGCGGAGAGCCTGCGCGTGGAGGGCGATTATACCTATATTGTGAGCGAGTGGGCCGCGGGGCTTCCCGTCGGAACCTATACGCTCACGGAGACCGTGTCCGACGAATTCGCGGATCCGCTCATTGTGTCCAGGGATGACATCGAGTTCCTTGATCCGGACGACCCGGCGGAGCCCTATGACGGGACGGTCACAAAATGGAAGGCCTCACACACGGGAGCGACCTGGGATATCGGGAAGATCGGGCCTTCGGAGATGAGCTATCCGATGACCGATTACATGTACGGCGCGGCCGGAACCGTGAATGACAGCGCTAAGAATGTCGACCCGCTTCTTGCGGAAGGCGGCGGCAAGAATTATCTCAATGCCCAGATCGGCCGCGCGCAGGTCACCAACTCGCGTGCGGTGACGAGCATCGGCGTGAGCAAGACCTGGGAGGGCATCGAACCGGACGGACCGATCGTCGTGAAGCTGACCGGAAAGCTGGCGGGCGAGGCGGATAAGGAGTTTTACGTCGAGCTGAGCGCGGACAACGGCTGGGCGGCCGTCATCGACAATCTCGACATTGACGGCACCGTGTTCACCGCGTCCGAGGGAACCGGGACGGTAGATCCGGATGACGGGTCCTGCGCCGACTTCTCCGCCTTTGATACGGAGGCTGCGCACTTTACCTTTGACGGGAAGACCTACCGGAAGACAGCCGAGGTATACACGGATCTGGTTCCGGACGGAACCGATGCCAGGACCGACGCGGTCGTCGCGAATAAGAAAAATAAATCCGGACAGGTCGCGCTCACCAATCAGAGCGTCACGAAGGTGAAGGTGGAAAAGCACTGGGAGGGTATCACCCCCGGACAGCCTCTGTCCCCCGGAAAGCCGCTTGTGATAAAGCTGCATCCGAGCACGGGCAGTGACCTCTATGCCGAGCTGAATCCGGATAATGACTGGACGCACACCTTCGAGGATATTCCGGCGGCACCGGGCCTTGTCTACACGATCGCCGAGGGAACCGGCACGGTCGCGGAAGACGGCAGCTGCGCGGATTTCGCGGCGCTGCCGGCATCCGGCACATTTACCTTTGACGGAAAGACCTACCGGCAGAAGGCGGGCTCGCTTTTCTACACGCCGGCCGGGGCGGGCGCGGTATCCGGCACGTCCGGCCTCGACGGCTCCGTAAGTCCCGACGCGGGAAGCGCCGAGATCACAAACGAAGCCCTGACAAAGGTGATCGTCGAGAAGGTGTGGGAGGAGCCGGCCGACCCGGGCAGTGATGAGATCTATGTCCGGCTCTATAAGGTCTCCGGCTCATCCGAGACGCCTGTGGGAGATCCGGTTTCCCTTCGGAGGGGCGCCTGGTCGCACACCTTCGAGAATCTCAAGGTGGAAGAGGGCGTCACGTATACGGTGAAGGAAGGAAGCCTGACCGGCGGCACATTTGCGGCATTTGACGGGTCCTTCGAGATCAACGGGCAGAAGATGCGGCAGAAGAGCACCGCCTTCTTCTCGGACGAGGCGAAGCGCACGGAGGCTGACAAGCTGGACGGCGGCATAAGCCCCCTGGGCGGCGTCGCGGTCATCACCAACGAGCTCGTATACGGGCACGTGAAGCTGAAGAAGGTCGACGCCTCCGCGACGAACATCACTCTCATGGGAGCGCAGTTCGAGCTCTACAGAGATCATATTGAAAATACGTCCGCTCCGGAGGCGGTCTACAGCTCCGGCTCTGACAGTGAAAAGGTGGCGGACAAAAACGGAAAGACAACTTATACGACCGGCCTTGACGGAACCGTCAGCCTTCCGGATCTCGCGCCCGGCAATTACTGGCTGCTCGAGACGAAGGCGCCCATCGGCTACACATTGCCGAGCGAAAATGTGCCGGCCCTTCTCTCGGTGGATGAGGACGGCAAGGTGACGGTCAGCACAGGCAGCAGTGCCGGGGAGAATCTTAAGCCGACAGTTTCCGCGGAGCCGGATGACGAGGGCTTCTACACCGTGACGGTTCCCAATGTGCGGACCTATCTCCTGCCGGCCGCCGGCGGATGGGGACTCCTTTCCTATCTGCTGATCGGGGCCTTGGTCGGGCTCATTTTCCTCATGCTCCTCGTGATCATGAGGCGGCGCGGCAGGGCGGCGTGACGGGTCATGAAGATGCGGAAGACTGAGCGGGGCGGAGCGGCCGGAGGCGGACCGCCCAAAAAGGTCCGCACCCTGTGGGGGTCGGCCCTCGCGTACAGGCTTGTGATATTCGTGCTCAGCGCCGGATTCGCGGCCGGGATCGGCATCATGCTGTATCCGTACGCGCAGCGGCTGCTCTTCGCCTACCGGAGCGCGCGGAGCGCGGACGACTATTTGAGAAGGGTCAGCGCCGAAGACGCGGCGCTGGCGGAGGAGGAGTATCAGCGGGCGCTGGCCTGGAACGCGGAGCACAGGGTGAATCTCATCGCCGAGTCCGCGCTGGGTCTGGCCGGCGGGGCGGCGGCAGGCGAGGAGTACGAGTCACTGCTCAACCTCACCGGAAGCGGGATGATGGGCGTCCTCGATATCCCGAAGATCGGCGCCCGGCTCTGCGTCTATCACGGCGTCGACGAGATGACCCTCCTTCGGGGCGTGGGCCACATCGAGGGGTCAGGCCTGCCGGTCGGCGGGGAGAGCACCCACTGCGTGCTGTCCGGACACCGGGGACTTGCGGCAGCGGCGCTCCTCACGGACCTCGACCAGCTGCAAAAGGGCGACGAGTTCTACATGCACGTCCTGGGACACGATCTGGCCTATGAGGTCGATCAGATTCTGGTCGTGCTGCCCGACGAGATTTCGGCCCTTGCGATTGAACCCGGAAAGGATCTGATGACGCTGGTCACCTGCACGCCCTATGCGGTGAACAGTCACCGCCTGCTCGTACGCGGGCACCGGGTCCCCTACAGGAACCGGGGCGCCATGCCGCTTGCGGATACCCTGCAGTGGCTGACGCCGGGGAGACTGATTCTGATCGGCTGCATTTTACTGATTTTGATTTCCGCGGCCGTCCTGATCCGGCGGCGCAGAGGAATAAGAAGAAAACGGGACACAGCAAACCCACCATCTGAACAGGAAGAGTAAAGCAGGTGTCACATGAATAATCTGAGAAAACATCATCTGGGGATCAAACTGCTTCTTCTGGCTCTGTTTCTCGCGGCCTTGCCCACGAGGGTCCTGTCTGCCGAAGAGCAGACAGGACGGCTGACCGTGATGCTTCCCGATACGGTCACAGACCAGCTGCCGGCTTCACCCGCGCCCGAGATCGCCTTTTACCAGATCGGCATCCTCGACACCGCGAACGGCGGCGACTGGAAGATGAACGACGGCTTCGAAGAGTACGGCGTTCTTGAGGAAGACACCACGAGCGGGATCGTCGAAATCGCGACGCGGATCGCGGGTGATATTCCGGGCATGGGGGTGTCCCCCGAGGTCCAGGCCATGGACGGGGGAACGGCCGTCTTTCAGGATCTGCCTCAGGGCATCTATTTGGGAGTATGCGAGGCCGGTCCGGAGGGGCTGGACGTGACGCCCTTCCTTGTATCGGTGCCCGATATGGATCCGGAGATCGCCGACTGCTTTGACTACGCGGTCACGGTGAAGGCGTTTTATATCCCGCCCGGAGACGGCGGCGACGGATCGGATGACGGCGATGACAGTGGTACGGGAAATGACACGCCGTCGCGGACGCCGTCCAGGACGCCGACGCGGACGCCGACCAGGCGCCCGACCGTACAGGCGACAAAGACGCCGTCCTCCTCTTCGACGCGCCGGGCCAGTGTGAATAAGGCGACCGGGACCAGCCCCGTGAAGACGGGAGACGGGCGGAGTGCCCGGCTGTGGATTTCGTTTATGCTGACTGCTTTCTGCGGAATCACGCTTCTGATTCTGCGCGGGAAAAGGAGGTATAAGCGGGAGTAGATGAGAGAGATCAGATACATAGATGACACACATACGTGACACAGCACAATCAGTTTGGCAACCGTGATACCGGTATATTTGAAAAGAAGGGAAAAGAAAGATGAGAAAAAAGACCTGGATCAGCAGACTTGGCTGCGCTCTCATAACAGGTACTCTCCTCGCGGGGATGATATCAACGTCGGCCTTCGCGGAAGGCGCTTCGGTGCTGGACAGCACAGCGGCCGACGCCGATCCGGCGGGGCCGGGGTATACGCTCACGCTCGGCGGACTGGAGGCGGCCGACACGGCGAAGTATTATAAGATCATTGAACAGGATGTGGATACGGTTGACGGCAGCGGGAACACGGTTGTGGGAACACAGCAGTGGAAGCTGACGGCGGCCGTGGATAAGAATGGGGACGGAATCGTCGACGGAACGGAAGAGACGGATTTCGGCCACAAAACCGCCGGTGACGACAATATGATCGGGACCGCTGATGATGTGGCGGTGAACGGTCTCTATATTGACGAGCTGGTGATCTCCTCCTTTGAGGACGACGGAGATACGGTCACCTCGGATACGCGTCAGCTGACGCCGGCCATGATGAACGCGCTGGCGACCGCGGTGACGAACAACAAGGCCTATGAGACGGGATCGGCGACGGCGGACGGGGACGGCGTGATCACCGTGGCGGGATCCGACGACGTCACCTCCGGCATGTACATGTTCGTCGCGGTTCCGGGGGAAAATAACGCGAAGTACATCTACAAGCCGATTTTCCTCTCCTATGATTACTATAATTCGGTGAGCAGGCCGGAGGACAACACACACGCGATCACGGTTATCGACGCAGATAAGGATAATCCCACGGACTATCCGCCCTCGTCGGGGAGCACGGAGAACGCGGGCGTGTTCAAGAAGTCCCCGCTTAATATCGACAAGAAGTCAGGAATCTATGACGAAAACGGAAATCCCCTTGACCTGCAGAACGACGTGGGCGTGGGCGACACGGTGTATTTCAGCATCACCGTTCCCGTCCCGACATATTCGAAGAACTATGTCTCCCCGATGTTCTATATCACGGACGATCTCACGGAGGGACTGAAGCTTGGCGCGGACAGCATTCAGGTGACCGTCAAAAACGGGGATGACGACGTGGCGGTCGCGGAAGATAAGGACTATAAGATCTTCACCAAGACGGCCGGCGCGACCACGGACGGCTATCACGGCTTCAAGAATACGCTGGCGGAATCGAGCACGTTCGAGGGATTTGTGGTTCAGTTCCTGAACGACGATCCGACCGCCGACGGCAAACAGGACGGATTCCTCTACACGGTACTCGGCGCGCCGACCTGCACGATTACTTACGAGGCCGTGGTGACGGAGACGGATAAGCAGAAGTTCGCCCAGCAGGTCAACCAGATGGACAACACCTCGAAGCTGAACTTCTCCAAGGATCCGAATTATATTCCGGACGGATACTTTAAGACCACGACAACGACGGAGGAAGATCCCGATACCGGCGAGACGATTACGGTCACGGTCACGGAGCCGGATCCCGACTTTGATACCAATAAACCGGACACGAAGGACGAGGACGGCTGCGAGGAGGACACGGGCGAGCTTCAGGACAGAACCCGCCACTACACCTTCGACATCGACGCGGACGTGCTTGGGCGCGATCAAAGCGGCGACACGACGCAGGGACCGGACGGCTCGGAAGTGCCCGCCGAGGAGGAGGACCATGACCGCACGTCCGAGATCCGCAAGATCTTCGTCGACGCGAACGGCCAGGTGATCCAGTCCAAAGAGACCGGCAAGGTTGTGAAGGGCGGAGAGGAGCAGGACGGCGTGAGCGGCCAGGAGTCCGGCAACTACGGCTGGCTCGAGGGCGCGGAATTCACCCTTCAGAAGATCGAGAAGCACGTGACGACCTATACCGGCGAGGACGGACAGACCGGCACGGAGGAGTTCCAGGCGCTGGATACGCCCGAGGACATGAAGTTTGACGCGGAATCCCACATCCGGGTGGCAACGGGCGGCGAGAACCCCAAGTCGGACGGCAAGGGCTATATCGCCATGAAGGGCCTTGACGCGGGCGTCTACGTCCTGCGTGAGATCAAGGCGCCGCTCGGCTACGCCTTCAATCCGAACGTGCAGTTCCGGATCACGATCACGCCCAAGTATGTGATGGAGCCCGCTGTTCCCCCGACGCCGGACGACGGAAAGGGCGGAGCGGACGACCTGATTCTCGACTCCTATACGGTGGAGATCGTGACCCAGAAGCTGGATGACAAGCTGAATGTCGTCGGGGAGGAAACCGTCACGACGATTTCGACCTACAACATGAAGAAGGATGACAAAGGCAATCCGATTTCGCTGCTGAAGGACGACGGAAGCTCCAACGTGGACCCGGCTTCCGATCCGGCCGGCACCGGCGGCGTTGACGTGTCGGTTGAATCCTTCGGAAACAACACGACGGCCATGATCGTCAACAAGAAGCTGGGCATCCTGCCCGCGACGGGCGGCTCGGGTCTCTACTTCTACCTGCTGCTCGGCGGCGCGGTGGCGCTCTTCTTCCTGTTCCTCATCCGGAAGGTGAGGAAGGCGGGCGAGGCCGCCTGACGGAGAGCGGACAGGCCTTTTTCGGAGCGGAGAGGCCTGCTCCCGCAGCCATGAAAGAACGGAATCACGAAAGCCCGGAGGCGCGAAGACGCTTCCGGGCTTTTTGCGCGCAGCAATGAGCCATGCGCGAACAGGATGGCGTACGGCCGTCGAGATCTTGCTCTCGAAAGGCCGTATGACAGCCTGTGAGTATACGGCGAATGCCGCGACAGTGAGGGAACGCGAAGTGTTCACGAATCTGTCGGCATGGCTCAAAGGAAAGCGGGGCAGCGCATTTTACGCCTCACGGCGTTGAACCCGCCCCTCCGGTTGGTGTAAAATCAGGAGAGAGAACCGGACTTCTGACAGAAAAGGAGATGAAACATGTCCGAAATCAGGAAAATTGTGATCACGGGGGGACCGTGCGCGGGAAAATCCACCGCGATGAGCTGGATTCAGAATGCCTTCTCACAGCGGGGCTACAGGGTGCTGTTCGTCCCGGAGACGGCGACGGAGCTGATCACGGGCGGCGTCGCGCCCTGGACGTGCGGGTCCAACACGGAATATCAGAAATGTCAGGTGGAGCTGCAGCTCACGAAGGAGCGGCTCTTCCGGCAGGCGGCGGAGACGATGAAGGACGAAAAGATCCTGATCGTCTGCGACAGGGGCGTCATGGACAATAAGGCCTACATGTCGGAGGAGGAGTTCGCGGAGGTGCTGGAGGCCCTGCACGGAGACGAGATCGAGTACCGGGACAGTTACGACGCGGTGTTTCATCTCGTGACGGCGGCGAACGGGGCGGCCGCATTTTACAGCAGCGCGAACAACGCGGCGCGCTACGAGACCGTAGAGCAGGCCATCGCCCTCGACGACCGCCTGCTGGCCTCCTGGACCGGGCACAGATATCTCCGGGTGATCGACAACTCGACGGATTTTGAGGGGAAAATGCGCCGCCTCGAGGCGGAAATAGCCGGTTTCCTGGGCGAGGACCATCCCTACGAGATGGAGCGGAAGTTCCTGATCCGCCGGCCGGACACCGGGTGGCTGGAGCAGCATCCGCTCTGCCACAGGGTGGATATCGTCCAGACCTATCTTCTGTCGGAGGACGGCGAGGAGATCCGCCTCCGCAGGCGGGGCGAGAACGGCAGCTACATCTATTATGAGACGCACAAGCGGGCCATCGACGGCATGAAGCGTCTCAGCACGGAGAAGCGCCTCAGCAAGTCGGAGTACCGCCGGCTTCTGAAGAACGCGGATCCCGGCCGGCGGCCGATCCATAAGAGCCGGTACTGCCTGAATTATGATTCACAGTATTTTGAGATTGATATCTTCCCCTTCTGGGAGGACCAGGCCATCCTCGAGCTGGAGCTGCGGGACGAGAAGGAGGAAATCCGCTTCCCGGAGCAGATTCAGGTGATCAGGGAGGTCACGGACGACCCGGATTACAAGAACGCGGCGCTGGCCCGCCGGGCTTAATGACGATGAGCCGTCAATCTGCGTCCGCCGGTCCGGACGATATGAAAACAGGGAAAAACCGGTATCTCAAGCTAGAAATCTTCATACCGGAGGCAGCACTGCCGGCGCTGCAGGCCGCTCTTCAAAGAGCGGATGCGGGGCACATCGGAAACTACAACAGCTGCCTCTCCTGGAGTCCCGTCACGAGCACCTGGCGGCCCCTTGAGGGCACGAATCCGTATATCGGGACGGCGGGCGCGCTGAGCACCGAGACCGAGCTTAAGGCGGAGGTGACGATCCGGGAGGAGCAGCTGGCGGACGTGATGGCCGCGGTCAGGGAGGTTCATCCCTACGAGGAGCCGGTCGTAAACGTGATTCCGCTGTACTGCACCATGATGGACTATCTGAGAGAAGGGCGGAGTTTAGATGGAAGTATTTGAACGGTACGCGCCGTTTATACAGGACTATATCTACCGATCAGGCTGGCAGTCGCTCCGGGGCGTTCAAAATGCCGCCGCTGACGTAATTTTCGGCACGGAGGAGAACCTGCTTCTCACAGCCTCCACGGCGTCCGGAAAGACGGAGGCGGCGTTTTTTCCCGTGCTGACACTGCTGGACGAGGACCCGCCGCGGAGCGTGGGCGCCCTCTACATCGCGCCCCTTAAGGCGCTCATCAACGACCAGTTCGGACGGCTTAATGAGCTGTGTGAGGAGGCCGGGATCTCCGTATACCGCTGGCACGGCGACGTGTCCCAGACAAAGAAGAGGAAGCTGCTCAGGAAGCCCTCGGGCATCCTTCAGATCACGCCGGAATCTCTTGAGTCGCTGATGATCAACCGGCACATGGAGATTCCCTCCCTCTTCGGGGACCTGCGCTTCATCGTGATCGATGAGATCCACTCCCTGCTGCGCGGGGACCGGGGCCTTCAGACCTTCTGCCTCATCGAGCGGCTCTGCCGCCTGGCGGGCTGCCGGCCCAGGCGGATCGGGCTGTCCGCGACGATCGGGAATCCGGAGGCGGCGGGGCGCTTTCTCTCCGCCGGCAGCGGGCGCGGGACCCTGATCCCGCGCTTTGACGGGGGGAGGGACGTGTGGCGGCTCGGGATGGAGCATTTTTATCACACAGATCCCCAGGCTGATGAGCCGGCAGAGGAAAAAGCCGCGGAGCAGGAAGGCGCTCATACGGCTGAAGCGGCGGCGCTTTCGCCTGACAAACCCGGAGATACGGACAGGGCCCCGGACGGGGCGGATCCGGGGCTGGCCTGGATCTTTGAGCACACGCGGGGGAAAAAGTGCCTCGTCTTCACCAATTCGCGCGAGGAGTGCGAGTCGGTCTGCCAGTCGCTGCGGCAGTACTGCGAGGCCCGCCGCGAACCGGAGAGATTCCTGATCCATCACGGCAATCTCTCGGCCTCCTACCGGGAGAGCGCGGAGGAGGAGATGAAGGACGACGGGTCCCTCATGTCCGTCTGCGCCACGGCCACTTTGGAGCTGGGCATCGACATCGGGCGCCTGGAGCGGGCGTTTCAGATCGACGCGCCCTTCACCGTGTCGGGCTTCCTGCAGCGCATGGGGAGGACCGGGCGTCGGGGGAATCCCTCCGAGATGTGGTTCGTGATGCGGGAGGAGCATCCGGAGCCGAGAGCCATGCTGCCGGAGATGTTTCCCTGGTACCTGATTCAGGGAATCGCCCTTGTGCAGCTCTATATTGAGGAGCGCTTTGTGGAGCCGCCTCGGACGGACCGGCTGCCCTTTTCACTCCTCTATCACCAGACCATGAGCACGCTTGCATCCTGCGGGGAAATGACGCCGGCCGAGCTCGCGTCAAGGGTCCTTTCGCTCTCCTGTTTTCACAGAATCACGAAGGACGATTACCGCGTGCTGCTCCGTCACCTGCTTGAGACCGACCACATCAGCCGGACGGAGAACGGCGGTCTGATCGTCGGGCTCGCCGGGGAGCGGGTGGTCAACAGCTATAAATTCTACGCGGTGTTCCGGGAAAATATCGAGTACACGGTCCGGGCCGGCTCCGAGGAGCTGGGCACCATCGTGAAGCCGCCGCCGGCCGGAGATAAAATCGCGATCGCCGGCCGGGTGTGGGCGGTGGACGAGGTGGACCACAGGAAGCGGGTGGTCTGGTGCACCCTCGTGAAGGGCAGAATTCCGGCCTATTTCGGCGATGTGGCGGGCGACATCCACACGCGGATCCTGGAGCGCATGTACGGAGTCCTGCGCGAGGAGAAGGATTATCCCTATCTGATGCGGCACGCCGTCTGCAGGCTGAAAAGCGCGCGGGACAGCTTCATGAAGTCGGGCATGGCTGACCGCCCGCTCATCCATCTGGGCGGCCATATGTGGGCCCTCTTTCCCTGGCTCGGCAGCTACGCCTTTCTGGCGCTTGAGCGCCTTCTGAAGCTCCGCTGCGCGAAGCGGCTGGGCCTTAAGGGGCTCACCTCGTCGCGTCCGTACTACATGCAGTTTACCATGCGGGCCGATGAGGAGGAATTCTACCGGATTGTCGCGGAGGAGGCGGAACGGGAGACCGACCCCATGGAGCTCTTATATCCCAAGGAAGTGCCGGTATTCGAGAAATATGACGAATATGTCCCCGGGGAGCTGATCCGGAAGAGCTTCGCGTACGGCGTGCTGGACACGGAGGGGATGAAGGCCCGGGCCGCCGGCTGGGCGGCCGGACCGGGATCGGTATCCGGGACATGACCGAGGAGCGCATATGAACTGTGAAGATTGTCTGTACTACACGTATGACGAGTATATCGAGGACTATGTCTGTTCCGCCGACATGGACGAGGACGATTACGCGCGGCTGATGCAGAACCGGCGGGAGCGGTGTCCCTTCTGGCGGAACGGGGACGAGTACGCGGTCGTGAGACATCAGATGTAGCAGGGGAAGCCATGCGTCAGAAAATGATATCCGAGGTGCTGAAGGAGCGGTACGGAACCAAGGTATACAAGCTGGCCTTAACGAGCGGCTGCACATGTCCCAACCGGGACGGGACCGCCGGGTACGGGGGCTGCAGCTTCTGCTCGGAGGGCGGCTCCGGGGAGTTCGCCGCGCCGCTTCTTCCCCTTGAAGAACAGATCCGGGAGGCCAGGAGGCGCGTGGATCAGAAGATCCCCGCGCGGATTCCGCCGGATAAGCGCAGATACGTGGCCTATTTTCAGTCGTTCACGAATACCTACGGGGACCCGGAACGGCTGGGGGCGCTCTACATGGAGGCGGCCATGAGGCCTGAGATCTGCGCCGTATCTGTCGGGACGAGACCGGACTGCCTGCCGCCCGATATGCTGACCGCGCTTTCCGCCGTGAACCGCGTAAAGCCGGTCTGGGTGGAGCTGGGCCTTCAGACGGTCCACGAGAGGACGGCCCGGGCCGTGAACCGTTGCTGGCGTTTTCCGGTGTACGAGGAGGCGGTCCGGACCCTGAAGGCGCTGGACATGCAGGTCATCACGCACGTCATATTCGGCCTCCCCGGGGAGAGCCGGGAGGATATGCTGGAGACCGTCCGGGTCATCTCGGCCATGCGGCCGCACACGGACGGCATCAAGCTCCAGCAGCTGCAGATTCTTGAGGGGACAAGGATGGGAAGAGAGTATAAGGCGCATCCCTTCCCCCTCATGTCGCTCGACGAATACTGCGACCTGCTTCGCGACAGCCTCGCGATTCTGCCGGAGGACGTCGTCATTCACAGGCTGACGGGGGACGGGCCCAAGGCGCTTCTGATCGCGCCGAAGTGGTGCGCGGACAAGAAGAGGGTTATGAATACGATACGAAAGAGAGTGACGGAAAGATGAGCGGAATTCCCGGAGTGCGCACGATCAGCAACTTTCTGAGGACGGCGATGATGCCCGTCGGGAGGGCGCTTTATATCTACGGCGGCGGCTGGAACCGGGAGGACACCGGCTCCTCTGCGGAGGCGAGGACTTTGGGCCTCTCCCCCCTTTGGGGCCGCTTTTTCGACCGGCAGGACGGGACCTTCAGCTACAGGGGATATGACCCGACTCCGCCAGGCGGCGGTTCCGCCGCGTGCTATTATCCGCATAACGGCGTGAACGAATATCACGGCGAAGGCCTCGACTGCTCCGGATATCTGGGCTGGGTGCTCTACAACACCTTCGAGACGGAGAGCGGAAGAGAGGGGTATGTCGTTCCGTCCTCCTCCTTCGCGGAGCGGCTGGCGGACCGGGGATGGGGCAGGCGGACGCGGCCGGGCTCCGGCCTTACGGGCGGTCCGGCGGCGCATGAGATCAGACCGGGCGATATCATGAGCATGAAGGGTCACGTGTGGATCTCTCTTGGCTCCTGCCCGGACGGCAGCATCGTGATCGCCCACAGCTCTCCCACGGAGAGCCGGGCCGGCCGGCCGGGCGGCGGCGTGCAGATCAGCGCGGTCGGGCCGGACGGGTCCTGCGAAGCCTTCCGTCTGGCGGACCGGTGTATGGCGGAACATTTTCCCGGATGGTACGGGCGGTATATGACCTCTCTGAAGGATCCGGCCGTCTATCTTGCGGCAGAGGACGGGGCGTCCGGTCTCTTCACCTGGGACACCTCGTGCGGCCGGGGGCTCACCGATCCGGAGGGGGTGCGGGACATGACTGCGGCGGAGGTGCTGGAGGTGCTGTTCTGAAAAGCGGGAAAATGCCGCCCCTCTGCGCCGGCAAAAGGTATCCCGCGCAAGGATGGTCTTGCCAAATATCCCCGCAGGCATCATACTGGAATGCAGTGAAAAAGGAGGTTCTCATGAAATATACAGCCCGTTTGATTATGACAGTGATCCTGACCGCGGCGTTTTTCGCCCTGGCTCCCGTGCCCGTGTCCGCGGAGATCACGGTTCCCGAAAAGCATACCGTCTATCTGGATCCGACCGGTTCCACCTTCATTCCGTTTGAGGTCACCGGCATTCCCAGGAGTACGAAGGTGACTTCCATAA
>CAYLHR010000025.1:0-16290 GCA_964383335.1 uncultured Lachnospiraceae bacterium
GATTATATACCCAACGTTTCATCGTTCCTCCATCCCGTCTTCCGGGCTGACGGAGCGGATGCCGGCAAGGATCTCCTCATCCGACACATCGCGCGCGACAGCCGCTCTTCCGATTTTTTCAAGAAGAATGAAGCGGATCTGCCCCGCAGCCATCTTCTTGTCCGATTTTGTGGCGCGGAGAATCTCATCCGGGTCCGCGATTTCCGTCCTGACCGGCAGGCCAAACCGCACGAGCGCCGCCCGGATATCTTCCGTCTCCTTCTCCGTCAGATAACCGCGCGCGCGGCTCATGGAGGCGGCCGCCATAAGCCCCAGCGCGACGCAGGAGCCGTGCAGCATGCGGAAGTCCTCTGTCTTCTCAATCGCGTGCCCTATCGTGTGGCCGAGATTAAGCAGGGCTCTTACGCCCTTCTCTTTCGGGTCCTCCTCCACGATCCGCACCTTGATTTCCGCCGTGCGGCGGATCATTTCATAAAGCGTGTCCGGGTCGCCGGACAAAACGGCGTCGGCGCGCTCCTTCAGCCAGACGTAGAAATCCGCATCCGCAAGCAGGGCGGACTTGATCACCTCACCCATGCCGGCGGAGAACTGATCCGAAGGCAGCGTCACAAGCGCCGACGGGTTTGTGTAAACGAGCGCGGGCATGTGAAATGCCCCGACCATATTCTTATATCCGTCAAAATCCACGCCCGTCTTCCCGCCGATGCTGGAGTCGATCTGGGAGAGAAGGGTCGTGGGAAGCTGGATCACGTCGATGCCTCTTAAGTATACGGAAGCCGCGAACCCGGCCAGGTCGCCGACGACGCCGCCGCCGAGAGCACACACGACATCCCCCCGGTCAAAGCCCGAGCGGATCAGGACCTCCAGCACGGACCGCACGGTGTCCAGATTCTTGTTCTCCTCCCCCGCGGGAAATGAGCAGGTCCGGACGACCGGGATCACCTTCAGCAGCTCCCGCTTCACCTCTTCGCCGTAGAGCGGCATGGTATTGGAGTCGCCCACAAGCAGCGCGCGCCCATATTGTTTCGGAAGTCCTGCGATCTCCCCGGCGAGACCGCCGAAGGAGGACCGGATCACGGGACGGATCATCTGCGTCATCATCCAATCCTTTCAAATTTCACTTATCTGCCGGCCCGCGCGTTCGCCCTTATTGCGCAAAACGAGCATCAGACAGAATCTGATGCCCGTGAGCTTTTGCGGATCGGTCCATTATATTAATCAGAAAAACCCACAGACGGCGGAAGCATCAGCCCTCAATCAGTAGCCTGCCCGCATGGACGGCAGATCAAACGCGCCGTCTAAAATCGTCTGGAAATCGCCGGATATGTCCACATCCTCCGGTGTCAGAATAAAGATATAGCTCGAGATCTTCTGCAGATTGCCGTGCAGCGAATAGCAGGCTCCGCAGGTGAAATCAATCACGCGCTGCGCGATCTCCACATCCAGCCCCTCGAGATTCAGCACCACCGTGCAGTTATCCATGAGGGTGTCCGCGATCTCACGCGTATCCTCCATCGAGGAGGGTCTTACCACGTTGACCTCCATGGAAAGAGCCGGATTCCGCTTCCGGGCAGCGGCCGCCTTCTTCGAGGCGCCCCTGCTCTGGGATTCCGCTCTGCTCCCCGCCGCGGATGATCTGGATGACGTGCTGCCCGGGGACGCGTAGCCGACCCTGTGAGACGCCGGCGCAGCCTCTTTGCGCTTCTCCGTCCGGGTTCTGGCCGCCGCGGCGGATGCGCCCGCGGATGAAGCAGAACGGCCCGCTGATGCGCCGCGCCCCGCTGACGCGCTCCTTGCGGAGCTCTTCGCGGATGCTCTCGGCGTCTCCTCGAACTCGTCCTCGTCCTCCTCATCATCCTCGTCGTCGTCAAAGCTGAACTTGCTGAAGAACCGCTTTCTGGCCTTGGGGCGGTCCTCCTCCCCGTCATCCTCCTCGTCCAGGAGATCGTCCTCCTCGTCGAGGAAATCCTCATCCTCGTCAAAGTCGTCGTTCAGCTTGATCGCATTGAGGAACCTGTCTATAAAGCTCATAAAAGATCTATGCCCTTTCACCGAAAATCGAGGTACCGACCCTGACGCATCCGGATCCCTCCTCGACCGCTATTTCAAAATCATTGGACATTCCCATGCTGAGAAAATCCACCTTCTCATTATCATTGTTTTCCAAATCCATGTCAACCGCGATTTTGCGCAATTTGCGGAAAACGGGCCTGTCCTCCTCCGGATCCGCGAAGTAGGGAGCGCTCGTCATAAAACCCTTCAGCGATATGTGGGGAAGGGTCAGGATCCTTCGGGCGAGTCCTTCCGCCTCCTCCGCGGAGACGCCGAACTTGCTCTCCTCCTCCCCGACGTTCACCTCGATGAGAACCGGAATCACGCGCCCGTGCTTCTCCGCCTCCCTGTCGATCACGCAGGCGAGCTCATAGGAATCCACGGAGTGGATCATCGCGACATACTCCGCGATATACTTGACCTTATTCTTCTGAAGATGTCCGATCATGTGCCACCGGATGTCCGCCGGCAGCGCCTCCCGCTTCTCCCGGAGCTCCTGCACGTAATTCTCACCGAAATCCCTCTGACCGGCCTCATAGAGCTCGAGAATGTCCTCCTTCGGCTTCTTCTTGCTCACGGCGACGAGAAGAACCTCCTCCCCGCTCCGTCCGGCCCGCTCCGCGGCACCGCGGATTCTGTCCTTCACCTTCTCCAGATTATCCCTAAGCAATGTCTCTCCTTTAACTGCCGTCACATCTGCCCGGCCGCGCTCACCGCGTTCCCGCCGTGATCTGCGACTCGCTCACCTTTGACGCATTTTCCACAATGTTGTCGAACTGGGCGATGCCGTAGGGCGTGCCCTTCTCGATGATACAGTAATCCTCGTTCTTGTCGATGATACTGATCTTCCGGAATACCGCGTAGCCCTTGTTCATGTTGTACACGCCCTCCAGCTCCGCGGTGTCCCCGACGATGAAGCGCTCCGTGGAGCCGTCCTTCAAAATGATATCCCCCTTTTTGAAGTCCGTATCGTCGATATAGTAGCGCCCTCCCTTATGCTCATAGAGCGTCGCGGGGACAAACACCGCGGAGGAGGACCCGTCCCGCGCCGTCACCGCCTTCATGAATCCGATGTTCTGAGAATCCCCGCCCCTGGCGGCGAATTCCTCCGGCACCGTGAAGAACTGCTTGGTGACGATCGAGGAAATCGGGATCTTAAGTCCCACGTCGGTATTCGTCACAAGCTCGATATCGATGAAGCGGCTGTCCAGATAGCGGATGAGTCCGTCGCGGAAATCGAGCTTTCCGTAATAGCTTCCGTCGTCCATGGTGAGGATGGTAAAGTCCGCGCTCTGGGTGACGGAGTCCTTCAGGAACTTGACACGCACCCGGTCGATATTCCCCAGCTTCACGATCTGCTTGGCCGTGAGGGGAATGAGCAGCGACCAGTTCTCGGAGGTGATGAGACGGTAGACGGGATCTCCGGCGCTCACCTGCTCCCCGCTCCGCAGATTCTTCATCGTGTAGCTCTTCTCATCGAAATCGCCCGCCGTCACGGCGCGGTAGTCCAGGTTCTCGAGACCGTCCGTCGAGAAGCAGACGACGCCGTCCGAGGCGGAGGCACATAGCGTGGAATCCCCGAGGGTGAGGGCCGATGCGCCCGTCTCCGGGCTCTTCCTTATGGCATCTCCCATGATCTCTCCCTCGACCAGATACTTCAGCGAGTAGATATCGTGGAAGTCCGTCGTGGAAAATGTGCCTGCGAATTCCTCTATCTCATTCCTGATCACGGAGACGGTCTCAGCCGACGTCACGCTCTCCGTCTTCTGGCGCCGCGACGGGCTGATCCCGTACACAATCCCGCCGTTCCGGATCTTCGAGTGATTCCTTGCATAGTAGCTGACGAATCCGGCCGCGTCGGCGGTCACAAGTCTCTCCTCATAGACCGCGAGACCCGTGTAGTTCTGGTTTCTCGCCAGAGGGCCGGAGGTCACCTGATAGGAATCGACGTGGGAAGCCGTCGTGTAGAGGAGCAGGCTCACAATCATGTAAATAAAAAGAATGCCGAAAACAATCGTTCCGATATTCGGCGTCATGAGACGCCGGATACCGGAATGACTGTCACCGGGCATATTCTTTCTTGTCGATGTTTTTCTTTCTGCCATCAGAGGGAAATCAGTACCTTGTCCTGAATCTCCGGACTCAGTTCTTCCTTGTCGAGTGATACGGAAATCACGATATTGATGTTGAAATCCGAAGCGATCCGGTCAAGCTTCAGGATCGGCTCGGTCACGGTATCAGCATCAAGACCGGAGACCTTGAGGAATCCGTCGAGATACATGGACTCAAGATCATGGTCCTGTGAAATCACTCCGCACACAAACCCGACAAACTCGTCACTGTTCAGTACCGGGAATCTGGACATGTCGATGAGACGGATCCGGTTGTTGAGCTCAAACATGTGAGCACTGTTCCTGTCAATAAATACGATACTGCCTCTCGCGGTCTTGATCTCCTCATTGACCTTGTTGAGAACCACTGTTGTCTTGCCCTTACCTTTCCGTCCGCATACCAACTGAACCATCGGCAGGTACCTCCTTTAATGTTTATTGTGGCGGCCGTCCTAGCTGATAAGATCTGATCCGCGGCCGCCGGAAAGAATCTAAGATTATTATAGTAGACGCCCCTTTAAAAAACAAGTGTTACTGTTCCGCGCTCTCCCCTTCGTCCCGGGACGGTGACGGATTGACCTTCGACAGCATGAGGTTCATGTCCTCATAGAGGGCCTCCTTTGTCTCCGCCCGGACCACCACCGAGATATAGAACTGCCCGTAGGCGTTTCTCGAAATGACGGCGAGACAGCTGCCCGCGGCAGACGTCGTTCCCGTCTTTCCCCCGAGAACGGAGACGTCCTTGGGCGGCTCCACCTCTCCCGTCAGGTACTTGTCGGTCGAGTCCAGCGTCACATGCTTCTCATTGCCCTCCGCGTCATGATACATGAGGTCGTAGACGCTGATCTGGACGATGTTCATGAACTCATCGTACTTCATGGCCTCATTCAGCATGAGATAGATATCATACACAGTCGTGTAGTGATTCTCGTCATGAAGTCCCGTCGGATTCATAAAATGGCTGCCGGTGCATCCCAGGGCGTCCAGCTCCTCGTTCATCATCTCGACGAACCGGGCCTGCGTGCCCCCCACGCAGCGGGCGACGGCCTGGGCCGCGTCATTGCCCGAGTGGATCAGAAGGCCCCGCATCAGCTCGTGCATGGTCACCTTGTCGCCGATCCGGAAGCCCACGACCTGGGAGCCGGATTCCAGCTCGAGATCCTGCCAGTTGATCTCGACCTCCTCGTCCATTTTGCCGGACTTGAGGGCGAGAATGGCGGTCATGAGCTTGGTGATGCTGGCGGGGTAAATCCTCTGATGCATATCCTTCGAGAAGATCACGCGCCGCTCATCGAGCGAAAAAAGCGCGCCCCGCTCATTGCCCTGCAGCGTGATGCCGTCGCAGGCCACGTTGTCCCCTCCCACGCAGATATCGAGGGAGAGCGCCGCGTCCGCCTGCATGGCCGCCTGATCGGAGCTGATGTATACCATGGCGCTGTTCGACCAGGGAAGCGGCATCTCCATGGTTCCGACCGCCTTTGAGAACACGATGGTAAGCAGCAGCGCCGCAATGAGAAAGAGGACGACCAGCGTGAGGGCAGCCGTCAGATGCAGCTTTCTGTTCCGGATTCTCCGTGTGGTCCTGCTCATACGCCAGCTCTCCTGCCGCTTCTTCTTCCGTAGGCGGGAACATGGATCCGCGCCTGCAGTCCCACGTTAAGAACGACTCCCATACCGAGAAACAGGGTGAGCAGGGACGTAAGACCATAGCTCACGAAGGGAAGCGGCGTCCCGGTATTCGGAAGGAGCCGCGTCGCGACCCCGATATTGATAAAGCTCTGTATCGCGATGAGGGACGCCATCGCGCAGGATACGATCTGTCCGGACAGGTCCTTTGACCGGAAGGAGATCAATATGCATTCCAGGGAAATGAGCAGCAGAAGGATCACAATCCCGGCGCTGCCCAGAAAGCCCAGCTCCTCCCCCGCCACGGCGAAGATGAAGTCCGTCTCGATCTCGGAGATGAAATCACCCTTATTGGCCGACGAGACATCCGTATTGTTGAGTCCCTTTCCCGTCAGTTCTCCGCTCCCGATCGCGATGACGGAGTTATTCTGCTGGGTCGTGTCGTCGGAGTACTCCGGGTTGTCCGGATTAAGGAAGGCCATGATGCGCTTCCTCTGGTAGTCCTTCACCAGGGACTGGTCCGGCTGGATCACGATCCCCATGAAAATCGCAGCCAGAGGCACGACCGCCAGAATAACGGCCAGAATGTACCGGTAGCTGAGTCCGGCGATGAAATACATGATCGCGAAGAGGACCGTCACGGTGATGGTGTTCTTCAGGTCCGGCTGGCTGATGATAAGGATGAGCGGCAGCGCGATAAGAAGAATGGACCGGAGGACCATCTTCGGCTCGTTGAGGTCGTTCTCGTGCACCATGAAATACTTGGCGAAGAAGACGATGAGCACGATCTTGCTGAGCTCAACGGGCTGAAAGCGGATGCCGGCGATCGTGAGCCATCTGGACGCGCCGTTTACGCTGTTGCCGAGTCCCAGCAGCCGCACCGCGGCCAGCATGACGAGATTGGCGATATAGCCGATCCAGTAGAAGTTCATGATCCAGGAAAAGTCGACCATGGACACGAGCAGCATGACGACAATCCCGACGATGACGCCCGCCAGCTGCTTGGTCTGCAGGGAGGCGTCGGCGCTCCCCACAAGGAGGACGCCGATCGACGCGAGGGCCGCGATCCAAAGCACCAGTCTGAAATTGTAATCCCTTAATCTGTATTGTTTTAACATCAGTCCGTATTCACCTGCGTGAGATTCTGATTCTTTGCTGTTCCCGTGAGAATGGCGCTCTCGTCCGCCGTCTTGAAGTAGTACTGAAGGATATCCTTCGCAACCATGGCGGTGTTGGTGGACGCGTACCCGTTTCCGATCCGGACCGCGATGGCAAGCTCCGGATTCTCATAGGGCGCGTAGCAGATAAAAAGCGCGTGGTTCGGGCGCGATTTGCTCTCCTGCGCCGTTCCCGTCTTGCCCGCCACGTTGACGCCCGCGTCGTTGAAGTCCGCGCGGTCCAGAATCACGGCCCGCATTCCCTCGTGGATGGCGTCCCAGGTCGTCGACGCGATGGAGAGGGTGCTCAGGATCTCCGGCGAGTAGTCCTTCGTCGTATTCCCGTCCGAATCCGTCACGCGGTCGACCATGGAAATATTGTAGCTTGTCCCGCTGTTCGCGAGGGTCGTGACATAGCGGGCGAGCTGCGTCGTCGTGTATGAGTGCGTCCCCTGCCCGATGGACGAGGGAATCGCGTACTGATCCGAGACGTGGGGCTGGTTCTCCGGCACCTCGATTCCGGACTGTTTGTCCATATTGTATAGGCGCGAATACTGCTGCAGCTTGCTGAGCGACAGCGAGTCGGACCAGTTCCCCTCCGCGTTCATGCCGAGCCTGTAGGCCACGTTACAGAAGAAAATGTTGCAGGAATTCTCGATGCCTCCCACCACATTGAGGACCCCGTGTCCGCTTCTGTACCAGCAGCGGAGCGGCGTCTCCGTCTCGTCGAAGGTACCCGTGCAGTTGAAGGTCGTCTTCATGGTGATCTGCTTCTCCTCAAGGCCAGCCGTCGTCGTGACGAGCTTGAAGGTTGAGCCGGGCGCCGTCTCCTGCTGGGTCGCCTTATTGTAGAAGGGGCCGGACATATCCGCCGCCAGCCGGTTGTAGTAGGCGACGTCCATGGTGTTGGCCAGGCGGTTGTTGTCATAGCCCGGGTAGGAGACGCAGGCCAGGATCTCCCCGGTATTCGGATCCGTCACAACCGCGGATCCGGAGCAGGGATCGAGGGCCAGCATGGAGGGTGTCAGCTCCAGGCGGTTGATCTTCTCGACGATGAAGCTGTAGCTTTCGATGCCGCCCGAATCAAACTCCTCGTACATCCCGTCTTCCCTGCTGAAGATCCCCTGATCATAGAGCGCGTAGATGAGGTTGCGTCCCGTCAGGTCGTGCTCCTCGATCAGGTACTTGTAGAGGATTTTCGAGAATTTGATGTCGGATCTCAGGTACTCCTCGATGTATTCGGAGAGCGCCGCATATGTTTCCGCCGAATCCAGGTAGACGGTATCCGAGGACACCTGCGACACGTCAATCCAGTTTCTGCTGATCGCGTAGGTCAGATACTCCTTAAGGCTGATGGTCTCATCCCGCGTCCAGGCGAGATAGGTGGCGTCCGTCTTGTCGATCTTGGAGCTGCTCAGAATCTTTGTCGCCGACATCAGCATGTCGTTTACGATATAGGACTGATACTCCTTCATCTCATCGGACAGCTCCTCATACGGGGCTGGCTTATCCGAGGTGAGCTGCGACTGGATCTTCGCGAACACATCCGCCTGCTTGTTCTCGAATATCTTCTCGATCTCCTTCTCCGTCGCGGAGGCGTCCTCCGCCGCGAAATGGGTAATGTCGAGAACGCTGTTGTCGATGAGCGCGTTGTAGACATCCGTGATCGGGATTCTGATGGACGAGGCGTCCTCATCCGAGCTCTCCCAGGATTCCGCGTCGATGATAACGGTCGACAGGATACCCGCGATTCTCTGTTCAAGGATCTGATAGACCGCATTCTGAAGCTTCGAGTCGATGGTCAGGTAGACATTTCCCCCGCTTTTCGGCCTGATGGTCGAATTCTCGGCGATCTGCATCACCTTTCCGAACCGGTCCACGTAGACCGTCTCCTGCCCGTCGCTTCCCTGAAGGACATCCTCAAACACCCGCTCGATTCCGGACTTTCCGACAATCGACTCCCGGGTGTAGCGGGAGTCCCTGGCCTGAAGCTCGGCCAGGTCCTCACTTGAGACGCGGCCGATGTAGCCGATGAGAGATGCCAGCGGATAGGGCGTGTTGTACACGCGCTTCGTGTCCTCCACGATCTCCACGCCCGTCAGGACGTCCTTCTGTTCGTTGACGGCGGCGACCGACTCGTCGGACAGGCCCCGCGCAATCGTGACCGGCAGGTACTTCCTGTACTGGGTGGTGAAAAGCTGATACCGCACGTAGATGATATTCAGGATGTCCTGCTTCGTGAGCGCGGCCGGAAGACCCGCCTGGGTCAGCTCCTCCTCCGTGTAGGGGTTCTTGTTCCTTATGATGGCGAAGCCTTTTTCGCTGACGAGCGTGTCGATCATCTCCTGCGCGCTGCTGTTCAGCTGCTCCTCGGTCAGATCGTCGATATAGGCCTCGCCGTATACGTCCGCCTTGAAGCGCGAAAGAGAGGTTCCCTCCACGTCGTAGGCGTAATTGCCGGATTCGTCCAGCACGACATGAAAATCATTGCTGAGGGAATCCCCGTGGGCCTCGAGTATCTTTGACAGGCGGTAGGCCTCCCCGTTCAGAGCCAGCATCCTGGCACGCGTCGTCGGGTAGGATCCCGAGTCCTCCAGCGTCAGCGAATAGGACAGCTCGTTGCCGGCCAGAAGAATGCCGTTCCTGTCGTAGATGTTGCCTCTTGTGCTCTTGATGGAGCGCGTCTTCGTCGTCTGCATGCTGAAATTCATGCGGTAGTTCTCGCCGTTTATGATCTGCAGCTGATAGAGCCTGTGAATCAGCACGCCGGACAGCGAGACAAAGAGCAGAATCAGAAGAACCGCCCGGTGTATATGAAATTTGCGCTTTGTCTTCAGTCTCTGATCCATAGAGAATGTCTGCCTTTCTTTTCCTTCTCGAGCAGCGCGTGATTGATCTTGAAGAAAAGCCTGTAGAGAATGACGGTAAAGAGAACGGTGGAAACCATCTCCGGCAGGATGACGCCGGTCAGGTATCCGCCGAAATTCGTGCGGCCGCGAAGCAGGAAGCGCACCGCGTAGACGGCCGCGTTCAAAGCAAAGTCACAAAATGATGTGAGCAGAAGCGGCATCTTCACGTCCTCGTCAAAATAGACCTGGCTGAAGGTTCCCGCGAAATAGCCGGCCAGAAGGTAGAGAAGGGCGTAGAACCCGAACAGGTCGCCGTAAAAGAGGTCGATCAGAATGCCGGCCAGAAAGCCCGTCATGATTCCCTCGCCGGATCCCTACATAAAGCCGATGGAAACCGTCAGGATAAGGAGCAGGTCGGGCACGGCGGAAAACACGCTGATCATGGGAAATACGGCCGTCTGAATAAGGAAGGCGGCCCAGATCAGAACTGCGATCACTGCTTTTCGTTTCAAACTATTCTGTCTCCTTGCCTTCCTTTTTTTCCGTGATAATCAGCACCTCGCGGATATTCTGAAAGTCGGCCGCCGGAATAATGGTGCCGGACTTCGTGAGATTGTTCGAGTCGAGCGCGATCTCGCTCACATATCCGATCAGGATGCCGGTCAGGTACTTGTCGCTGATATTGGAGGTCACGATTCCCGTCCCCTCCGTCACCTGGTTGTCCCCGTCGCGGAGACCGGAAAACTCGATCTTTCCGCTGTTCATCATAAGGAGATTGCCCGTCACGACGCAGGGCTCCGAGGTATTGGACGCCATCGCGCTTATATTGGAGTCGTCGTCGACGATGGAGCGGATCTGCGCCCAGTTCGCCCCGACCTCCGTGACAATGCCGATGAGGCCGCCCGCGCCGAGAACATTCATGTCCGCCTCCACGCCGTCCCGCGTCCCCCGGTTCACCACAAAGGTGCTGTACCAGTTGCCCGGGTCGCGGGAGATCACCTCGGCCGCCACCTTGTCGTACTCGCTGTATTTTTTGTCCATCGCGTAGAGCGCCCGCAGCCTCACGAGCTCGCTCTGATTCTGGACGAGCTCATTGTTCCGGAGCGTCAGGGTTTCCACCTGCTCTTTCAGCTCCGTGTTCTCCTCCGTGAGCTTCTGCACGTCCCGGAAGCCGGAGAGCTGACGCCCGATCCAGTGCCCGATCCTGTTGACCCCCGTCTGAAAGGGGGTGATGATATAGCCGGACGCGTTTCTCACCGGGGCCGCTGCCCGGTCCGAGGCGGCCGTAAGGGCGATAAGCCCGATACAGATAATCACCATGATCGTCAGAAAATGGCGCCCTTTAATGTTGATATCCGGTCTTCTTCTCATGTTCTGTCCTTTACGGAATGAGCCCAGCCCTTGAGCTCCTTATTGCTTATGATCTCCATGAGCCCCTTCACCGTGCTGAGCTCATAATCCGGTGACAGGTTGATCCTGCAGCCGATTTTCCTCGCGAGAAACCGCTCTATGCCGGGAATTCTGGCCGTCCCGCCCGCCACGTAGATGCCCTCGCTCACAATGCTGTCCGTGATCTGGGGCGGCGTCCGCTCGAGGAAGGCCTTCATCACCTCCGCGCCGCGCGACATCTCCGCCGTGACCGCCCTCTCGATAAGCCTTGAGGAGACGGTGTCCTCTCTCGGCAGGCCGGACAGGGTGTCGATTCCCCGGATGCTGCGGAATTCCTCCTCTCCCGCCTCGAAGGTGGAAAGGGAGATCTTAAGCCGCCTGGCCGTCCGGTTCCCGATCAGCAGATTGCGCGAGCGGCGGATCTCATCCGCGACCGCGTCGTTCAGGTTCTGTCCCCCGATCGGCAGGGAATCGCTCACAATGATCTGGTTCCCGGCGATCACGGACACCTCGGTGCTTCTCGCGCCGATATCGAGAATCATGCTTCCCTTTGTCTTCTCGATCTGAATCCCGCAGGAGAGCGCGTCGCAGACGGGTCTGTCCACGAGCCGGACCCTGGGGTTCCTGACGCTTCCGTAATTGCTCAGGGCAAAATACGCCCGCTTCTCGATCTCCGACATATTGACGGGTGCCGAAAAGCAGATCGAGGGGCGCGCCGCGGCCGTCCGGTCCGTCTTTCTTAAAAGAACGCCGAGCAGCATCTCAATCTCCGCCACATCCGCGACCCTGCCGTTTACGATGGGACGGTCCACGATCACGTCGGGCGGATTTTTCTCAAACATCTCATATGCGTCATCCCCCACGGCGATCACCTGTGATCCGCCCCGGATGGCGATCATGTCGTGCTCGCAGAGGAGACGGTTTTTTCTGTGGCTGTAAATCTTCACCATACTGGTGCCGAGATCGATGCCGAACAGATTTCTTGTGAACATGCCTCTATTTTCCTTAATCCAACGGGTTGTCCGGATGCTGCAGGATTCCGTTCTCCCGGAAGCTGCAGTAAGTCAGATCCCCGATCACGATGTGGTCCAAAAGCCTGATGTCGAGGAGCTCCCCCGCCCGCGCCGCCTTCTCCGTGACGGCGTAATCCTCGGCGCTCGGGGCCGGGTCTCCGCTCGGATGATTGTGTATGAGAACAATGGCGGCCGCCCCCAGCGAGAGCGCGCTTTTAAACACCTCCCGCGTCGAAAGAAGGGACGCGCTGACCGTTCCCGTCGAGATGACCCGGTCCCCCAGAAAGGAGCACTTCGTGTCCAGCATGGCGCAGATGACCTGCTCCCTCTCCTCGTGGCGCAGCTGTTCCATATAATAGTCCGCGATGCTGGACGGATCCGCGAAGCTCAAAGTCCGCGCCCTGGCCGACCTGGCGATTCTCCGCGACAGCTCCCCCACACACATGATCTGCACCGCCTTCACCTCGCCGATGCCCGGCACCCCCGTGAGATCCCCGGCCGTGAGGCGGGATAAGGAGGCGAGTCCCACTGCCGCACCGTGCAGCGAAAGAACCGCCGAGGCGACGGCAGTCGCGTCCATCCCTCTCGTCCCACTCCGGATTATGACTGCAAGCAATTCAGCGTCGGTCAGCACCGACGCTCCGAACATGAGGCACCTCTCATACGGACGGTTCAGATCCGCATCTTTCATTTTCAATAACTGACGCATAGCCTCTCTTTCACGGATCAGGCAGAACGCGTGAATGAATGGCTGATCTAATATTTTACACTATCAGACAGGTCGATGCAAGGGTGACCCCGCGGCGGACCTGCCGGCGATTCTTCCCGTGGACCAGGCGAACTGCAGATTGGCGCCGCCGCATTTTCCGGTCACATCCAGTATTTCGCCCGAAAAATACAGCCCCTCCGTGATCCGGGATTCCATGGTATCGGGATTTACCTCCTCCGCCGGCACGCCCCCTCGGGCAGCCTGCGCGTCCGGAAAGCCGGCCGTCCCGTCGACCGGAAGGGGCAGTCCCCGAAGCAGGGAGACGATCTCCGCGTCCCCGTGCTTCCTCCGCAGCACCTTAAGGAGTCTCTCCGGGATCACCGACGGCAGACACCGCGCAAGCACATCATCCGGCTCCCCGCAGTGTCCGAGCAGGTTGAGAAGGAGGGACACGCGCCGTCCCTCGTCCGCGGCCCGCCCGGCGGCGATGCTGAGGTTCATGACACAGATTCCGGAAATGCCCTTTGCGGAGAACTGAATCTGTCCGGTCTCCCGGTCCTCCTCCCGCCCGTCCACAAGAAGAGTCACCTCCCCCCGGACGCGCAGTCCCGCAAGCTCCGGCAGGGGCGGATCGCACCTTAGGGGGACGAGCGCCGGCCTGGCCGGATTTACGCTGTGACCCAGCGCCTCCGCGATGCCGTACCCGTCCGGGGATCCCTTGGGGAGTCCGGCCGGAGATCCGCAGGCGAGAATGACCGCGTCGCTCTCGTACCGCCATCCCTCCGTAAAGACCGAAAAGCCGCCCTTCTCCCGCGCGGCCCCGGTCACCAGCTCATTCATGCGGATCCGGGCGCCCCGTTCTTCGGCTGCCCTCACGAGGGCGTCCGCGACGCAGGAGGCCTCCTCGCTCATGGGATAGACAAGGCCGTCCCGCGTGCGGGTCACAATGCCTATCTCCCGGAAAAAGGCGAGCGTGCGCTCAACCGGCTCATTTTTCAGCACCTGCTCCGCGAAGGCCCGGCACTTCGGCTCATAGAAGGCGGGCAGATCGCCCGTGTTCGTCATATTGCAGTGCCCGTTTCCCGTCCGCCGCAGCTTGGCCGCCGGTTTTTTCGCGCTCTCAAGCACCGTGACGTCCGCCCCCGCCTCCGCCGCGGCGGACGCGGCAAGAAGGCCCGAGGCCCCGCCGCCGATAATGAGAACCCGCTTCCCGCTCATGAAAGACTTCCCCCGGGCAGGCTGACGAGGCCGGCCTCCTTCATGGACTGAAGGGACATGAGCGCCCCGAGCTTGGCGGAGGGCCAGGTCAGTCCGCCCTGAACGTAGACGCTGTAGGGCGGCCGGATGGGTCCGTCGGCCGAGAGCTCGATCGAGGAGCCCATGACAAAGGCGCCCGCCGCCATGACGACCGGGTCGTCGTAGCCGGGCATGTCCCAGGGCTCCGGGGTCACGAAGGAGTCCACCGGCGCGCCCCTCTGGATGCCGCGGCAGAAGGCCTCCACCCCCTCCGGGGATCCCAGCGTCACCGCCTGGATGATATCGTGACGGCCCTCGTGAAAGCCCGGGACCACGGGGAAGCCCAGCTTTTCGTAGAGGCCGGATATGAATATCGCGCCCTTAAGCGCCGAGGCCGTCACCACCGGGGCGAAGAAAAAGCCCTGATAGAGAGAGGCGTTGACCCCGAGAGAGGGTCCCACCTCGCGGCCAAGTCCCGGGCAGGTCATGCGGTAGGAGGCGCGCTCCACGCATTCCTTCGTCCCGCAGATGTAGCCGCCCGTCGGCGCGAGCCCGCCGCCCGGATTCTTGATAAGAGAGCCGACCACAAGATCCGCGCCGGCCTCGGACGGCTCCGTTTTCTCCACAAATTCGCCGTAGCAGTTGTCCACCATGACGATGAGATCCGGCCGGATGGACTTCACGCAGCGCACCGCCTCTCCGATCTGGTCCACGGAGAGCGTCCTCCTCGTCTCGTAGCCCTTGGACCTCTGGATGGCGACCAGCCTGGTCCGGTCCGTGACCGCCGCCCGGATGCCGGCGAAATCAAAGCTTCCGTCCGGGAGCAGATCCACCTGGGCGTAGGTGACCCCGTATTCCGCGAGCGACCCGCGGGAGGGCCGGATGCCGATCACCTCCTCCAGCGTGTCATAGGGCTTTCCGGAGACGGACAAAAGCTCATCCCCCGGCCTTAAATTTCCGGCAAGGGCGATGGCGAGCGCGTGCGTCCCGCAGGCGATGAGGGGCCGCACGAGGGCCGACTCCGCGCCGAAGACACGGGCATAGACCTCCTCGAGCGTGTCCCGCCCCAGATCATTGTAGCCGTAGCCCGTCGTGCTTCCCAGACAGGCCTCGCTCACCCTGCAGCTCTGGAACGCGCGCAGCACCTTCAGCTGATTGTATTCTGCCGCCGCGTCGATCTCCCCGAAGCGGTCCGCACACTCGCGAAGCACGCTCTCGCCGAACGCGGTCACGTCCGGATCTATTCCGAAGCTCTGATACATCTCCCTCATCTCACTGCTCATGTATGCGGATCCCTCACTTTCAGCGGTATAATTCCGTAATGCTCCGACACGCGGGACAGAACCTCGTCAAGGATGGCGAAGGTGTCCCCGCCGAAGTCCTGCCTGTTGAGCCATATGGCGTCCTTCTCCCTCTTAAACCAGGTGATCTGCCGCTTCGCGTAGTGCCGCGAACCGAGGCGGATCCGGTCCAGGGCCTCCTCCCTTGTGCAGAGGCCGTCCATATAGTCGAGGACCTCCTTGTATCCGATGCCCTGCATGGACACGCAGCCGCGGTCGAGGCCCATGGCCCTCAGATAGGCGACCTCGTCGAACAGCCCCTCGGCGTCCATGAAGCTCACCCGGTCGTCGATCCGTTTGTAGAGGATCCCGCGGTCGTCGGTGAGGACAAAGAACATCAGGTCATAGGGCGTGTGCCGCTCCCGCTCCCTGCGGTTGTGCTCCGAGATCCTGTCCCCGTTCTCCCTGCAGAACTCGAGCGCCCGGATCACCCGCTTCACGTTGTTGGGGTGAATCTCAGCCGCCGCATCCGGGTCCTCCTCGGCCAGGCGGGCGTGAAGGGCCTCGTTTCCGTGTTCCTCCGCGTAGGCGGCGAGGGCTCTCCGGTATTCTTCGGACGGCGCATTTTCGGAAAAATCGATCCCGTTCACCACGGCCTGAATATAAAAGCCCGTTCCCCCGCAGAGGACGGGGATGCGGCCTCTTTCGTGAATATCCCTGATGCAGGCCCCCGCCTCCTCCGCGTAGCGCGCGGCGTCCATGGCGTCGTCAGGTTCGCACACGTCGATCATGTGGTGCGGCACGCCCAGCATCTCCTCAAGCGTCACCTTGGCGGAGCCGATATCCATGTGCCGGTAGACCTGCATGG
>CAYLHR010000025.1:16308-17343 GCA_964383335.1 uncultured Lachnospiraceae bacterium
AGTATCATCAAGGAACTCCTTGATCTGTCCGATGATGAAATCGTCGAAGGCTTACTATGAGCGGTTTTCCTGTATGGTTCATCAGACTATCCTCTTAAAGCGTTTTTCCAGATCTTCCCTCGAGAAGGTGAGCACCGTGGGCCTGCCGTGCGGGCAGTGCCAGGGATCCTCACAGGCCATCAGATCATCCAGAAGCTGCTTCGCCTCCTCCGGGGAGAGCCTTCCTCCCCCCTTCACGGCCGCCTTGCAGGCCTCCGTCGCCACCTTCTTGATATAGGTCCTGTTGTCCTCTATCCTGCGGCTGAATTCCAGCTGGTCGAGAATCTCCCGGAAGAGGTCGCCCGACTCCAGCTGTCCGAGCGTATAGGGAACCTGCCGGATCGCGTAGTCCCGGTCCCCGAAGGGTTCAATCTCAAAGCCGAGCGCCGTGAAGGCCTCCATGGCGCCAAGGAGAAGGCCCTCCTCCCGCGCGTCCAGGGTCACGATCATGGGCGGGGAGAGCGGCTCCGACAAAATGGTCCGCTCCTCATACGCCCTCATAAAGCGCTCGAAGAGAACCCGCTCGTGGGCGGCGTGCTGGTCGATCATATACATTTCGTCCCCGTACTCGAAGATCCAGTAGGTGGAGAACACCTGGCCGACGATCCTCCGCATGGGCTCCGCCGGCTTCTCCTCAAATGCCGGCTGAAAGGTCTGCTGGACGAAGCGGCCCCGGTCCCCGGCCGCGGCGGACGTCCGCTCATTTCTGACGAGAGATTCCCCCGCGTAGGAGGTGTGCTCGCGGACGAGCGAGTCCTTAAGCCGCTGCCCGGCCGATCCCGCAGCGTTCGTGTAAGCGCCCGGTTCGCCCGTGCGTCCGGCAGTTCCCGCTCCGGAAGCACTTCCGGCGGCCTCCGCCTCCGCAGCCTCCTGAGCTTTCCGCGCGGCGTCCAGCTCCTCACCGGCGGCCTTGCCTGCCTCGGCGTCGGCCTTGCTCTGCTTGAGCTTTTCCCGCGCCTCCTTGAGTTTCGCCTCAGTCTTTTTCAACTCGTCGTC
>CAYLHR010000025.1:17353-18319 GCA_964383335.1 uncultured Lachnospiraceae bacterium
GCCCCCCCCCCCCCCCGCGCCCGGGCGCCCGCCCCCCCCCCCCCCCCCCCCCCCGCTTCTTCCGCCGCCGCCGCCCGGATGGCCCCGGCGCTCTCGAAGGGCTCCGCGGGCCGGACCTTTTTCTCCTCCGCCCGTCCGGACGGCGCCTCCCGCTCCCCGCGTTCCTTCTTCTCATCGGCCGCGGAGTGAATGATCATATCGAGATTCTTAAGCGTCCCGGACACCGCCGCCCGCACCGCATCGTAGATCCGCTTCTCGTCCGAGAACCGCACCTCCATCTTGGTCGGGTGGACGTTCACGTCGACGGCGTCCCCGTCAGCCGAGATGACAAGGCAGGTAAAGGGGAACTGATGCTGCATGAGCTTCGTCGAATAGGCGTCCTCAATGGCCCGGGCGATGATTCTGCTTTTTGTATACCGCCCGTTGATGTAGTAATTCTCAAAGTTCCGGTTGCCCCGGTTCACCTCCGGCTTTCCGATAAGGCCCGTGATCCGGATCCCCTCCTCCGAGTAATCCACGGGCACGGTCAGGCGGGCGATGTCCCTCCCGTAGATGTGGTAGATGGCGTCGGGCACGGAGCCGTTCCCTGAAGTGGACAGCTTGGTCTGCCCGTTCACGATCCAGGTAAAGGCGATGCCCGGATTGGAGAGGATCAGCTGCTCCACGTAATCTCCGGCGTGGGAGGCCTCCGTGAGGGGCGACTTCAGGAATTTGGCCCTGGCCGGCGTGTTGTAGAAGAGGTCCCGCACGATGATGGTCGTGCCGGAGGGGGCGCCCACCTCCTCCCGCAGCACCTCGCGGCCTCCCTCTATCACGTAGCGGGTCGCGGCGAGATCATCCTGTGTCTTCGTGATGAGCTCCACCCGGCTGACGGCCGCGATGCTGGAGAGGGCCTCTCCTCTGAAGCCGAGCTCGGTGAGGGAGGCCAGATACTCCGCCTCCCGGATCTTGCTCGTCGCGTACCGG
>CAYLHR010000026.1:0-18209 GCA_964383335.1 uncultured Lachnospiraceae bacterium
TCACCTTCTCGCCCAGATAGCTCTCGGCGTCCGCCTTCAGCTTCTGCAGGATCATCGCGGAGAGCTCCTGCGGCGTGTAGCTCTTGCCGCCCGCGGTCACCTTCTCGCTGGTTCCCATCTTTCTCTTAATGGATGAGATCGTGTTCTCGGAGTTTGTGACCGCCTGGCGCTTGGCCGGCTCTCCGACAAGACGCTCTCCGTTCTTCGTGAAGGCGACGACGGACGGAGTCGTTCTTACGCCCTCGGCGTTGGCGATGACGGTCGGCTGGCCGCCCTCCATGACCGCCACGCAGCTGTTTGTCGTTCCAAGGTCAATTGCTATAATCTTGCTCATAATCTGATTCTCCTTTCTTATCTGATTTCACCCCGCACATATGGCGGAATGTGAATAATGGTCAGTTTGCCACCTTCACCATGGAGTGCCGCACCACGGTATCCCGGTAGGTGTAGCCCTTCTGGAATTCCTCCGCGACGATGTTCTCGCCCAGGCTCTCGTCGTCCACGTGCATGACCGCGTTGTGGAAGTTGGGATCGAAGGGCTGTCCCGCAGCCTCGATCGGCTTTACGCCGATATCGAGCAGGGTCTGCTGGAACTGTTTGCAGATCTTGTCCATGCCCTGTGCGACCGGATCCTCCTTCGACTCCTCCGGAACAGCCTGAAGGCCCCGCTCGAGATTGTCGAGCACGGGAAGCATCTTCGTCATTACGTCCCGCACCGCAAAGCTGTAGAGGTCCGCCTTCTCCTTCTCGGTTCTCTTCCGGAAGTTCTCGTACTCGGCCAGGGTCCGCTTGTAGCGGTCGGTGAGCTCCGCAAGCTCGGCCTCCTTCTTCTCGAGTTCCTTCTTCGCCCTTCTTCCGGCGAAGCCCTTCTCCTCTTCGGGGGGCAGCTCCTCAGCTTCCGCCGCCTCACCGGCGCCGCCCGCGGTCTCTTCCTTCGCCGCTTCCGTCTCCGCAGCCCCGGCCGCTCCGGACTCCGGGGCGGCGTCCGATCCGGCCTTCTCCGCCTGTCCGGCCCCTGCGGTCACGCCGTCTTCTTCCGTATCCGGCGTCTCAATCTCGATTTCCATCTGTTTCTCTTCCATCTCAGCCTCTCTGCCCAAATCTATTCGTCAACCTCTCTTTCCGCTCCGGTCCTGTCCCCGAACACGTCGTTCAGGGTGGCCTTCACCGTCTTCAGCTGATCCATGACTCTTTCATAATCCATCCGCTTCGGCCCGATGATGCCGATGGTGCCCTGCAGGCCGTCCCCCAGCTCGTAGGTCGCGGTCACGACGGAGCAGTCCTTCATGGACTCCACCGGGCTCTCATCCCCGATATAGACCTGGATGCCCGTGCTGTCCTCCTGATCCTCGGAGGCCTTCACGAATCCGGCGAGAACGTCCTTCTCCTCCAGCGTGGAGATAAGCCGGCTCGCGCTCTCGTGATCCGCGAGCTCGGGATAGCGGAAAATATTGTTCGCGCCGCTCGTGTAGATCTGCATGTTCTCGTCCGTCTCCGCGCGGATGACCTCGGCGATAGTGTCGAGAACCTCGTTTACGATCTCGCTGTGCGCGCCGGCCTCCTCCTTCACATTGGAAATGAGGCCGAGATTGATATCCGCGAGTGTGAGACCGTTGAACCTCGTGTTAAGCAGCAGGTTCAGCTTCAGCACCTGCTCCTCCGTGATGTCGCTGTCCAGGTCGATCAGGTGGTTCTTCACGATGTTCCCGTCGATCACGACCACGTTCAGCAGCTGGCGCGGCGAAAGCCTCGACAGCTGGATGAACTTCACCTTGTTCCTTCTGATCGAGGGCGCGGACAACATGGCCGTGTAGTTGGTGCTGCTGGCCAGCATCTTTACGACCTGCTTCAGCACCTCCTCCAGGCGGCTCGTCTTCGCGATCATGAGGGAATTGAGGGCCGTCACCTGCTCCGTCTTCTCGCTGACAAGCCGGTCCACGTAGAGGCGGTATGCCTTGTCCGTAGGGATCCGGCCCGCCGATGTGTGGGGCTGGGTGATATAGCCCATCTCCTCCCGATCCGACATCTCGTTCCGGATTGTCGCGGAGCTTAAGTTGAGATCCGTGTACTTTGAAATTGTTCTCGAACCCACCGGCTCACCCGTCTTAAGATATGTCCGGATGATCGCGTCCAGTATGGTCATCTTTCTCGCATCCAGTTCCAAAGCGTCTTCCTTTCCGGCTGTTAGCACTCGAATCACCGGAGTGCTAATACCTTAAGACAAAATATACACCGCCCTTCCGGCGATGTCAACTCATTTTTTCAATTATAAAGAACTCCTCCCGGCCCATTTTGCGGAAAATGAGCCGGGAGCGCCTCCGCGCGGACTAGTGCCGCAGCGAATAGATCCATTTTTTTAAGGAAAGATTGGGGTTGTAATATGGATCCCCCTCCTTAAGAAGGTCCAGATAATGGGTCCTCATGTACTCGATCTCGCCCTGGAAGCGGCGTGCCTTCTCGGGCGTATCCTCCGGCCCCCGGGTTCTGGACTCGTCGTGGTAGAGCTCCGCGTAGGGGTCATAGACGATGAGCCAGCCCTTCTGCCGCATTTTCAGGCAGAGATCGACGTCGTTGAAGGCGACGGCCAGCTCCTCCGTAAAGCCGCCCGCGTCAAGAAAGGCCTCCCGCTTCACCAGCATGCAGGCTGCCGTCACCGCGCTCAGGTTCTGCATGAGGGCGGCCTTGTGCATGTAGCCGCTCCTCCCCCGGGGGAGATCCGTGAAGACGGAGCCGGCGACGCCGCCGATCCCGATCACGATCCCCGCGCTCTGGATGCGGTTGTCCGGATAATAGAGGCGCGCGCCCACGGCGCCCACGTCCCGCCTCTGGCAGACGCCCAGCATCTCGGTCAGCCAGTCGGTGGAGATGGTCCCCCTCACGTCATTATTGAGGAAGAGGAAGTAATCTCCTTCCGCGTAGCGGACGCCGTAGTTGTTGATGGCGGAATAGTTGAAGGGCTTCTTCCAGCGGAGCAGGCGGATCTCCGGCATGGACGAGATGCTCCTGTAATACTCGAAGGTCTCCCGCTTCTCGCTGTTGTTCTCGACGATGAGGATCTCCAGGTTCGGGTATCCGGTGTCAAGGACCGCCCTCACGCAGGCATCCAGCGCCGCGGTCTCGTCCCGGTTCGGAATGATCACCGAGATCTTCGCCGAGGTGTCGGCCGGATACCGCACACGGTAGAAGCCGAAATCGGGCAGCGCCTCCACCTCTCCCGCGGTTCCCGTCCGCTTAAGATGCGCCTCGATCGCCCGCTTTCCCGCGTCATAGGCGTACTGCTTGCTCATGGGGTTGTCCGCGGTCGAGCTCTCGTGCGTGCGCCAGTGGTAGAGCACGCCCGGGACCCGGACAATCTTCTCCGCCCGCTCGGTACAGCGCAGGATGAAATCATAGTCCTGCGCGCCGTCCATATCCGGGTCGAAGAGTCCCGCCTCCTCCGCCAGCGTCTTTTTGACGACGAGAAAGTGGGTGATATAGTTATTCGATCTCAGAAGATCCGGGCTGAAGCCGGGCTTGAAGTGGGGCTGGTAATATTTCCCCAGATCCGCCGTGACCTTGTCCTCGTCCGTGTAGAGGAGGTCAGCCCCCGTGTCCGCGACCGCCCGCGCGATCCGGTAGAGCGCGTCCGGCTCGATAAAATCGTCGTGGTCCAGAAATCCGACATATTCGCCCGACGCGGCCCTGAGGGCGGCGTTGGTGTTCTCCGCTATGCCGCCGTTTCCGGGAAGCGGGACATAGCGGATCCGGGAATCCGCCGCCGCGTACTCCGAGACGATCCCGCGGACGCTCCTCCCCTTCCCCTCTTCCTCCGGTTCCGCGGCTCCCGCGTCGGCGATCACAAGCTCCCAGTTCGCGTAGCTCTGATTCCCGAGTGAGTCGATGAGCTGCACAAGAAAGCGCTCCGGGGTGTGCCAGGCCGGAACCGCGACGGAGATCCGGGGCCCGCCCGGCACCTGCTCACGCCTCTGCTTTAAAAGAGCCGCCTCATCCGCCCGGTGTTCCGGAAACCAGGAGCCGTAGGGAACCTCCTCGGGCTCCATCCGCTCCATGAGACGGTTAAGGAACTCCCTGGTCCCGAAATGCTTCCAGTAGAGAATACCCTTTTTGATCTTATACGGTGTGACAGGTATCTTCATCCGCCGATCTCCCTCAGATATCTGCGGAGGGCGTCCCGCCAGCCGGGAAGAGGCGAAAATCCCTCGCGGACCAGGCGGGAGCGGTCCATTCTGCTGTTGTAGGGCCGCTTCGCGGCCGCACCGTACTCGGCGGAGGTCACCGGGAGCACCTGCACGCTGTCTATGCCCGCTTCCTCGAAGATGGCCTTCGCGAAATCGAACCAGGAGATGTACTCCCCCTCGTTCGTCACGTGATAGATGCCGTACCGGGAGCTTCCGATCATATCGACGACGAGCCGCGCGAGGTCGAGCGTGTAGGTGGGCGTCCCGATCTGGTCGTTCACGACGCGCAGCGTGTCGTGCGTCTTCGCGAGGCGGAGCATGGTCTTTATGAAATTGTTTCCGTTCGTCCCGAACACCCAGGCGATGCGGAGGATAAAGGATCTGGGCACATATTTCAGCACCGCCAGTTCCCCTTCGGCCTTGGTCTCCCCGTAGACGCCCAGGGGATGCCGCTCGTCGTCCGGCTGCCAGGGCCGGGTCCCGCTACCGTCAAAGACGTAGTCCGTCGAAAAATACATCATCGGGATATCATGTTCCCCGCAGTATTTCGCGATGTTCTCCGTTCCGAGCGCGTTCACCTTCCTGCAGGCCTCCGGCATCTCCTCCGCGCGGTCGACCGCCGTCCAGGCGGCGCAGTGCACCACAAAATCGGGCGCCGCCTCCTCAAGCGCCAGCTTTACCTGCTCCCCGTCCGTGATATCCATCTTCACGTAGGGCATCTCCGTCACGGGCGTTCCGTCCGCGATTCCGCTGTACACATCCGCGATGTCGCTTCCGATCCCCGCCATGCCGCGCGACGCCAGTTCATTCATCACGTCGTGGCCGAGCTGGCCGCCGACTCCAGTCACAAATACCTTCATAATTCCCTCTCCTATATGCGCTTAAGTGAAAAATCCTGTGTGATCATGCTGAGATTGGGGCTGTAGTAGGGATCCCCGTCCCGCAGGATATCGGGCCATTTTTTCTGAAAATATTTCAGCTCCTTCCCGAACCTGCTCTTCTTCTCCGGCGTGTTCTCAAGGCCGCGGGATTTCGACTCGTAGTGATACAGCTCCGCGAAGGGGTTGTACACGATGAGATATCCGGCGGAGCGGATCTTCATGCAGAGATCGATGTCGTTGAAGGCGACAGCCAGCTCCTCGGTGAAGCCGCCGGCCTCCTCGAACACGGACTTCGGCACCAGCATGCAGGCGGCCGTCACGGCGCTCATGTCCTGCTGGCAGATGATCCTGTGCTGATAGCCGCTCTCTCCCCGCTTCTGATTGACAAAGGCGTGTCCCGCGACGCCGCCCCAGCCGATCACCGCGCCGGCGTGCTGGATCGTGTCGTCGCCGTAGTAGAGACGGGCGCCCACCGCGCCCACGTCCGGCCGCATGGCAAAGCCCATCATCTCCGTGACCGCGTCCGTGATGAACTCCGTGTCGTTGTTTAGAAGCAGCAGGTATTCGCCCCGCGCCTCCCGCACGCCGAAGTTGTTGATGGCCGAATAGTTGAAGCCCCCCTCGTAGCGGAGGACGCGGATCCTGTCATCCGCCTCTTCCAGCTCCCTGTAGCCCGCGAAGGTCTCCTCCTCCGTGCTGTTGTTCTCGATGATCAGAATCTCGAGATCCGGCCAGGCGGTGCAGCGGTCAAGGGACGAGAGACATTTTCTGAGATCCGCCAGATGGTCCTTGTTGGGAATGATGACGGACACCTTCGGCGTCTCCTCCCAGTGCCAGATCGTCCGGTAGAGTCCCGGGAATTCTCCCTGCCGGATCTCCGCCGGAAAATGCAGCCGCCGGTAGTGGGCCTCCACTGCCCGCCTGCCGGCCTCAAAGGCCCAGGTCTTGCTCTCCGGATTTGCCGCCGTGCTGCCCTCGAAGAAGCGCCAGTGGTAGAGGACCTTGGGTACGTGCCCGATGTTCTCCGTCTTCTCCGTGAGGCGGAGAAGAAGATCGTGGTCCTGCGCCCCGTCGAAGGCGGGGTCGAGCCAGCGCCCGTCCGGCAGGCGCACCGCATCGAGCAGGGATTTCTTCACGAGAAGCAGGTGGCAGATGTAGTTGACGGACCGGAGAAGATCCGGATCGAAATCCGGCTTCATGTTCGGCTGTATGAAGTGCCCCCCGACATTCAGCTTGTCCTCGTCGGTGTAGATGATTTCCGTCTCCGGATGCGCGTTCAGATATTTCATGCACTCGAAGAGCGCCGAGGCGACGAGGACGTCGTCGTGGTCCGCGAAGGCGATCCACTCGCCCCGCGCCTCCTTAAGCGCGGCGTTCGTGTTGTCCGATATCCGGAGCTCCGCCTCATTCCGCACGGCCCTGATCCGGTCATCCGATGACGCCAGTTCCGAAAGCAGATCCCCGATCGGAGAGCCGGCCCCGCTGCCGTCCGAAAGAATCAGCTCAAAGTGCGGGTAGGTCTGCTTCTTTACGGAATCCGCCAGCTCCTTAAGATACGTCTCCGGCGTCCGATAGCAGGGAACGACAATGCTGATCAGGGGATGAAGGGGGAGCTCCTCCCGCCTCTGCGCCGAAAGGACGCGCTCGGAGGGCAGGTGCCTGCCGATCCAGTCCGAGTAGCGCACCTCCCGCATGGCCGGGTTGAAGAGCTTGTTCCAGGTCTTGACGGCCAGCGCCCGCGGGCCGTTGTACCTGAGGGCGTCGCCTGCCTTCTTTAAAAGCCTGCCTGCCCGCTTCGCCCTGTACCCCGCCGGATCCGCGGGATAGGTGAGCACGGTCTCCGCCCCCTCCGCCGTGAGCCGGATGCGGACGGGCCCGTCGGGCAGTCCGTGCAGCTCGACGTGGAAGCCGTTCTTCTCCTCTACCGGATACTCCTCAAAGAGCTCCGCCGTATCGAGGCGCCTGTACCGCTCCACGGCCCCCTCGATCTTTTTCCCATCCGCCGTGTAGGCCCGGACCTCGACCGGATGCCGCGACACGGCCCAGCCCGTGACGCGGAAGAGCTCCTCCTTCGCGTCGACGGTGTAATCATCTATGAAGTAACGGATCGCGCCCCGCTTCTCCCGCAGCTCCTTCATGCTGATCTCGAAGGCCAGGCGCCGGCCCCTGTCGCTCTCCGTCAGGAGCCTGAAGCGCTTCGCGGAGAAATCCTCCTCCGCGAAATGAACGGTGACCCTGGTCTCCGCGCCCCCGTACCGCTCGTCCGTATTGTCGGTCAGCATGCGGACTTCGGCGGGATGCTCCTTTCCGTCCAGCTCCGCGCGCACGGACGCGCCCGGGGCCAGATAGCCCTGCAGGATATATTCCGCCTCGTCATTCAGTGAAAATCGGTCGTACTGTACCAGAAAACCGGGATTGTTGACCATATCGCTCCTTTTCCGCTCTTTGTCTCACGCGTACTGGCCGTCCAGTGAGCAGTCGGTCCGCGTGAGGGTCAGGTTCGGGTTGTAGAAGGGGTCGCCCGCCGAGATGGCGGCGGCCCATTTTCTGTGAAAATATTTCCGGTCCGCATCCGTACCGAGCGGGTCCCGCCCGGCATCCCCGTCCCGCTCCGCCGGCAGCTCGGCCTGCGCGAAGGGAACCATCACGGTCTTAAGCCCATTCCCGGACAGGGTGAGACAAAGATCCAGGTCGAAAAGGCCCGACTCATAGGTCTCGTCAAAGCCGCCGGCCTCAATAAAGGCGTCCCGTCTCACGAGCATACACTCGCAGGACACGCCGGATACGCCGCGCGTCAGATTGCCGAAGCCGCCGTAGGTGAAGACCTCCGTGCTCACGCCGTTAAAGGCCGGAGCCGCCGATCCGCCGATGCCGAGAATCCACCCCGCGCTCACGATCCTGCCGTCCCGCGACACGATCCGGGCCCCGACGCAGCCGATCTCCGGTCTTTGCATAAGCCCCGCCATGGAGGACAGGGCGTCCGGGTCCCGGAAGGCAGCGCCGCTTCTCATAAAGAGCAGCAGATCGCCGTCCGCCTCCCGCGCCGCGATGTTGAAGCAGTGCGCGGGTCCTCTTTCGTCCGTCTGCACGGCCCTGAAGTTCATGGAGGGATATTCGATGGGCGCCTCCGGCAGGAGCTCCCCGCCGGGGGTATCCGTAAAATGCAGCACCGTCACCTTCGGGGGATCCGGGTGCCGGTATACGGTCCGGTATCTCCCCCAGTAGGGCGTCATCTGCACGGTTCCCTTCACGCCCGTGCGCTTCAGGTGCTCCTCCACCGCGCGCCTCCCGTTCTCGTACGCGTAGAGCTTGCTCTCCGGGTTTCCGGCCGTCGAGAGCTCGTGCGCGCGCCAGTGATAGAGAGATCTGGGCACGTGCGCGATCCTCCGCGCGCACTCCGCGCAGCGGAGGAGAAAGTCGTAGTCCTGGGCGCCGTCATATTCGCTTCTGAAAAGACCCGCCCGCTCCGCGGTCTCCCTGCGGATCACGACGATATGCGTAAAGTAATTGTAGCTCTCGAGGAGATCCCTGTCGTAGTCCGGCTTGAAGAAGGGATCAAAGAGATATCCCCCGTCCGCCTCCAGCATGTCCTCATCGGTGTAGATGAGGTCCGTATCCGAAAAGGAGCGGTTGATCTCCCGCACGATCTCATAGAGGGCGTCCGGCTCGACGACGTCGTCGTGGTCGCAGAGCATGAGATATTCCCCCCGGGCGAGGCCGATGGCCGCGTTGGTGTTGCCGGATATGCCCAGGTTCTCCGGAAGATGCCGATACCGGATCCTGCCCTCCGGTCCGCACTCGTCCGGATACCATTCCTTAAGATATGTCTCTCTCTTCGCGTCCCCGCTCCCGTCCGCGAAACAGATCTCGAAGTTCCGGTAGGACTGGGCGATGAGGGAGTCCGTGAGCCCGCGCAGATAGTTCTCCGGCGTCTCATAGAGCGGAATGACGATGCTGATGAGGGGCTCGTGCTCAAAAAACATGGTTTTCTGGACCACCAGCTCCGCGGGCGAGGGCCGGCGCACATAGGCCCAGTCGTCGTACTCCACGGCGGGACCGTCGTCGGACCGCTCGGCTCCGTCGAGCAGGTTCTGCCACCGCTCGATGCGGCGCTTCCGGTCCGGGATGACGTTAAGGGGCACCGTGCACATGCCGCGCGCGCTCTCCGCCTCCAGGGTCACGGGAAGGAGACGGTAGTCCCGGGCGGGAATGCGGATCTCAAAGCCCGCCTTCCTGTCCTCCGGCAGATGAAAGGTCTGATTGACGTCGGGCCGCACGTGGCGCGTCACGGAGCAGATAAGACGCGCGCCGTTCCGGTCGCGTACTCTGAGAAACTCTCCCCCGGCGTCCGGGTCGAGCGCCCAGCCGCGGATGAGCGTCTCCGCCTCTCCGTAAATTCTGCTGCCGATGAAGACGTGGATGCCCTCGTGATTCCGGAGCTTCCGCCGCACCGCGTCAAAGGGATCTCCCTTCTTCAGGCGGACGCTGGCCTCGCGGTAGAGCCTCGCGAACTTCATCTGCCGGATCTCTTCGACCGTCCTCAGCCGCTCCGCATAGACGTCATCGAGGGCGCGCTCGGCCTCGAGGGCCTCTTCCAGCTCCCGGATCTTTTCCCTTAAGGTCTCTGTATCGGTTATCTCCCGCTTATCCTTCTCTTCCATTTCCGCCTCTTCCCGGGACGCCGGCCCCATGCTCCCGCGTCCCGGGCAAAATCATGTTCCCCGTCTTTAAGCTCTGCATCCTGTGTTCCCCGGCTTTTTCCGGAATCCGCCCTTTACCGGCGGAGCGAAAAATCAGGCCGGTCCAGCGTGAGGTTCGGATTGTAGGCGGGATCTCCCGCCTCAAGATACTCCGCCCATCTTTCCCTGAAGATGCCCTTCTCCCGCTCGAACCGTTCCTTTTTGGCCGGACTGTCCTCGTAGCCCCTCGACTTTGATTCGAAGTGATACAGCTCGGCGCCGGGCTCGTAGAAAATCCTGTATCCGGCCGCCTTCAGCTTAAGGCAGAGGTCGATATCATTGAGCGCGACGGCCAGCTCCGGGCTGAATCCCCCGACCTGGCGGAAGGCCTCCGCCGGGCACATCATGCAGGCCGCGGTCACGGCGCTCAGCTCCATCTGGGAGACGATCCGCTTCATGTACCCCGCCGCGCCGCGCGCCTCGCCGGAGAAACAGTGCCCCGCAAAGCCGGCGTAGCCGATAATCACGCCCGCGTGCTGAATCGTGTCGTCCGCGAAGTACATCCTGGCGCCGACCGCTCCGGTTCCCTCCTGCATGCAGGCCTCCGCCATGCGGCGGACCGCGCCTCCCGGAAGCATCTGCGTGTCGTTGTTGAGGAAGAGCAGATATTCTCCCTCCGCCGCCTCTGCGCCGAAGTTATTGATCGCGGCGTAGTTGAAATCTCCGTCCCATTTGAGGATTCTGACCCGCCCGCAGGTCTCCTCCAGCTCACGGTAGCAGCGGAAGGTCTCCTCCTCGCGGCTGCCGTTCTCCAGAATCAGGAATTCCAGCTGATCCCAGCCTCCCGTCTCCGCCGCCGAGCGGACGCAGCGCCGCAGGTCCTCCGCGTGATCCCGGTTGGGAATGAGAACGGAGATGAGGGGCTTCCTGTCCGTCAGGAAATTCGTCCTGTATATGCCGTAATCCGCGTCGTACACGACGTCCGCAGGGACTCCGCACCGCGCGTAGTGTTCCTTAAGAAGCCGGATGCCGTCGGCCGGTTCGCAGGCGCCGTCGGTTTCCGGCCGGCTCAGCACCTCCGGGATGTGACATATGGGAAGAGACAGCTCCGCCGCCCGGAGAAGGATCTCATAGGCCCCGGCGGGAGTGAGCCCGCTCACCGCGTCACCATATCCCATCTGTAAAAGAAGCTCCCGCTTTACCGCAAAGCAGCTTCCGATGTAATTCCAGGCCCTTAAGTATGTCAGGTTGAAATCCGGCTTGAAGCGGGGAATCCGCCCGCTTCCGCCCCCCGCCTCCGGCAGGTCGTCATCCGCGTAGATGACCGCCGCGTCCGGGTGCCGGAGCGCGCAGGAGGCGAAATATGCCTCCGCCAGGGGAGAGATCCCGCTCTCCTCACCTCCGGTGACAAGCCACTTCTCCCGGAAGTCCGAAAGCGCCTCTTCCGGGAGCTCCGGCGCCCGCAGAAGACGTTCCCGCCCGCGCGCCCACTCCGCGTAGTCGCCCGCGCTGACAGATTCTTGTCCCCGTCTCACGAGCGCCATCCGGCGGCCGTGATCCGTCTCGGCGGCGTATTCCCGCCTCCATCTGCCCCTCAGGTTTTCGATGAGAAGAATCAGGCGCCCGTCCCCGAAGCAGCCCTCCGGGATGAAGACGGAAAAGCCGCAGATCCTTGACCCGGGCAGGCCGAACTGCGCGTTCACATCGGGCCGCGCCGACCGCGTCACGCGCACGGAAGCGCCGTCCGTCTCCGGAAGAGGCCGGCCGGCGGCATCCGTGACGCGGATCTCCTCCGTCCCGAAGGCGCGGTCAAAGCACCATCCGGTGATGAGAAGTCCCGCCGGCAGGTTCCGCACGGCATCGATGTTCGCGCAGAAGGCGGACGGATCACTGTCAAGATCCGGATGGAAGCCCGCGAAGGGATCCCGGCCACGAAGCCGCTCCACCTTCCGCAGCGCTTTCACGGACCGCATGCCCGCGATCTCATCCGCCAGGGCGAGCCGGTGCGCAAGCAGGTCCTCCCTGGCCTTCAGCATGCCACGAAGACCGGCGGTCTCCTCGGAAAGTGCCGCATTTCCCCTCGACAGAATCTCCGGATCGCACTTGTCAAGGGGCTTCACCGAAAGAGACAGCTTCATGCTGCCCGCTCCCGGCGGGACCGCAAGCTCTATCTGGGGATCGGTCTCCGCAAAATAGAAGGCGCCGTCCCCGATCCGGGTCCCGTTCGCCTGAATGCGCGTGAGATCCGCCGGCGTCCCGTCAAAGGAGATCTCCCGAAACTCCGCGAAACAGGGCGTCTCCAGAGGATCGATGCGCACCCTGCGGCAGCCGGAAACCGGCACCTCCATGCGGACGCGCCCGTCGAGGCCGGCCCGCACCGAGTGGCGCGTGTCCTCCGAATAGCCGCTCCCGCCGTCCGTGTACACCGAGCTGATCCTCGCGCCCTCGTAATTCCGCACGAGGGCGTACACATCCGTATAGCCGTCCGAGATGTCCGGATAGAGATCCCTGCGGGGGACCGTATCACCCGACACGTAGGACTGAAAATGCTCCTCCATCTCCCGGAAGACGCCCGACAGGGACGCGCTTATGCCCGCCTCCGAGAGATAGGCGTCGGCGTCCAGATGAAGCCGGTTGGAGTTGCCGGTCAGATAATAGTGCAGAACCCGCCACACGATATAGAGGGCGGGCACCGGGAAGTCAAAGGTCCACTCGTAGTCGATGATATGGCGGACCTCCCCCTGCACGATGATGTTGTTCAGCACAAGATCGATATCGGCCGCGGATAAGGAGGGAAGGCCGGTGAGCGCCGCGGGTGCCGGTCCGAATACGGCGCGGAAGCCCTCCGTCTCCGAAAAAGCGGTGTCGCTCATGTTCATGAGATCGGAAAGATACCCGAAGAGCAGTTCCTTCAGCTTCTCCTCCCCCACGCGAAGACAGCCGTCGCAGAGCTCCTCGAGAGTCGGTCCCTCCAGATAGGGAAAGACGGCTGCGCCGTCCTCCTCCGCGCAGGCGTTGGGGACAAAGCCCGTGCCGGCAAGGAACTCCGACAGTGCCTTTCCGTGTCTTATGATGCCGCGGATGTGATCCGCCGCCGCCGGATGGGCCGCCGATTTCCGCACGCGAAGGACACCCTCCTCTTCGAGGATGTCCGTTCGGATCCGCAGGGTCCGGTCTCTGTCATTGGAATATTTGGTGAAAATGATCATGCTCAGGTCCGTCCGCTTATTTTTTCAGCACTGCCAGATAGGAATTGGAAAAGAGAGGGAAGAGCCCGTCCCTTATGAGCGCGTCGAAGGCCCTCGATTCGTCAAAGAGCAGAAGCCTCGACCGGTCAAAGTTCTCAAGGTTCTGCCGCAGCTCCCCGGGCTTTGGCAGGCGGCGGTCGGAGTAGACCGCCATGGGGAATTTGTAGTCCGGATACGGATAATAGAACGCAATATCCCGGAAGCCCTGCCCCTCGAACAGCTCCGTAAGGGCCGGCTTCGAGAAGGTCCTGACCGCGGTCTCCGCGCGGTAGCCCTCGATGCCCTCGAACCATACGCCCGTGTGGTCCTCCCGGCAGCCGGCAAAATACTTAAGGCCCAGGCGGTTCTCGATCGCGATGAGGAGGGCGCCGCCCGGCGCGAGGTGCGCCGACACCTTCTTCAAAAAGGTGCGGTAGGGATCCTCCCCCGAGATGTAGCCCCGCCCGTACTCGAATACGCCGATCAGCGTGATGAGGTCGTAATCCGCGGGAAGATGGGGCTCGATGGTCTCGAAATTGCCCAGCCGGATCTCGATGTTCCCTAAGTGCTTATGGCGCTCCGCGTTGATGAGGCTCCTCTTTCTCGAGAGCTCCACGCAGGTGACGGAGTCCGCCCGCTCCGCGAGCGTCCCCGTAATCGCGCCGCAGCCCGAGCCGATCTCGAGCACGCGGTCCGTCCGCTTCACGGGATACCAGCTTATGATATTCTCTCTGAGCGGGGAGAAGTGGTACATCACCGACCAGTCCTTCCGCTCCTCGATCACGCGCTCATATTCGCCGGGTCCGTACTCCCGCGCGATCGCGTAGAGCTCGTCCTCGACGGCCCCGTCCGAGTAGAGATCCTCCCCCGGATAGTACTCCGTGTCGAGTCTCACCGACCCGACCATCTCCGTATATCTGCTGCAATCCGCCCCCGCGGCCCGTTCTCTATCCGCCATCTCGCGGTCTCTCCATTTCCTTAAGTCCGGTTCGTTCCTCTTTTCACCTCGACCCGCGTCCCCATATCGTAAAAGCCGACCGTGTTTTTGGTCGACACCACGGTGATATTGAGAACGTCATACAGTCTCTGGAACACCCGGAAGTCCCCCTCGTGGTACCCCGTGCATCCGAATGAGAGCAGGTACTCCCCGCCCTGAAGGGACATGGTCTGCGTGAACCGGACGGTGACATCGTCTCCCGCCCTCATGCTTCCGATCGGCTCATTTTCAAACAGCGTATTCGTGCCCGTGATCTCGGTCCCGCGGAAATCCTTGAAGGTAAACGCGCAGATGGGATCCTCGACGTCGGCGTCAAAATGAATACGCGCCTCCACGGTAAAGACGGTTCCCTTCGCGATGCTTCCCGTCACGATTCCGTTCTCGTCACAGACCGTGATCTTTGTAAAATGCGCCTGATGCTCACCGTACTCCAGCATGTCCGGATTCATGGGAAGCACACCGGTGAGCGAACTGCTCTCCTCCTGTCTCGCCGCGATCTCCGCCGCATGGGAAGCCTTCACGCCCTCCCCGGCCGCGCCGGGGGCCGGTCCGTCCGTCTCCGGATCCGCCGCCCCGCCGTCCTCGTGATCCACAAGCAGCTGCTTGTAGAGATCCACGATCTCTTTCGGCGGACCCTCCGAGATCTTCACCCCCTTATTGAGGAGGATGACGCGGTCGCAGTACTTGGCGACGGAGCTCAGGTCGTGGCTCACGAAGAGAATCGTGCGGCCCGCGTTTTTGAATTCCTCAAACTTGTGATAGCACTTGGCCTGGAAGAAGACGTCGCCCACGGACAGCGCCTCGTCCACGATGAGGATCTCGGGATCGATGTTGATGGAAAGCGCGAAGGCCAGGCGCACAAACATGCCGCTCGAGTAGGTCTTTACAGGCTGGTGGATAAACTCTCCGATATCCGCGAAGCTGAGGATGGCGTCCAGCCGCTCGTCGACCTCCTTTTCGGAAAAGCCCATCATGGTCCCGTTCAGATAGATGTTCTCGAGCCCGGTGTACTCCTGGTTAAAGCCCGCTCCCAGCTCAAGCAGCGCCGAAATCCTCCCGTCGGTCACGACCCGGCCGGAGGTCGGCGACAGGACGCCCGTTATAATCTTCAGGATCGTGGATTTCCCCGACCCGTTGGTCCCGATGATGCCGACCGTCTCGCCCTTCTTCACGTCGAAGCTCACGTCGTTCAGCGCGTAGAGCTCGGTATACCGCTTCTTCCGCGAAAGGCCGAGCGCCTCAAAGAGGCGGTCCTTCGGCCGCGCGTACAGCTTGTACATTTTATTCAGATGTTCGACACGGATCGCGCTTTCGCGCACCTCCTGCCCGTTTTGATGTTCCATATTGATTCCCGTCCGTAAAATGAGCCGCTGCCGGATCCGTGTTCAGAGGACGTCGGCGAAATGCACCTGCAGCCTCCGGAACACGGCGTTGCCGAGGAAGTACACCGCCGCCGCCCAGATCCAGAAATACGCCGTCTCAAAGCCCCGCTCGAAAAACCACCTGTGCCCGAAGACGGCGTCGCGGTAGCCCGTCACGATGTAATACATGGGATTGATCCGGAAGAGCCAGGCGATGTGCTCGAAGCTCCTGATATCGAACATGATCGGCACCGACCAGATGCCGAACTGCAGACCGATATTCACGATCTGGGACATATCCCGGAAGAAGATCACGACGGAGGACGTCGCGTAGACCAGCCCGATGAGAAAGATCATCATGGCCGGGCAGTAATAGAGGATCTGAACCAGATAGACGGAAGGGTAATATCCGTACAGCGCCGCGATGACGACCGCCACGAGGATAAAAAACGCGTGCACGAAAAGCGCCGACAGGACCTTCACAAAGGGCAGCACCCGGATGTTGAAGACGACCTTCTTGACGAGATAGCTGTATTCGAGAAGCGTGTTCGTCCCGCCGCTCATCACCTCCTGGCAGTAGAACCAGGGGACGATCCCGCAGACGAGATAGACGATAAAGGGCACGTCCAGGGACTGGCCCGACTTGAGGCCGTGTCCGAAGATCAGCCAGTAGATCGTGACGGTGACGATGGGCTGGATAAAGGCCCACACTGTACCCAAATAAGACCCGGCATAGCGGGTCTTAAAATCATTCTTTGCAAGTTTCCCGATCAGGCGGCGGTTTACAGCCACCTGTCCGGGAAGGGTATCACGCAGTGTCATTGGCTCACTTCACTTGCCTTTCATTCCGGTACTGCGCAAGGCTCCCCCACTTCCTGTCCTTGTCGGAGAGGTTGAGGGGCGTGCCCTCGATGAAGGGCCACTCGATTCCGATCTCCGGGTCGTCGTAGGAGAGCCCGCCCTCGTCATTGGGGTGATAGAAATCGGAGCACTTGTAGCAGAACTCCGCCTCATCCGACAGGACGTAGAAGCCGTGCGCAAAGCCCTTCGGAATAAAGAACTGCTTCTTATTCTCCGCGGAAAGAAGAACGCCGAACCACTTTCCGAAGGTGGCGCTCCCCTCTCTTAAGTCGACGGCGACGTCATATACCTCGCCCCGCACGACGCGGACCAGCTTGTCCTGCGGGTAGTGAATCTGAAAATGCAGCCCCCGCAGCACACCCTTTGTCGAGCTCGACTGGTTATCCTGCACGAATACCTGGTCGATGCCCGCTTCTTTGAAATCGTTGTAATTGTAGGTCTCCATGAAATAGCCCCTCCGGTCTCCGAATACCTGGGGCGTGATGACCTTAAGACCCTCTATGTCGCAGGTTTCCACCTGAATTTTACCCATCTGCGTCTCCGTTTCTGTCTGTTATGTCAAATGCGCCGGCGCCGGACTGCTCCGGCCGCCCGCGCTCCCGCCGTCCGTCAAAGACCCTCGGCGATATCCATGAGATACTGGCCGTAGGCGGTCTTAAGAAGGGGCCCGGCCAGCTTCACAAGCTGTTCTCTGTCGATGAAGCCCTTCTTGTAGGCGATCTCCTCGATGCAGGAGATATAGAGTCCCTGCCTCTTCTGGAAGGCCGCGACAAAATCCGCCGCGTCAAGCAGCATGTCGTGGTTTCCCGTATCGAGCCAGGCGAAGCCCCGCCCCAGCGTCTCCACATAGAGATCCCCGCGCTCAAGATACGCGTTGTTGACGCTTGTGATCTCCAGCTCCCCTCTCGCGGAGGGCTTTACGTTCCGCGCGATCTCAATGACGTCGTGGTCGTAGAAATAAAGTCCGGGCACCGCGTACTTGGACTTCGGGTGCTCCGGCTTCTCCTCGATCGAGACGGCGCGTCCCTCTCCGTCGAATTCCACGACGCCGTACTCCCTCGGATCCTTCACATAGTATCCGAAGATCGTCGCCCCCTTCTCCCTTGAGGCCGCGGACATGAGGACCTTCGAGAAGCTCTGTCCGTAGAAGATATTGTCGCCGAGAACGAGCGCGACCCTGTCATTTCCCACGAACTCCGCTCCGATGATGAAGGCCTCTGCCAGCCCGTTCGGGTGCTCCTGCACGCGGTAGCTGAAGTTCATGCCGAGCTGGCTCCCGTCCCCGAACAGCTCCTCGAACACCGGCAGGTCGCGCGGCGTCGAGATGATCAGGATATCGCGGATGCCCGCCAGCATGAGGGTGGACAGCGGATAATAGATCATGGGCTTGTCGTAGACCGGCATGATCTGCTTGCTGACTGCCTTCGTGAGCGGGTAGAGACGTGTGCCGGATCCGCCGGCCAGAATGATTCCCTTCATAGCGTTTCCTCCCTTTTCCGGTTTACGCCTTTCCGATCTCGGACCTGTTTCCGTACATCGAATCGTAATAATTCTGATAGTCGCCGGACGTCACCCGCTCCATCCAGTCCGCGTGATCGAAATACCAGGCGATCGTCTTCCTGATTCCGACCTCAAAGGTGGTCTCCGGATACCAGCCGGTCTCCGCCCTGATCTTGTCGGGAGCGATCGCGTATCTGCGGTCATGTCCCTTCCTGTCCTCCACATAAGTGATGAGGTCCTCGGAGACAAGCGCCCGTCTCGCGTCCTCCTCCGGCAGCATGTCGCGGAGAGACGAGATGATGGTCTTCACGATCTGGATATTCTCGCGCTCGTTGTGCCCGCCGATGTTGTAGGTCTCAAAGAGCCTTCCCTTCTCCTGCACGAGATCGATCCCCTTGCAGTGGTCCTCGACGAAGAGCCAGTCCCTTATGTTCTTTCCGTCCCCGTAGACCGGGAGCTTCTTTCCCTGAAGCGCGTTGTTGATCATGAGAGGGATGAGCTTCTCCGGGAACTGGTAGGGCCCGT
>CAYLHR010000027.1:0-18195 GCA_964383335.1 uncultured Lachnospiraceae bacterium
GCCTCTACTTCTCCGGCAAGGTGAACATTTCCGGCAACACCTGCGATGCCAGCGTCGCGGCGAATCATGCCTGCAACGTGGAACTGAATCAGAACTCAAAAGCTGTCATAAATACCAATCAGGGCGGTTTGTATGCAGGCTCTTACATCGGTATTTATGTACCGGGAGATGAAACAACCAATCCCTATAAGGAATTTGGCGGAGAGAGGGATAACTTCGGTACCTTTGCTACCGGCGACAACACCACAACTTTCTACAGCTTTGTAAACGACCGTAACGGTCTCAAGGGAGGCATTATCGAAAATCCGAGTCCCAATACCATCTACTGGATTCAGATATTCTCTCTTGAAGTCAGCAAGGAGGTTATTTCCGGAAATTCAACGTCAGTGGATCCAAATGAAGAGTTTCTGTTTAAGGTAAATATTCGTGGGAACGCGACTGTTACGGGGCAATTGAATGCGGCCCAAATTGACAGCGATGACGGCGAATACGGAGCAATGCACTTTGACAGCAATGGGATAGACACCACGACTGCCGTGTTTGCACTAAAGGACGGAGAGTCGATCTCAGGCGTCAATCTTTCGGAAGGCCTGACATATGAGGTGATCGAATACCTGACACTTGTCCAGGCTGATCGGTATGCGGCTATGCCGATGAATGGGTACAGCTCGGTGACCGAAACGCTGACCATTGATGGTGTAGAGTATACCGTCATCAGAGCAAATACCTATACCAGCACGATTGGCGAAAACAAGAACAGGTCGGATGTGGACCCGTACACCTCGTCGTTGACGTTCAGCAACCTGATGCCGGTCTGCAAAATTACAGATATGAGTGGAAACATCTTGTACCGTAGGTATGACTGGGATAAAGTAACGAATAAGGCAGGCGAAGGACAAGACGGCGGCAACAGCACAAATCAGCCGTGTTACTACGCGCCCGCAGTCTATACGGAACTGACTGGAGATGACGGCGCGTTCAAAGCACTGGAAGGAACACTGTACACCTCCAACGGTAGTAACCCGACGAGCTATTCCGTCAGCAACGGTGTTCAGATTCAAATGCTGATTGCTGATTACAGCCTGTATGGGTTGGTTGCAGCCAACACGAGTATAGCCACCTTGACTACTGCTTCCTCTGGTGATGCCTTGTTCCCCAAGCAGGATGCTGGAACTACGTCCACGATTCGCCGTGCATTTGCGGATGACTCCATGTTTAACGTGACTGGCGATCTGACGCTTTCAACGATCATTCTTGACGGCGTGAAGGGTTCTTATACGATTGAAGCAAATGGCGGAATTGCAAATGTCCAGAGTGGAGGTATGCTATCCATTCAGAGTGGCGCAGTGCTTCAGAACTCCAGAAGCGCTGAGAACTATTATGGCGGTGCAGTGTATGTCGCAAGCGGCGGCTCTGTCACCATGACCGGAGGTATGATTAATCGGAATGAGTCCGTTGACAATGGCGCAGGCATCTATCTCGCCGAGGGTAGCACGCTCAACCTCTCTGATGCTCCCAGCTTCGGTGGAACAGGAAGAGATGTCAGCGGAAATATCACCACGACTAACGGCAACTTCAAGACCGGTGATCTTGTTGCTCAAACAAATGGCGGGAAAGCTTATTCCAAAGCTCGCCAGGACATCTACATTGCTGAGGCTCAGGATGATCCGGCATCTGTCGTTCTAACCGGAAACCTGAATGTTGACGCTGGATCAATCTGGATCTGGGCTGAAAAGGAAAACCATTATGCAATGATGAAGCCCTTTGCTACCATTGTGAGTGGCACGGTCAATGGTACGACATATGCTGCGTTCCGAAATGCACAGCCAGACAGTGTGACAAACTGCGGAGAAGACAATTACCTATCAGGCAGTTCCGGCGAAAACACTCTGTTTATTTACTGGGCTGGCGGGTTCGATATAAGTTTCAAGAAGATTAATGGCTTTGGGACGGCGCTTTCCGGCGCGACCTTCACGCTGTATACAGACTCTGCCTGTACCGAGACTCTTAAGCAGGGAGGTTCAGACGCGGCTGCCGTTTCTGCGGACGGAACAGCGACGTATAAGGACAAGACTGGGGCAACGCTGGATGCAGGCATCGTTCTCTTCGAGCAGATTCCCGCTGGAGTCTATTACATGAAGGAGATTGTCATTCCCGATGGCTATGTCAATGCCCTGACAAAGGATGCCTCCGGTAATTCTGTGAGTAATGTGTACATTGTTCTTGTAGGGGAAGCCGCCTTGCAGGGAGCGGGAGTCGGCGCACTCGTGAACATTACACAGGAGCAGATCACAGCTCAAACGGGAACAGGGGATGATAAGAAGGATGCGGCGATCTTCCTGATTGACCCGTCAACCAGTTTGGCTGTTGCTACACCCGATATCGCCTCCTACGGGCTGATGAACCGGTCGACGGCGGAAAGAAAAGTGATCCTCGATAAGATCAGCAGCAGCGGAAAAGCACCGCTTCCCGGCGCGGAGTTTGAGATCCTCGCCTATGACAGAAGCGTTGTGAGCGGGCATGTTGTATCCGGAGATGCGGGCGCGTTCTTCGTCGGAAATCTGCCGCTTGGGATCTATTATATCCACGAGACGGCGACGCCTGACGGCATGAAGAAAAATGCGGGCGCGGACGGCACCGATGCCGGCTGGTGGTGGACGCTGAGTGTGAAGGCGGACGGCACAGAGCTTGCTGGACCGGACGCGGAACTCCGGGAGCCGGAGAACTCTTCGTCCTGAAGGAGAGAAGCATTGTCCCCGTAAAAATGGAAAGGAGGCGGGACCGGCGATGAAAAACAGAATAAAGCGCAAGATAGGCTCCCGGTCGGGCGCCTCCATCACGTTCGCGCTCCTGCTCTTTCTGGTCTGTTCCATCGTCTGTTCGGTGGTACTGGCCGCGGCGACGGCGGCTTCCGGCCGGATGAGCCGGATCGCCGAGGATGACGGCAGGTATTACGCCGTGATGTCGGCGGCTGAGCTGATCCGGGACCAGTTCAGGGTCACGCCCTCTGAGGGCGGTCCGGAAGAGGACATGGCGGTCTCTCTTGTAAAGCGGACGGAAAGCGTGTCCGTGACTCATTTTACGGATGACGCCGGCGGTGAGCCGGAGCCGCAGGAGGACGAGACGGCCGAGAAGACCTACCTGCTGAAAAAGCGGGCAGCCGATATCACGGAGGAGGACTTCCGGCCGGAAAATCAGATCAGCGGGGACGGGGCCGCGGGGGCCGGTCTTCTGTCGGATTCCCTGGCCGGCGCGCTGGTGCAGCATCTGGCAGAGCACCCGGGAGAGGCCGGTGAGGAGACGCTGACTCTGGCGGTCAGAGCGGACGGGGGAGCGGATCCTGATATGGACACTCTCGCCGCACAGGTCACGGAGAAAATCGACGCGGACGGGAATCTGGAGTTTGTGATCCGGAATACGGATGGTGATCCTTATCAGGTGATCGTGACCTTCGGGCTCACGCTGCAGACGAACACGGACACGAAGTCAAAGGACGGACCCAAGATCAATGTCGCGGACGAGGGCGGCCGGCTCACCTATGATGTTGAGACCGTGACGACCGTCACGGAGACGAAGACCTATGTGTGGAAGCCCACGGGGATGAGGACGGTGCAGGCGGCCCCGGCGGAGACGCCGGCGCCCTGAAGCGGGGAATCATGAAGAGAATCGGACGGATCAAAAACGGGATAAAGAGGAAGCTCGCAAGCCGGGCGGGTGAGTCCTTCGCGGAGTCACTCGTGGCCCTGCTGATTTCTTCCTTTGCCATGGCCATGCTCGCGGGGGCGATGATGAGCTCCCTGGGGGTGATTACGAAAACCCGGAAGAAGCTGGAGGCCTACTATGCGCGGGCGGAGCGGATGGTCACCCGGGATGAGGCCGGAACGCCCGCGACGGTGACGATTTCAGGGAACGGCATCTCCGTAACGGCAGAGGTGACATGCTATGAGAATAAGGAGTTCGGCAGAAATCCCGTGATTTCCTACAGAACTGCCGGGGAGACGGGAGAGGCGCCGGGCGGGGGTGAGGAAAGTGGGTCTTGACCGCCTGAAGAGAAAACTGAACAGCACGGCTGCGTTTACGCTGGCGGAGACTCTGCTCGCCGTCCTGATTCTGCTGCTCGTCTCCGGCATCGTGGCGGGAGGCGTCCCGGCGGCAAGAAACGCCTATGAGAAGGTGGTGCTTGAGTCAAATGCCGAGGTGCTGCTCTCGACGACTGTCACCGCCCTTCGGAATGAGCTGGGGACGGCCGCGGAGATCGAGGCCGGGACTCCGGATGACTCCGGAACCGTGACGGAGATTCTTTATGAGAGGGAGAGCGCGTCCGGTGACGAGCTCATCGGATCGAAGTCAAGGATCCGGCTCGCGGGAGCGGAGGACGCGGGCGAACCGGCCGGCGTGATCCTCTACGAGAGGTATGCGGACACGGATCTCACCCTGGGCGGCGGGGCGAGGCGGCTCGTCTCAAAGGAAGCGTCCACCGGGGATCTGTATGTCACCTACGAGTCGGTGCGCTATGACGAGGCGGCGGGCATCATTACATTCGGCGGACTGTCTGTCGACCGGGAGTCCGGCAGAAAGGGACTCGCAAAGCTGGATACATTTTCCATTCGCGTGCTCTGATGTGAGGTTCTTTTGTCTATGCGGGATATGATAAGGAAAAACATAAAGGGGAGAGGATCCGGCAGGGATCTTTCCGCGCGTCTTTTCAGCAGCCGCGGGATGACCATGGCGGAGCTGCTTGTCGTCACCGCCATCATCGCCATTCTGGGCGGCGTGTCCTTTATCGGCGTCTGGAATTATCAGCGGTCTCTCGGCCAGGTTGAGCGGGACGGAATCGCGAAGGAGATTTTTGTCGCGGCCCAGAATCACCTCACCTCCGCGCAGGGCGAGGGCTATTTCGGCAGCACGGATTTCGGCACGCAGGATCTCACCGCCGGCGACAGGGATATCTACTACTTCGCCGTCAACAGGGGCGCGGTCTCGGGCGGCGGAGAGGACGTATTTCACATGATGCTGCCCTTCGGCTCGATTGACGAGACGATCCGGCTGGGAGGAAATTATCTCATCCGGTATCAGAAGAGCACGGGGCTTGTGCTCGACGTATTCTACTGTTCCGGGGCGGGATCTCCGGCGAAATTTAATCACCCCCTTTCTGCCGGGGAGTATGATACGCTGATGCAGCTGGTTGACACGGCTGAGGAGAGCCGTAAAAAAGAAAGGCGGAATTTCAAGGAAGGAGACGGATCCATTCTCGGCTGGTACGGCGGGACCATGCCCGATGAGCTGAGCCGGGCCAATCTGAAGGTGCCGGAGCTGACCGTTCACAACGAGGAGCGGCTCTTCGTCACGGTAAAAGACCTGAACGAGGGCATGACGGATCCGATCAGGGATTCGGACGGGAACACGGTGAGGCCTTCTCTCCGTCTGATCGTCACCGGAACCCTGAGCGGGGCGAAGAAATACTTTGATCTGGAGGCGGTGAGCGGGGACCCGCGGATCGACTATGATCCGCTGACAAAGCTCTACACCGTCATACTGGATGATATTACGGAGAATAATCTGCATTTCTGCGACCTGGTACCCGATGAAGGCGGTTCGTTCACACCGGGCGAGAATATAACGGTGCAGGCGGTATCCTTTACCAATCAGGCGCTCGCGAACATCGCGTCCACTGCCGAAAAGACGGTCAACAGCCTGTTTGCGGATATCGGCGCCGCGGACGGATCGGCCGGAAATGAGCCGGACACCGCCTATATCGCCAATATCCGCCACCTGGAGAACCTGGATGGCGCGATATCCGGCTTCAGCCCGGGGGATGAGAGCAATCAGCTCGATATCCGGGCGGCCGCGCAGACGGATGATCTCAGCTGGACGGATTTTAAGAAGAAGATAAACGGGTACGACGGAACGGCGCCTGTGAAAATCTTTGAAGAGGGAGATGACGAGGGCGCGGAAGGGTATCATCCGGTCAGCCCGGACTACCCGTTGACCTATGACGGAAGGAATCACAGCATAAAGGAGATTGAGGTCACGGGAGCCGTGGCCGGAGGGGTGTTCGGAACAATTGCGGAGAACACGGTTTCCTCCATCTCCAACCTCGAACTCATCGATTGTTCGGTGAAGGCCGTGAAGGCGGCCGGAGCCCTCGCCGGATCCGTCACCGGGACGGATATCATAAACGTGCTCGCCAGGGATGTAAAGAGCGGCACGGATACGAAGATCGAGGCGTCAGACGGGAAGGCGGGCGGTCTCGTCGGCGAGATTTCCGGCGGCTCCGTCCGGTACAGCGCCGCGGCCCTGATCGTGAGAGGGACGGAGAGCGCGGGCGGCCTCATCGGCAGCGCAGGCGGCACGGAGATCGACCGCTGCTACTCCGGCGGTCACACGAAGGACGGCAGCTATCAGGAGTTTAAGGACAGCGAGGGGAACACGGTCTGTAATGTGACAGCGTCCGGTTCGTCCGGAAAGGCGGGCGGCCTCGTCGGCACATTTTCCGGAAGCAGCATCTCGAACAGCTACTCGACCTGCTCCGCGTCCGGTCCGGCGGCGGGAGGCCTTATAGGAAGCGCGTCCGGGGAGATCCGGAACTGCTACGCCGCGGGAATGGTTTCGGGGGACAGCGCGTATGCTTTTGCTGCGGAAGGATCCCCGGCGCTCAGCAGCTGCCGTTACTATGAAATCGTCAATGAAATTGAGGAAATGGACGGGGAGACGGTCACCGGATTTTCATACAGAGAACCTCTTCCGGGCCGGGATCACGATTCGGAAAGTGAAGAAACCATCTCGGCATTTGACCGGGACACGGATACATTCAACGCGTTCGTCGGGGGACCGGACGGCCGCAGCGCGGCCGCGGCCTATGACCCCGTGCTGGTGAAGGCCTACAGCGGCAAATATCATCTGAAGACGGTGTTTGAGCTTGCGCCGCTGCCGGCAGGCGAAAAGGAAGAAGACTATTATGTATCCGTGCACCGCGGAGACTGGCCCTCGCCGGAGCTCTTCTTCGTCAACGAGCCGTCATGAAATGAGGTTATATGACACTGAGAGAAGTATACGGCCGCTTCGGCGGCGATTATGACGAGATACTGGGCAGGATGATGCGCGAGGCGCAGATCCGGAAGTATCTGCTGCGCTTTCCGGGCGATGAGAGCTTCGGAAAAATGTGCCGCGCCTATGAGGAAGAGCGCGACGCGGAGGCATTTGAAAATGCGCATGTCCTGAAGGGCGTCTGTCTGAGCCTGGGCCTCGGGCGCCTGACGGATTCGGTCAGCGGACTTGTCGAGGCCCTGCGGAACGGCCGGACACCGGAGGCGCCGGCGTATTATGAGAGGACGAAGGCCGACTACGCGTCCGTGACCGCGGCGATCGCGGATCTCGACAGGGAGGACTGATCATGCACCTGCTTTACGCGGAGGACGAACCCGCCATGTCGGAGGCGGTGGTCGATATTCTGACATTTCACAAGTACACGGTCGATGCCGTCTATGACGGGCAGGAGGCTCTGGACTACGCGCGGGAGGGCGGCTACGACGGGATCATACTGGACGTCATGATGCCGAAAAAATCCGGCGTGGAGGTGCTGAAGACGCTGAGGCGGGAGGGGATCGGAACGCCGGTGCTCCTCCTTACGGCCAAATCGGAGGTGGAGGACCGGATCGAGGGGCTCGACGCGGGCGCGGACGACTATCTCCCGAAGCCCTTCGCCATGGGAGAGCTTCTGGCCCGCGTGCGTGCCATGCTGAGGCGGAGAGAGGAGTTCCGGCCGGACGTGATGTCCTTCGGGGACCTGAGCCTTAATCCCGCGAATTTCGAGCTGTCCTGCGGGGAGCGGAAGGTGGTGCTCCCCAACCTGGAGTACCGCCTCTGTGAGACCTTCATGGTCAATCACGGTATCTACCTGAATGCGGACCAGCTCCTCACCAAGGTCTGGGGATATGATACGGACTCCGACATCAACACGGTCTGGGTCTATATTTCCGCGCTCAGGAAGCGCTTTTCCGGCATCGGCTCGAAGGTCGTGATACAGTCCAAGCGGAATATCGGCTATACGCTTTCGGTGAAGGAAGGCTGAGTATTTGGTAAGGGCGCTTCAGAAAAAGTTTATTGTGTCTGCCATGATCGCCGTCACGCTCGTGATGGCGCTGTTTCTTATGGCCGTCAATGTGTCAAATTATCTCAGTGTCCGCCGGGACACGGAGCGCTCTATGCAGCTGATTTCTGACAAATACGGTCTGGGCATCCCCGGAAACAGACCGGGCCCGGGGCCCGGGACGGATGACGGGGGATCGGACGGGAGTGCTCAGGGAGAACTGCCGGACGACCTGAAGGACAGTCCGCGGGGAGATCTGCCGGAGCTTCCCGGAGCATTCCGGGCGGGCTTCCTCCGGGGCGGGGAGGATCTGAGTCTCGAGCAGTATTTCGCCGTCCGCGTGAGCGCGGAGGGCGAGGTTCTCTATACCGACCTTGCGCACGTGGCCTCCGTGGACGCGGAGACCGCCAGGGAGATGGCCGATGCCGTCGGGGAGAGCGGGGAAGACGGGGGCCGTGTGAACGGGTACATTTTCAGGAAAAGCACCGATGCCGCCTCGGGCAGCGCGACTTATACGTTTCTTGACGCGAGGCAGCAGACAAGAAGCGTGCTCCGCACCCTGGTACTCACACTTCTCGTCGGGGGCGTGAGCTGGATTCTTGTGCTTCTGCTCGTGATCTTTCTTTCGAGAAGGGCCATCATGCCCATCGCCCGGAATATTGAGAGACAGAAGCAGTTCGTCACCGACGCGGGCCACGAGATTAAGACGCCGCTCGCGATCATCCAGGCCAACGCGGATGTCCTTGAGCTCCACATGGGCGGAAATAAGTGGATTGACAATATACGCTCCCAGACGAAGCGGCTGGGTTCTCTCACACAGAACCTCCTGCTGCTTTCCAGGATGGAGGAGGGCGCTGCGGCGGAGGCGCCGGCGGAGGAATTCGACGCGGCCGCGGTCCTTCTGGAGACGGTGGATCAGTACAGGGAGGTCGCCGAGAGCCGGGGCGTGAGACTCACCTGCGAGACTTCTGAGGGAAAGATGCCGTTCCGGCTGCAGCGGGACGCCTATATCAGGCTTCTCAATATTCTCCTTGAAAATGCGTCCAAGTATGTGCGGGACAAGGGGTTCATCTCCGTCATCCTGGAGAAAAGTGACGGGGGCGGAAGGAGCCGGGGAAGTGAGAAGGGCATCAGTCTCCGGGTGACCAACGACTGTGACATACCTCCGGAGGGGGATCCGGAGCGCTTATTCGAGCGGTTTTACCGGTCGGACAAGGCGCGGACGCAGAAAACCGGCGGGAGCGGGATCGGTCTCTCCGTGGCGCGCGCGATCGCGGAGAGCTGCGGCGGGAGCATCCGGGCCGTCCTTGAGAAGGATCCGGATACCGGACGCGAGGACCGGATCTGTTTCCGGCTGATCCTTCCGTCCGGGCGAAAACAGTAAACATGAAGAGACAGAGCGGCAGCGGACACGGTTCCGCTGCATTTTTTATGCTTTTTTGTTTTCTTAAGCTTCAGCTTAGGAAAGACGGGTATGATAACGCCATCGAAACAAAAACACACAAAAAAACCAAATGAGGACAGAAATATAAGGAGGCACATGATGAAGAGAAATATTGCGGCGGCATTGCTTATGAGTATGGCCCTTGTTGTTTCGACGGCGGCCTGCGGGACAGAACAGAATACGGCGGGAACACAGACGGAGGCGCAGGCGGAGCAGCAGACGGAATCCGCTGAGGCGTCCTCCGGACAGGCGGACGACGAGAGCAGCCGGACATCGCCGGAGCAGTCAGATGGCGAGAACGGCCAGACGCCTTCGGAGCAGTCAAATGGCGAGAGCGGCCGGACATCGCCGGAGCAGCCGGGCGGCGAGAGCAGCCAGACAGCGACGGAGCAGTCAAATGGTGAGAACGGCCAGACGCCACCGGAGCAGTCAAATGGTGAGAACGGCCAGACACCGCCGGAGCTGCCGAACGGGGAAAAACCTGACGGAAAAGGTCCCCGCGGAAACGGCGGACCGGGCGGAAACGGCGGCCCCGGCGGGAACGGTCAGACTCCGCCGGAGATGCCGAACGGAGAAAAGCCCGACGGGAATATGGGACAGAACGGAAACGGCGGCCCCGGCGGGAGCGGAGAAGTGACCCAGGGAGAGGCAGCGGTGACGCTGAGCGAGGACGCCGAGATCTCCGGGGAGACCTATACCTCCGCGGGCGATGACGAAAATGCCCTCCGGGTGGACGGCGCCGCGGTGACGCTTGACGGAATCACCGTGGATAAGAGCGGCGGCGCCTCCTCCGATGTCGAGAGCGGCGATTTTTACGGGATGAACGCGGGTCTTCTCGCGACCGGCGGGGCGGATGTCACGATCAAAAACGCCGCAGTCACGACCGCCGCGCAGAACGGCAACGGCGTGTTCAGCTACGGAGAGGGCACGACGGTGAACATTTCCGATTCAAAGATCACGACCACGGCGGATAATTCGGGCGGCATCCAGACGACCGGCGGCGGAACGACCAATGCCTCGAATCTCACGGTCGAGACGGCCGGAAACTCCTCCGCGGCCATCCGCTCCGACAGGGGGGGCGGAACCGTGAACGTGGACGGGGGATCATATACGAGCAGCGGCTATAACTCCCCGGCCGTTTATTCCACGGCGGACATCACGATCAAAAATGCCTCGCTCACCGCGAACAATTCCGAGGCACTTGTCATTGAAGGGAAGAATTCCATCCGCCTCACGGACTCGGATGTGACGGGAAACATGAGCGACGACAAGGGCGCCAGCTCGGATATCAACGTCCACAATGTGATGATCTATCAGTCCATGTCGGGCGACGCGGAGGAAGGGACTTCTTCCTTTGCCATGACGGGCGGCAGCCTCACGGCCAAAAACGGGGATATGTTCTATATCACGAATACGGCCTGTACGATCGATCTCAGCGGGGTGACGATTAAAAATGAGGACGCGGACGCCAATTTCATGACGGTGACCGGCAACGACGCAAGTCACGGATGGGGCACGGCGGGATCAAACGGAGGAGATGTCACCTTCACGGCGAAGGATCAGACCTTTGAGGGCAGCATCGTGGTGGACACCGTCTCGAAGCTGAATATGACGCTCTCCGGCGGAACCATCTTTACGGGAACGGTGAATATAGAGGAAAATGTGGACGGCGGCGCCGCGGTTTCGGATAACGCCGTGATCACAGTTGAAAAGGGCAGCACCTGGAATCTCACGGGGGACTGCAAGGTGACGTCCGTGTCGAATGCCGGCACCATCAATTTCAACGGACATACCATCACCCTCGCGGACGGCACGGTTCTCAGTTGAATCTGTGCACGCCCTGCCGTCCGGAATGCCGGTGACACGAAAGGCCGGCGGCCGGAATAAAGTACCTTGACGCGGAAGTGCCGCGCGGATATACTGAGTCTGAATTAAAGATCTGCGGAAGGATGCGCTCTGCACTCTTCCGCGTTCCGGGATATGATAAAAGGAGTCAGATACATTTATGAAAGAAAGAATTCTTGAACTGTTGAAGGATGAGTATCCGGAAATCGATTTTGAGTCCTCCGATGAGCTTGTGGATGACGGCATTCTCGATTCCCTCACAATCGTGGGCGTGATCGGCCTTCTGTCCGATGAGTTCGACGTGGAGCTTCCCTACGAGGAGATCATTCCGGAGAACTTCAATTCAATCGACGCGATCGCGGATCTGATTGAGCGGTTCCAGTAAAAGACGCGGGGCGCAGCGGCGCAGCTTTGCCCGCGCACGGAATATTAAATTGGCAGTATTTTGGATATGAGAGGCTGATCCGCGTGCGGACCGGCCTGTTTTGCGGATTGTGACAGATACCGCCGGAAGGAGAGAGCGAAGATGAGTGAAGTTCGCACACTGGTGCAGAGGGTGATGGAGCTGGCTGAGTAACAGCCGGATAAGATGGCGGTCGTATTCAGGAAAAACGGCCTGACCTATCGGGAGCTCGCGGACCGCGCGCGTCAGACCGCGGCCAGGCTCGGCGCGATGGGAATTAAGAGCGGAGACCGCGTTCTGTTCTCGGCGCCGTCCAAACCGGAGACCTTCGTTCTCCTTCTGGGCGTCCAGTATCTGGGCGCGGCCGCGGTCTATATCGATAAGCTGAGCACACCGGAGCACGCGTTCGCCATCTACGACGAGGTGGGCGCACCTCTTTTCCTCACGGACATGAAGCTGAAGGAGCCCTGCCCGGAGCAGTACAGGCTGTACTCCGTCAAGGAGCTTCTTTCGGCGGAATCCGAAGAGCTTCCCGTGCCGGAGTACAGGGAGCCGGACCCGGAGGCCGTGGCGGAGATCCTGTTTACCTCGGGCACGACCGGAAAGCCCAAGGGCGTGATGCTCTCATGGCGGGCGGTGCATCAGATTCTGACAAATACCATCCGGGGGATCGGAATCCGCCCGGACGACGTGACGCTTATGCCGCTTCCGCTTCATCACTCGCTGGCGCTCCGGGAGTGCCGCGGCGTGCTCTGGCAGGGCGCGACCCTGGTCCTGCAGAACGGCTTCACCTTCGCGAAGGAGGTCGAAAACAACCTGGACCAGCACGGCTGCACGGGCTTTGTCGCGGTGCCGGTGTCGATGGAGCTTTTAAGGGGGCAGATGCAGGAGCATTTTTACGAGATACTCGGCCGCTTCCGCTACATCGAAATCGGCGCGGGAGCGCTCACGGTGGAGCAGAGAAAGCGCCTGTCCGCGCATCTGCCGGATACGGATCTCAATAATACGTGGGGGTCGTCCGAAACGGGAGGCGCGGTCTTCACCAAGGTTCACGAGATCGTCGGCTCCGAGAAGACGGTTTCCACGATCGGAAGGCCTCTCGATACGGTCGAAATCCGCATCCTCGACGAGGAAAACCGGCCGATCGCAAGCGACGCGGAGCACCCGGGCCGCCTCGCGCTCCGCGGCAGAATGACCATGTCCGGCTACTGGAATCAGCCGGAGCTCACGGCGGACGCCCTTCAGGACGGCTGGCTCGTGACGAATGACCTCTGCTACGCGGATGAGAACGGTTATCTCTACATGCTCGGCAGGACGGACGATATCATCAACATCGGCGGAGAAAAGCTCTCCCCGCTGGAGCTCGAAAATGTGGCCAGTGAGTGCCCCGGCCTCCTCGAGTGCGCCTGTATCGGCGTCGAGGATAAGGAGGGGTCCCTGGGACAGATCCCGGTGCTCTTTGCCGCCGGGGACGGTACGCTGACGGAGGTGGCGCTCCGCACGTATTTCTCGGGCAGGATGGAGCGGTACAAGGTTCCGCAGAAGTATGTGTGGCTTGACAAAATTCCGCGAAACGCGATGCAGAAGATAGACAGAAAAGAAATCAGGAGAATGTGGAGTGAGATCGGCTGAATGGAGAAAGAGATGGCGGAGTGCCGCGCTGGCTTTGATCTGCGCGTCCGGCATGATATGTGCGAACCCGGCGGCGGTGACGGCGGAGGAGAATTCGTCCGCCGCGGAATCCGCGGCCTCTTCCGCTTCGGCGGCGGAGAGCGGGGCGCAGTCTGCCGCCCCTGCGCAGGAGATCGGGACGCAGCCTGCCTCGGCGGCCAACTATGACGCGGCTCTTTCAAATCTTGTGGACGGATGGCCGCAGATGGGAGATATCAATGAGGAGACGGGCTATCTGATCGACGGGGACAATCACGGCGTCATGTATTCGCTGAACGCGAATACCATGCGGTATCCCGCCAGCACGACCAAGATCATGACGGCTCTTCTCACGATCGAGAACTGCAGCCTGGATGACACGATCACGATGACCTCGACGGGGACGCAGATGGCGGTCGGCGGCAGCACAAATGCGGGAACGGTGGACGGAGAACAGTTCACCGTCGAGCAGGCGCTCAGCATGCTCATGCTGAAGTCGGCAAATGACATCGCCAATCAGCTCGCGGAGCATGTCGGCGGCAGCATGGATGGCTTCGTTGACATGATGAATGCCCGGGCTGCCGAGATCGGCTGTAAGGACACCCATTTCAACAATCCGAGCGGAATGCCGGACTCCGAGCACTACACGACGGCGCACGACATGGCGCTCATCATGAGCGAGTGCATCAAGAACGAGACCTTTCTCAGAATTGCCGGCGCCTCGTCCTGCACGATCCCGGCCACCAATATGACCTCCACGGACCGCGTGTATGTCAATCACAATAAGCTCCTCGTAAAAGACAGCGAGTTTTATTATGAGTACTGCATCGCGGGCAAGACCGGCTATACGGACGCCGCGTGGAGAACCTATGTCGGTGCCGCGAAAAAGGATGACCGGACGCTCATCTGCGTCCTTATGAGAGGGCCGGACAAGACGGATTTCCTTGACGCCGCCAAGCTCTTTGAGTACGGCTTCAACGAGTTCGAAAAGCGGAAGATCACGGGCGGGTCGGTCAACCTGCCGCCGGATATCTCCGAGGACGCGCTGACCTCCGAGACGGAGGGGGCGGACGGGGGCCTTCAGAAAGTGACCTTCCTCTACAACAATCTGCCGGTCGGCAGTGCCGGCATGACGGAGAAGGAATACGCGTCCTATATCGAGGCGCTGCGCGGGGAAAGCGGAACTCCGGGGGAGACCGTTTCCGCGGCGGATACAGCGGAAGCGGGAACGGAATCCGGAGTTCCCGCCGCGAAAACAAACGTAAAAAAGAAGGACCGGGGCGCGCTTGTCCTCCTGATCCTCATAGCGGCCGCCGTTGCGGGCGGCGGATATGCCTATTCGCGTTATCTTGAAAAAGAGCGCCGCAGACGCAGACGCCGGCGCAGAAGAAGGGAATAAAAAATCCGTGCGCCTCACTCTGAATTATCACCAACAGACGTTACCCCGACAGTTAACTCGGCCCAGGCACCCTCACGACACACGAGAGCTTCCGCTTAGTGCTGCTATGTTCCCATCCTGACACGGTTCACGGATTCCCGTTGCGCAAGACCCGGACGTCAGCGCCACTTGAAGGGGGCGGCTCCATCAGATCTGACCCTCGGATCGGCATCACCCCTGCTGTAGCGGATTGCAGGTTACAGGGCCCCGCTACAACCCCGGCTTGCACGGATTTAAAAAGTATAGCCGATAGGAGATCAATTGTCAAATCAGAGCGGCTGCGTTATACTAAGGAAGTGCTGATGAGATCAGGCACTTCCTCAATTGTCTTACGGGGAATATGTCCATATGCAGATGTTCATCATTTTACAGGAGGAAAGCACCAATGAAAAGAATCGGGCTTCTGACGAGCGGCGGTGACTGTCAGGCACTGAACGCGACAATGCGGGGCGTGGTAAAGGGCTTAAGCCACAATATCCATGATCTTGAGATCTACGGATTTGAGGAGGGCTATAAGGGCCTGATCTACGGCAACTACAGGCTGCTTACATCCGCCGATTTCTCGGGCATCCTGACCCGGGGCGGCACGATCATCGGATCATCCAGACAGCCCTTTAAGCTCATGCGCGTGCCCGATGAGAAGGGGCTCGACAAGGTCGAGGCCATGAAGCAGAATTACTACAAGCTGCGCCTTGACTGCCTCGTTATCCTCGGCGGCAACGGGACACAGAAGACCGCGAACCTTCTCCGCGAGGAGGGGCTTCACATCATTCATCTGCCGAAGACGATTGACAATGATATCTGGGGAACGGATCTGACCTTCGGTTATCAGTCCGCCATCGATATCGCGACGACGGCCATCGACCAGATCCACACGACGGCATCCTCGCACGGGCGCGTCTTTATCGTGGAGGTCATGGGCCACAAGGTGGGCTGGCTCACGCTCTCCGCCGGCGTCGCGTCCGGAGCCGATATCATTCTTCTGCCGGAAATTCCCTATGATCTGAAGAAGGTCTGCGCGGCCATCGACAACCGCCACAAGGGCGGCAAGAAGTTCACGATTCTGGCCGTCGCTGAGGGCGCGATCCCCAAGGATGTCGCCAAACTCGGAAAGAAAGAGGCCAAGAAGGAGATGGAGAAGATTCTCTCCAAGTATCACGCGATCTCCTATAAGCTGGCCGAGGATATCACGAAGAAGACAGGCTACGAAGTGCGAGTCACCATTCCCGGACACGTACAGCGCGGCGGCTCTCCCGATCCCTTCGACCGCATTCTGTCCACGAAGCTGGGCGTCTATGCCGCTCAGTGCATCGTGAAGGAGGAATACGGCATCATGGTCGCCATGGTGAACAACCAGGTCAAGAAGGTGCCGCTTGAGAAGTCGGCCGGCAGACTGAAGGGCGTGGATCCCAAGGATCAGACGGTCCAGCTTGCCAAGTATATGGGAATCAGTTTCGGAGACTGATGGAATATGTCATATGTCGCTCTCTACCGCAGGTTCCGGCCCCGGACCTTTGACGAGGTCCGCGGACAGGAACACGTCACAAAGACGCTGCGGAATCAGGTTAAAACAGAAAGACTGCAGCACGCGTATCTGTTCACCGGAACGAGAGGGACCGGAAAGACGTCCGTCGCGAAGATCCTCGCCCGGGCGGTCAACTGCGAACATCCGGTGGAGGGGAATCCCTGCGGCACCTGCCGCAGCTGTCAGACGATCCTTGCCGGAACCTCCATGAATGTCATTGAGATCGACGCCGCCTCCAACAACGGCGTCGATCATATTAGGGAGATCATTGAGGAGGTACAGTACCGGCCGGCGGACGGCAGGTATAAGGTCTATATCGTCGATGAGGTGCACATGCTGTCCCAGGGCGCCTTCAACGCCCTGCTTAAGACGCTGGAGGAGCCGCCGGAGTACGTGATCTTTATCCTGGCGACGACGGAGGCCGGCAGGATTCCGGTCACCATCCTCTCAAGGTGCCAGCGCTACGATTTCCGCCGCATCGATGCGGACACGATCACGGCGAGGATGCGGGAACTCATGGACAGCGAGGGCGTGGAGGCGGAGGACAGGGCCCTTCGCTTTATCGCGCGCACGGCAGACGGCTCCTTAAGAGACGCCCTGTCCCTTCTCGACCGCTGTATCGCCTTCTATATGGATGAACCGCTGACTTACGAGAAGACACTAAGGGCTCTCGGCGAAGCGGACGCCTCTGTCTTTTACCGCCTGGCCCGCGCGGTGAACGGGGGAGACGCGGGCGGTGCTCTCCGCATATTCGGGAAGCAGGCGGCAGCCGGCGTGGAAACGGGCCAGTTCGTCACGGACTTCATCCGGTATCTGCGGAACGTGCTCATCGTGCAGACGGCCTCCGCGGAGGACGCGCGGGAGATGATCGATCTGTCGGAGGAGCATTTTGAGGAGCTTTTCGCGATCGCGCCCGAGCTGGATCCCGACACGACCATGCGCTTTATCCGCCTGCTCTCGGACCTGCAGAACAGACTGCGCTTTGCTTCAAACCGGAGGGTGCTGACCGAGACGGCGCTGATCCAGATGGCGAAGCCGGAGGGCGACCGCTCACCGGACGCGCTCATGCAGAGACTGCATCAGCTTGAAGTGCGGCTTGACGAACTGGAGGAGCACGGCGTCGCCGTTTCCGCGGCAAATGTGCCGGAGAAGGTCCCGGAGGAGCCGGAAGAGGAGGGAGAGACCCTGCCGGACGCGGCGCCGGAGGACTTAAGAAAAGTGGTCGGGGGCTGGAAGCAGCTGGTCGCCCGGATGCCGGACAGCCTTCTTAAGAACAGGCTGAAGGAGGCGGGGCGCCCGGCCTTCAACGCGGATACGCTGGAGAACCGGCTCTATATAGAACTGAACAGCACCAACAATCCGACGGCGGATCTGCTCCTCACCGATCAGATACACGGGGCGGACAACTGCCGGGAGATCGAGAAGCATATTGAGAAGATGTTCGGAGTCCATGTGGACGTGGAGATCCACGCGGTCGGGGCGAGACCCGGAGGCGTAAAAGTGGTTGACATTCGAAAGGCGATGGACAAGAATATCATGATGGAAGTGGAAATGGTCCCGGATGAGGAAATGGACGACGCGGACGCATTTTCATAAATCACACAGGGAGGCGTATTATGGCGAAGCGCAGCGGCGGTTTCGGCGGCGGAATGCCCGGAAATATGAACAATCTGATGAAGCAGGCACAGAAGATGCAGCGTCAGATGGAAGAGAATAAGAAGGCGCTCGAGGAGAAGGAATTCGAGACGCAGGTCGGCGGCGGGGCTGTCCGGCTTGTCATGAACGGCAAGCGCGAGGTGCT
>CAYLHR010000028.1:0-9343 GCA_964383335.1 uncultured Lachnospiraceae bacterium
CAGCCACTCCTCTTCCGCCCCGTTGACGTCAACGGGCCCGACGATGGAGCAGGCGTTGATCTCGTCGGACTCCTCCTGATCCTCCAGCTTTCCCTCCGCCTTCAGCTTCTTCGCGCCGAGACAGGCGAGATCCATGAGGCAGACGAACTTGTCGCTGCGGCCGGCGTAGAGCGCGTCCCGGTCCGCGAGGTACTGCTTGAAGGTGTCCTCGATCGGCTGACGCAGCTCGCCCTCGCCGAAGCGGATGTTCTTCAGCTCCGTCTGGAAGGTGGTGTGGCGGCAGTGATCGGACCAGTAGGTGTCGAGCACCCGGATCTCCGTGATCGAGGGGTCGCGCTGCTCCTCCTTCGAGAAATGTTCCTGAATAAACAGGAAATCCGCGAAGGTCATGGCAAGTCCCAGGCCGTCATAGAGCTCTTTTAAGGCGCTCTCTTCCATCCCGGTAAATCCGGTCAGAATCTCCACGTCCGCCGGCTCCGGGAAATCATCGCTCAAAGTCTCCGGTTTCACCTCGTCCGTGAGGCGCGAATCCACCGGATTGATGCAGTCTGCGATGATCCGCTCCATCTCCTCGTCCGACACCTCGCCGCCGATGAGATAGGTCGTCGCGGTCCGGACGACCGGATGCTCTCTCTCGTCCAGGAAGCGGATGCACTGCTCGGCGGAATCCGCCCTCTGATCGAACTGACCGGGAAGATATTCCACGGAAAATACCCGCATTCCCTCGTGCTCCGGAAGCGATTCCTCGTAAAGCATGTCAACGGGCGGCTCGGCGAACACCGTGCGGCAGGCCTTCTCATACGTCGCGTCCGAGATCCCCTCCACATCGTAGCGGATAAGGATGCGCACTTTATCCACGCCTGATATATGAAGATAATGGCGGATCTCATGACGAAGATCTTTTGCTGCCCCGGCAAATTCCGCCTTCTTTTCTACGTAGACTCTTCTGACCATTCGATTCTCCTTTATTGACTCAAAAACTCCTGTTTGATGCCAGATGACTGCTTTTATTATACAGAAAGATCATTCCTTTGCAAACTGCCGGTGAGCACTCCTCCATCCCCGATGTATCAATGAACCTCGTCGGGTGACGTCTCATCCTGGGAGCATTCAGCACGCATATCCTGCGTTTCCCAGAATTGACGGATCCGCCGCCCCGCGTCCGCGAGCGTGCACATCTCAAAATCGCGCCATTCGCGCGGGAAGAGACGCCGGTATCCGGCCCCGGTGAGACGGTCGTCGAGGAGGACGATGACGCCGGCATCCTTCGCGGTCCGGATCACCCGGCCCGCCGCCTGCGCGACCTTGTTCATGCCCGGGAAGCGGTAGGCGTAGTCGAATCCGGACAGCCCCGCGTCATCCGCCGCTTTTTTCAGGATCTCCCGCTCCGCCGAGACCTGTGGGATGCCGGCCCCGACCACGACCGCCCCGATGAGGCGCTCTCCGGTGAGGTCGATGCCCTCCGCGAACATGCCGCCCAGCACGACGAAGCCGATGAGGGACGTCCGTGGATTCTCATAAAAATTCTCCATGAAGATCTCCCGGTCGTCATCCCGCATCCCCGCGCTCTGGGCGACGTAGTTGACGTCCGCGTCCCCGTAGAGCTCCCGGAATACGGCGAGCACATCCCGCATCATCTTATAGGAAGGAAAGAAGGCGAGATAATTTCCCGTCCGCGCGGAGGCCGTCTCGTAGAGATACCGCGCGGTCCGCACATTCATCTCCCTGCCCCGCGCAGCGTAGCGGGTGGTGACGTCCGTCCCGATGAGGAGGAGCCGCCGGCCCGTGTCGAAGGGTGACTCCGCGTAGACCGCCTTCGCCTCCTCCCGCTCCGTGAGGAGCTGCCTGTAGTAGTCGATGGGAAGCAGGGTCGCGGAAAAGAGGATCGAGGCGGTGCCGCCGGACAGCGCCTCCGTTAGGCGTCCCGCCGGATTTGTGCAGAAGAGCCGCACGGCGAAGGTACCCTCCTCCGTCTCCCCGGCGTAGGTCACGTAGTGCTCATCCAGGCCGTCCGCGGTTCCGTTCAGCTGAAGAAGCTCAAAGTAGAAATTCAGCAGATCCTCCTCCGCCGGCCCGCCGCCATCCTTCCGGAAATATTCCTGCAGGGACCCGGCAAGATGGAGGGACTCGCGGAGGAGCGGCTGCATTTCCGATGAGGACAGAAAGCGGAAGGCGCGCCCGGCCGACTGCCCGGACGGGGATTCCTCCGTGTCTTTTTTCAGCGCGAGGAGGATGCGGTTGAGCCGCCCCAGCTGCTTCTTTATGCGGGGATCCCGGTCGCTCAGGGCCCGCTTTGCCGAAAGCACGTGTTCCTTTACGAGCGAGGCGCTGTACATGTCCCGGCCCCGCTCCACCAGGTTGTGCGTCTCATCAATCAGGAAAATGCATCCGTTCCGGCCCCCTCCCGCGAAGAAGCGCTGCAGGCGCGCGTTGGGATCGAAGACGTAATTGTAATCGCAGCAGACCGCGTCGCACCAGACCGCCGCGTCCAGCCCCAGCTCGAAGGGGCAGACCGTGCGCTCCTCCGCGTACCGGAGCAGGGTCTCCCGGTCGATCAGGCGCTCGGAGCGGATGAGGTCAAACAGGGCGTCGCCCACGCGGTCGAAGTGTCCCTTCGCGAAGGGACAGCTGTCCGGACTGCAGACGGCCTCGCTCATGGGACAGATCTTGTCGCGGGAGGTGAGGCGGATGGTCCGGAAGTCCAGCCCGCCTCTGTCCAGGATGGAAAATGCCTCCATGCCCACCCGGAGCGTCTCATTTTTGGCGGTCAGATAAAAGATCCGCTCCGCCCGGCCTTCGCCCAGCGCGCGCACCGAGGGGTAGACGCAGCTCATGGTCTTGCCGACACCGGTCGGCGCCATGAGAAAGAGCTGGCCCTCATCGCAGATTGTGCGGTAGACCGCGGCCGTCAGTCCCTGCTGCCCTTTCCGCCAGGGGAAGGGGAAGGTGAGCCGTTCGATGGACGCGTTCCGCTCCTCCCTGTGCCGGAGCTCGAAGGCCGCCCACCTGTGCCACTCTCGCATGAGATCCCCGAACCACTCCTCAAGTTCGGAGGCATCGTAGGTGTAATGAAAATACTGCACCTGCTCATTTTCGAGACACACATAGGTCATCCGGACGCCGATGCGGGAAAGGTCCTCGTCATGGCATAGAATATGCGCGTAGCATTTCGCCTGGGCGAGATGCAGGGGATGGGGCTCTTTCAGGGTGCCGACATCCTGGTACATGCTCTTGATCTCGTCGACCGTGACCTCCGGATCGTCGCCCGGATCCTGCACTGCTTCCTGCCCGGATGTTTTTCCGGCTTCCTGCTCGAATGTCTCCCCGGCATCCTCATCAGATGCCGCCGGCATATGCCGGATCACGCCGTCCGCCCGGCCCTCCGTGCGGATGACCAGGTCGTCGAACTCGGTTTCTATGGAAAGCGATACCTCCGCGCTGTATTCCGGCCCCTCCGATTTCTGGATCTTCCTGTGGATCCGCGCGCCCTCGCGGGCGGCCTCCATGTCCCGGACGCCGGTTCTGCCGCGGTCGATGTCCCCGGAGCGGAGAAGAAACTCCACAAGTGTGCGCACGGAGATCCTGGAGACCGGCTTTGCCGCCCTCTTCTCCGCCGCTTCCTTGCGTTTCTGCTGTCCGCTCATCTTCCCCTGCCTTTCCGGTTCCCGCAGTTCGTCTATATTCTAACACACGGGCGGCGGGGCTGAAACATCATTGAGTTTCGCTGGGGTTTATAGTACAATCCATATATCGATCGAGGCTCAGGGAGATCCTTCCTGATACGGAAATCGACAGGATCGCGTCGCGAAATATCCACTACGGAAAATAACAGGAGGAATGTATGCAGGCACTGAAGGACAAGATTCTGGCTGAGGGTCAGGTGAGACCGGGACATATACTGAAAGTTGACAGTTTTCTTAATCACCAGATGGACATCGCGTTTATCAACGAGATCGGAAAGGAATTCAAGCGGCTCTTTTCCGACCGGCCCGTCACCAAGATTCTGACCGTGGAGGCCTCCGGCATCGGGATCGCCTGTATCACTGCCCAGTATTTTGACGTACCCGTCGTATTCGCCAAGAAGGCGCAGAGCTTAAATCTCGACGGCAGCCTCTACACGACCAAGGTGAAGAGCTACACGCACAACCGGGAGTACGACGTCATCCTCTCCAAAAAGTTCCTGAATGCCGACGATCACGTCCTCATCATCGACGATTTCCTCGCGAACGGCTGCGCGGTGAACGGTCTCATTGATATCATCGAGTGTGCGGGCGCGACCCTCGAGGGTGTGGGCATCGTGATCGAGAAGGGCTTCCAGGACGGCGGAAAGGAGCTCCGGGCCCGGGGCGTCGACGTCAAATCTCTGGCGATCGTGAAGTCCATGTCGGATGAAGCGGTGGAGTTCGAAGACGACTGAAGAAGGAACATCAAGAGAATATGGACTACAGGAAAGCTTATGAGAAACTGAAGGTGCGCGGACAGGAGCACCTTCTTCGTATGTATGACAGTCTGACGGAGGATGAGCGGACCGCCCTCCTCGCCCAGATCGAAGCACTGGACTTCTCCCCGCTCGACCACTTCGCGGAGAAGGAGGCGGCGCGCGGGGAGGAAAGGATCTCTCCTCTTGCCGCCATGCAGATCCCGGAGATCAGGGAGAAGCGGCAGCATTTTTATGAGAAGGGAATGGCAGGTGTACGGGAGGGAGCTCTCGCCGCCGTGCTCCTCGCCGGGGGCATGGGGACGCGGCTCGGAACCGACGGCCCCAAGGGCGCCTTCAATATCGGCGTGACACGGCCGGTCTACATCTTCGAGCGCCTGATCGGCAACCTGCTTGGCCGCGCGCGTGAGGCAGGCAGGATGATCCGTCTCTTCATCATGACGAGCGAGAAGAATGACGCGGCGACCCGGCAGTTCCTCGCGGAGCACGATTACTTCGGGTATGATCCGGAGTGGATCCATTTCTTTGTACAGGATATGGCGCCCGCCGTCGATGAGGACGGACGCGTCCTCCTGGAGACGCCCTCCCGGATCGCCGTCTCCCCCAACGGGAACGGCGGCTGGTTCCTCTCTCTCATCCGGGCCGGATACGGGGATATCCTCTCCCGGGACGGCGTCACCTGGCTCAATGTCTTCGCCGTCGACAACGTGCTGCAGCAGATCTGCGACCCTGTATTCTTCGGCGCCGTGCTCGAAAGCGGCGCGGCCTGCGGCTCCAAGGTCGTGCGGAAGACCTCACCCGGCGAGAAGGTCGGCGTCATGTGCCTGAAGGACGGGAAGCCCTCCGTGGTCGAGTACTATGAGATGACGGATGAGATGCGCGAAGAGTGCGATGAGACGGGCGAGCGCGTCTACAACTACGGCGTAATTCTCAACTATCTCTTCCGGGTTCCGGATCTTCTGCGGGTGATGGATGAGTCGATGCCGCTGCATTTTGCGCACAAGAAGATTCCCTATCTCGCGGAGGACGGGACGACGGTCACGCCCGCAAGCGAGAACGGCTGGAAGTTCGAGTACTTCATCCTGGATCTCATCAGCGAGATGGAGACCTGCCTGCCCTTTGAGGTCGAGCGGTCCCGGGAATTCGCGCCCGTCAAAAATGCGTCCGGTCCCGACTCGGTCGACACCGCCCGCGCCCTCCTTCGGGAGAACGGCGTGGAGCTGTAAAAAAAGAAAATCAGAAAGAGGATAAAAAAGCATGGACGAAGAACGCAAGCTGGCCCTGCTCATCGACTCCGACAACGTGTCGCAGAAATATCTGAACGGCATCTTCGATGAGCTCTCCCAGTACGGCACCATCACCTACCGCCGGATCTACGGCGATTTCACGTCGCAGGCCAACGCGCGCTGGAGCGGCAAGCTGCTCGAGAAGTCGATTACGCCCATCCAGCAGTTTTCCAACACGACGGGAAAGAACGCGACGGACTCCGCTCTCATCATCGACGCGATGGACCTGCTCTACAACTCCAATGTCGACGGCTTCTGCATCGTGAGCTCGGACAGCGACTTCACGCGCCTGGCCTCGCGTCTCCGCGAGTCGGGCAAGATCGTCATCGGCATGGGCGAAAAAAAGACTCCGGATTCCTTCCGCGCCGCCTGCACCGTCTTCACTGAACTGGAGAATCTGCTGGCCAATGAGCAGTCCGGGGCGGGCAACAAGGAGACCATCGAATCCGACATCATCAACATTATTACAAAGAATGACAACAACGGGAAACAGACCGGCCCCGGCGAGATCGGAAGCCGCCTGCAGAGCAAATATCCGGATTTCGACATCCGGACCTTCGGCTACAGCCAGCTCAGCAAGTTTCTCGAGGATATGGCCGGCATCGAGGTCGTCAAAAAGAACAATACCATCACCGTCCGCTTAAAGAGCGAGGACGACGGCGAGGACGAGATCATCCGCGATATCCGGGAGATCGTCCGCAGCCGCGGCAGAAAGGGAATCGGGCTCTCGACACTGGGTCAGGAGATCCGCAAGCGTCATAAGGGGTTCAATGTGAAGCTCTACGGCTACTCCCAGCTCTACCGCTTCATCGATTCCATTCCCGGTCTCAGCGTGACCGGATCGAGCGCCAACCGGAGGGTTGTCGGGGAGTGACCCGGGAGTTCCGGAGGAATTTGTGAAGTTTTTTAAAAAAAACTTTACAGACAATGGTCTATGTATTAAGCTGGGTACGTGCTCAAAAGCACATCTTTTTCATACGTTAGCCTTCAAAGCTAACATCCGGCCGGCCGTCACCCCTCATAGGCGGCCGGCTTTTTTATTAAAAAAAGCGGACATGCGCGTTCCGCATGTCCGCTCTCTCTGCTTCTTTACTTCAGGCCGCGGGGCGGCGCTGCCGATTCCCGGATACAGAAGTCGGCGTCGTAGATGACCCTCTCCGGCGGTGCCTCCTGCCGGATCGCCTGATCCAGCAGCTCGACCGTGCGGACTGCCATCCGGTCAACCGGCTGAATGACCGTCGTGAGGGACGGCGTCAGGTAGGCCGTGTAAAACTGCCCGTCATATCCAATCACTGAACAGTCCCCCGGTATCTCAATTCCCGCCTCCTGAAGCGCGCGGTAGGCCCCGAACGCCATGGTATCTGACACGGCGAATACGGCAGTGAACTTCTCACCTCTCATGAGAAGCCGCCGCATGGTATCATATCCGTTCGGAATGGAGTATTCCGGGAGGCTTTCGCTCATGTATGAGACGAGAGCCGGATCGAAGGGGATTCCGAACGCCTCCAGAGCACGCCGGTATCCCAGAAGGCGCAGCGCGCCGACCCCGTTTCGGGCCTCGCCGGCCCGGCCGGCCAGGACAGCGATGCGGGAGTGCCCCTGCTCTAAGAGGTAGCTGACGGCCCGGAAGCTCTCCTTCTCGTCGTCAATGGATACCGAGGAACAGGGAAGCTCCGCGTATCCCTCCGGCACCGTTACCGTGCAGAGAACATAGGGGACTCCGAGCGCGTCCATCTTCTCATTGGGAAATGAGAGCTGACCGCCCAGAATAATCAATCCTTTCAGCCGCCTCTCCTTGCATACCGCGCCGGCGACGTCCTCTACGCGGTCATTTTCTCTCACCGCGTACAGAAAGAAAGAATACCCGAGACGGTCGCAGGTGTTCTCAAAGGTGGAGATCATCCCCTGAAAGAAGGGATTGTCGATACCGCTGAAGAGAAGTCCTATGGTGTTGGAGGCGGCCATCTTGAGATTCCGCGCGCTGTTGTTGGGTATATAATGGTACTCTTTCACCACGCGAAGGATCTTTTCCCTCGTCTCCGGCTTAACGCCGGGATCATTGTTGACCGCTCTTGACACGGTTCCGATTCCGACGCCGCATATTCTGGCGATATCCTTGATTGTGATATTTCCGGCCATCTTAAGGCTCCTCCCCACTGTCTTGCCGCATCATATTCATTATAGAGAGTCATTCTCTTCCGTAGCAAAGAGTCATCTTTCTGATCTTTGCGGCAAGCTCCGCTGTGAGCATCTCCTCCGATACGCGCCAGATCCAGTTGCGCCCGGTCGTGGAGGGCATATTGATTCTGGCCTCCTCTCCCAGAAGAAGCCAGTCCTGGAGAGGTATGATGCAGGTATCGGCCACGGAGGCCATGGCGGTCCGGATGAGCGCTTCCGCCAGCGCTTCTGTATCATCCTCCTTCATATTCTCCGCGCCCACATATTCGCGGACCTCACGGAGCTCCTCCGGAAGAATATGACTGAGCCAGCCAACCAGCGTCTCGTTGTCGTGGGTTCCCGTGTAGACGACGCACCGCCGCTCATAGTTGTGGGGCAGATAGGCCATCCTTCCGCTCGAATCGCGGGAGTCAAAGGCAAATTCCAGCACCTTCATATTGGGATAGCCCGTGTCGGATACGAGCTGACGCACGCTGTCTGTGATATAGCCCAGATCCTCCGCGATAATTTCGAGCCCCGGCACCTGCTCCTCGATCGCCCGGAAAAGCGCGATCCCCGGGCCGTCCTCCCAGTGACCCGCGCGCGCGTCCGGACTTCCCGCCGGAACCGAGTAATACTGGTCAAACCCTCTGAAATGATCGATCCGGACCACGTCGAAGAGCTTCCCGCAGCGCCGCATGCGCGAGATCCACCACTGAAACTGCTCTTTTTTGTGCGCATCCCACTCATAGAGCGGGTTGCCCCAGAGCTGTCCGTCCGCCGTAAAGCCGTCAGGAGGGCAGCCGGCGACCGCGCGGAGGGAGCCGTCATCCTTAAGCTGGAAGAGCTCCGGATGCGCCCAGAGATCGGCGCTGTCCTCCGGAACATAGATCGGGATATCCCCTATGATACGGATGCCGCGCGAATGAGCATAAGACTTGAGGCTCTCCCACTGCTCCTCAAACAGATACTGGAGGAATACATGGAAGTCAGTCTGATCCCGGAACCGGTCCCGCGCCTCTGTCAGAGCGCTCTCCTCCCGAAAACGCAGGGCATTTTCCCACGAGACGAAGGGGGCCCCTTCGTGCGCGTCCTTCAAAGCCATGAAAAGCGCGTAGTCCTCGATCCAGGACGCGGTCCTCCGCCTGTATTCTTCAAGCGCCCCGCCGGATTTCTCATGCGTCTCCTGCCACCTCGCCCAGGCTCTTTTGAGCAGGGGGAGCCGCGTCCTGTAAAGCCAGCCGTAATCGGCAGATCTTCCGCAATTGTCCGGCAGCTGTTCGGGTCCCGTCTCGTCCGCGGTCAGAAGACCTCTGTCGACCAGCGAGTCAGGGTCCAGAAAATACGGATTTCCGGCGAAGGCGGAACCGCACGGACGGCTTCCTGGCGGCCATCGAAGGCCACGGCTTTGAAGTCGTCGCGCATTGTACTTGGTCCAGACATTGGACGTAAACGTCATGGC
>CAYLHR010000028.1:9353-10902 GCA_964383335.1 uncultured Lachnospiraceae bacterium
CGGAAAATGACTGATAGGGAGAATCCCCGTACCCCGTCGGACCGATGGGAAGAATCTGCCAGTACTTCTGTCCCGCCTCCGCCAGAAAATCAACAAAGCGGCGGGCGCTCTTTGAGAAGCACCCGCAGCCGTATTTCCCGGGAAGGCTGAAGACCGGCATCAATATGCCGCTTCCTCTCATAATAAGCACCTCCCATTTACCGGATCAGCCCTTGACCGCGCCGGCGACAACACCTTCGATAATATACTTCTGACAGATCAGATACATGATGATAATCGGGACGATATCGATCATGATGCAGGCCATCATGGCTCCCATATTGACGGTGCCGTAGCTTCCGCGGAAGTACTGGATCGCCATGGGGATCGTGCGGTATTTTTTGATATCGAGCACCAGCGTGGGGAGCAGATAGTCGTTCCACACCCACATGGTCTCAAGAATCGCCGTCGAGATGATGGTCGGCTTCAGAATCGGCACCAGAACCATGAAGAAGGTCTGCAGCGGACTGCACCCGTCGATCATGGCAGCCTCCTCGATCTCGAGCGGAATTCCCTTCACAAAGCCTGTGAACATGAAGACAGCCAGGCCGGCGCCGAAGCCCAGATAGATGATGCAGATATTGTACGGGTTGTTGAGATGCAGGCGGTCAGCCGTATTGGCCAGCGTGAACATGACCATCTGGAAGGGAACAACCATGCTGAAAATGCAGAGATAATAAAAGATCTTTGAGACCAGACTGTCGACCCTGATGATGTACCACGCCGCCATCGAGCAGCACAGGATGATGAGGACGACGCTCATGACGGAGATCACAAGGCTGTACCAGAAGGAACGGAGAAAGTTCATGCCCGAAATTCCCTCGATATAGTTAGCCAGTCCCGCGAATGTCTGCGCGTCCGGAAGCTGGAAGACGCCCGAAGTCGTGATGGACTTGTTGACCTTCAGCGAGTTGATGAGGATGATGAGAATCGGATATACATAAAATGCGCAGACCACGGAGAGAATGACCACTGCCGCGGTTCGCCCTGCTTTTCTTTTTCCTGTCATAACCTTTCACACTCCTCTCTTATGCCCGTACTTCTTTCGAGGTTGTCATGCGCAGCTGGATGAGGGCGATGACGACGACGATAAGGAAGAAGATCACTGCCTTGGCCTGCCCGATTCCCTTCCACAGGGGTCCGCTTCTCGCGTAGAACGTGTCGTAGATATTGAGCGCCAGAAGCTGCGACTGCTTGTTGGGTTCACCGCCCGTCAGCGACAGGTTCTGGTCAAACATCTTGAATCCGTTGGTCAGCGTGAGAAACGTGCAGATGGTGATCGAAGGCATGATCATGGGAATCTTGATCCGGAACAGGATCTGCCCCGCCGTCGCACCGTCGATCTGCGCCGCCTCGATCAGGTCTCCCGGAATGTTATTCAGACCGGCGATATAGATGATCATCATGTATCCGATCTGCTGCCAGCAGAGCAGGATGATCATGCCCCAGAAGCCGTTGGACGCGGAAAGCGCCAGAAGAGGCTGCCCCAGTCTGCTCAGAATGCCGTTCA
>CAYLHR010000028.1:10912-16531 GCA_964383335.1 uncultured Lachnospiraceae bacterium
ATATTAATTATATGGGGCATTTTTATGAAAAGTATTTGCTGCAAATTGAAGAAAATGATAAAATGGATGATGATATGGATGTGTTTTCAGGGTGTAGCCGAGCACGATTCCGCCGATCAGGTTGGGCATAAAGAAGATGGTCCGGAATACGTTCGTCCCCTTCAGCTTCTTCGTCAGAGCCAGTGCAATGAGGAAGGCCAGCACATTGATGAGGATGCTGGACAGAAAGGCGAAAAGAACCGTGAGGAGGAAGGCGTGGGAGAACGTCTCATCCGTGAATACATTTGTATAATTGGAGAACCCTGTAAACTGAACATTATTGACCGTTGTGAATTTACAGAAAGAAAGATAGATGCCCCAGATAAAGGGCCAGACAAAGCCGATCAGGAACGCCGCCGCTGTGGGCAGCAGAAAGACCGGCCACCATTTTTTCAATGCTTTACCTGTCATGAAACCTCTCCCGTCAAAAATGAAAATCTGTAAAAAATGCGGCACCGGGCCGGAACCCGGCACCGCAGTCCTCATGCCGTATGAATGGTTATTCGGAGAGAGCCGCCTCAGAGGCCCATCCGTCGACGAAAGCGCTCACAACGTCGTCCCAGCTGCCCGTTCCGGCCGCGTAGAGGGTGAGGGCGGAGCCCACGCCGTTCTTCCAGTTCTCGGAGGGCATGGTCGTGAAGTTCCACGATACCGGCGTCTTGCCGGCTTCCGTGTAAGCCGCGTCCTGCTTGACGAAGACATTGGGAGACTCCTGCGCCGTCTTGAAGGGAATGGTGAATCCCATCTCATCGGACATCGCCTTGGTTCCCGTCTCAGAGGTGACGCACCAGTTGATGAAATCGAGCGTGGCCTTGATATTCTCCTCGGAGCTCTGGCTGTTGACGCACCAGAAGTTCTCGGTGCCCGTGCAGAGTCCCTGATTCGCGTCATCGACGCCGAAGTAAATCGGGATCATCGCGATCTGATCATCCGTGAAGGTTTCGGAAAGTGAGCTGTACTCCCAGGAGCCGTTCTGATAGAAGACGGCCTCTCCGTCCACGAACTCCGCTCTGGCGTCATCCGCCGTCTTGGAGGAGAGCTCCGCGGGGTCGCAGGTGGAATCGGTGATGTAGAGATCGAACAGGTTCTTATACTGATCGAGATAGGTGCCCTTGATCGCGTCCGTCGTGTCAATGCCGTCCGCCTGGTACTCATAGTAAATGGGCAGGTTGGCGAGATGCGTCTTGAATCTCCAGTCAGAGGAGCTGTCCATGCCGGTGGAGGCAAAAGCGCCCTTGATGCCGAGCTCGTCCTTTCTGGCCTGAATGTCATCGGCGATTCTCTTCAGATCATCGAAGCCTGTGATGTCGTCGACAGAGTAGCCGGCCTTCTGCAGCAGGTCCACATTGGTGATGATGCCGTAGGACTCGATGACGTAGGCTATTCCGTCAATCGCGTCCCCGTCCTTCAGCTCAAAGGCGTCGGAGGACAGATTCGACACGATGTCCGAGCCCGTGAGGTCATAGCAGTACTCTTTCCAGTTGGCGAGACCGACCGGTCCGTTGACCTGGAACAGCGTCGGCGCGTCGGACTTGGCCATCTCGCTCATGAGAGTCGTCTCATACTCTCCGGACGCAGCGGTCACCACGGTGACGGGTACGCCGGTCTCCTCTGTATAGGCTGCGGCCAGCTTCTGCCATGCCTCGTCCGCCTCGGGCTTGAAATTCAGATAATAGACAGAACCGGATCCAGCCGTGTCTCCGCCTCCCGCGGAAGAGCTTCCGCCGCATCCCGCAAGAAGTGATGCCGCGATGGCCGTGCAGGTCAGAAGACTGACAAGTTTCTTCTTCATAGTACATTCTCCCTTCCGAAAAAATAAAATGACTGCAGGGAGCCTCCCTGCCCTGTTTCATAGAAACGTTTCCGAAACTCCTGAAAATAAAAAGGAAACGTTTCCATGAGCAAATAGTACACTCTTTTGGAAACGTTTTCAAGAATAAATTGTAAATTCTGCATTTTTCATAAAAAAACGCCCCCGAAATTGTGCATATTGACCATTGTTAGGATAGATCAATCTATGCCGCCATTCCGGGAGCACCTGTTTATTTTTTTGTATTCAGACACAGCATGGTCAGGTCATCAAACTGCTCCGCCCCGCCGGCGAAGGCATCCACCGAGCGCCGCACGGCCCCCAGCAGCTCCTCCGGCGATCCGTCCGGCTTTTCGTTCAGCGCATCGAGCATGCGCTGTGTCCCGAACAGATTGTTCTCCGGGTCCGTCGCCTCGGCGACGCCGTCGGTGTAGACGAAGAGACCGGAGCCGGGCTCGAGGGTGAGCTCATATTCGCGGTACTTCACGCCGGCCATTCCCCCGATCACGAAACCGTGCTTATCCTTCAGAAGCTCGAACCTGCCGCCGGGCTTCCTAATAGCGGGATACTCGTGGCCGGCGTTGGCGGCAGTGAGCTTTCCGGTCGAAATCTCATAGATGGCAAGCCAGGCGGTGACGAACATCTCCTCGCGGTTGTTCGTGCAGATGGCCTCGTTGGCATTCTCCAGAATCTCCGCGGGTGAGACACCCAGCATTGCCTGGTTTGAGAGAATAATCATGGACACCATCATGAAAAGAGCCGCCGGGATGTCTTTCCCGGAGACATCCGCGATCATGAGGCAGAGGTGGTCGTCGTCGATGAGAAAGAAGTTGTAGAAATCGCCTCCCACCTCCTTCGCGGGGGTCATGGTGGCGAAGATATCGAATTCGTGCCGGTCCGGAAACGCCGGGAAGACATTGGGAAGCATGTCGGCCTGGATCCGGGTCGCCAGGGAGAGCTCCGTGCTGATGCGCTGGCGCTCGGCCGTGATGTGGGTGAGGTCCCTCACGTAGGTCTGGATCTGCTCTTCCATCTGATCGATGGAGGCGGCCAGTATGCCGACCTCGTCCTCGTTGCGGATGGTGTCGGTCAGCTTCTGCTCTCTCTTCACGGTCTCCCGCGCGAAGCGGCTGGCTTCACGCGTAATCTCCCTGACGGGCCGGATCAGCATCTTGTTCAGCATATAGCCCTGTCCGAAGATCACAAGAAGCAGGATGACGGCCATGACAGCCAGCACATTCCGGAGGAAGGTATTTCTCGCGTGGGTCAGCGCGTCCATCTGGCGCTGCACGCAGAGGATGGCCTGCGTCTCGCCGGCATTATTTTTGACCGGAACCATGGCCGTGATGTGGGGATCCGTCGAGATATACCCCTTGTCCCGGATCACGAGCTCCTCTTTGGACGCGCCCTCATAGAGCTTCCGGTATTTGGTCCGGTAGTCGTCATTGGTCGTCTCGCGCACGTAGCCGAAGTCAAATACTTCGTATGGGGAGTTGTTGTTGATTGTGGAAAAGATAAAGGTGATGTGGTTATAATCCGTCAGATCCGGCTGGATAACGTAGACAAAGGTGGAGCCCGATGAGTTGCAGATTTTCCTAAGGGCTGTCCAGGTATTTTCGTAGAAAACGGTCTTCCCTCCGCTTTCGATGTATTTGCCGAAGCGGTTCCCATCCACCATATCCGCGGCCGTGTGCGCGGTCCGGAAGGCGCTGTCCGCGTACTGATCGAGCAGCTCCTCGGTAAATCCCCGGTAGCCGATGTAGCTCACGATCACGGCGAACACAAAAAGAAGAGCCACAATACCAAAGAAGCTCTTAAAGGCGATGCTTTTCCTGAATCTGACCCTGAATTGATCCATCGTATGACTTCCCGCGCCGCAGCAGATCACGAGCCGAGATACTTCGTGATCGTAAGAATATTCTGTCCGTCCCTGAATTCGTACTGTATGTCATCCATGGATTTACGCACAAGAAAGATGCCGAGGCCGCCGATCGGCCGGTCCGCCGCGTTTAAGGTGACGTCCGGCTCCTCCGCCTCGAGCGGGTTATAGGGAATGCCGCGGTCGGCAAAGGTGATGACGGCCGCCGCGGGATCCTCCCGGATCTCGACGCTGACGGTCACGGGGCCGGTATCCGGCGTGTAGGCATAGTGCGCGATATTTCCGAACAGCTCGTCAACCGCGACGTCAATCCGCATCTGGACCTTCAGCGGACAGCCGGCTTCCGCGAGAATGTTGTCGACAAAATCAGTGACAGCGGGGATATTTTCAATCGTAGCCTCAATCGTCAGTTCCTTCATAAGAATCCTCCTCATACAGGCTGCTTAAAAAGAGAAAATAAATCCCTTATTCGATTGTCAGAATATCGGAGAATCCCGTCACCTCAAAGATCTCCATGATTGTCTCGTTGACGTGCGTCACCTTCATGGACCCCTGTCTGTTCATGGTCTTCTGGGCGGAAAGCAGGACGCGGAGCCCGGCGGACGAGATGTAGTCGAGCGCGCCAAGATCCATGACGAGAGAGGTGACGCCCTCGAGTGAGTCCTTCAGCTCATTTTCCAGATCCGGCGCCGTGACGGTGTCGAGACGGCCCTCGAGCTCAACTGTAAGAATGTCATTGTCCGCGTTCTTTTTGATGTTCAGCATAATATTGCCTCCTGATAATTCAAATATTGTTGATGATCTGCAGCTTTAAGCCCTGTTGACGAATAATTCCGCGACATCGCCGGTCTCGTGGTTGAAGAAGAGACTTGCGCCGGTGTCGAGCGCGCGGATATCCGCCATGTCTCCCTTCGAGAGCTCGAAGTCGAAAATGTCCATGTTCTCTTCCATCCTCGTGCGGTGAACGCTCTTCGGAATGAGGACAACCCCCTCCTGGAGCAGGAAGCGGAGCGCCGTCTGGGCAACGGTCTTTCCGTACCTCTCACCGATGGATTTCAGAACAGGATTGTTGAAATAGTCATGCCGTCCCTCAGCGAAGGGGCCCCAGGACATAATCTGCACTTTATAGCGGTCCATGAACCTGCGCGCGACCCTCTGCTGCTGGAAGACGTGCGTCTCCACCTGGTTGACCATGGGCGGGATCTCCGTAAAATGGACAATATCCACCAGCCGGTCAGGATAGAAATTCGACACGCCGATCGCCCGCACGATTCCGGCCCGGTAGGCCTCCTCCATCGCCCGGTAAGTCCCGTAGTAATCGCCGAAGGGCTGATGAATGAGCAGCAGATCGATATAATCACTCTGCAGATTCTTAAGAGAACCGTCGATGGAGCGTTTTGCCTTCTCATAGCCCGAATTGGAGATCCAGATCTTTGTCGTGATGAAGACCTCCTCCCTGGGAATTCCGAAGGAGGCGATGGCACTGCCGACGCTGTGCTCATTTTCGTAGGCCTGCGCCGTATCGAAGGACCGGTAACCCGTTTCGAGTGCCTTGTGGACGCAGCGCTCGGTCTCGGCCGGGGGCGTCTGATAGACGCCGTACCCAAGCTGCGGCATTTTAACGCCATTTGACAAAGTGACATAGTCCATAGCGAGCAGCTCCTTTCTTTAAAAGTTATTGTAGCAAAGATAAAGACAATTTGCCACAGGAATTCTGCTCAAAATCGAGGCAGAACCTTGCCTTCGTAAAGGGACGTACCTTCCCCTGCGCGACTGCCACATGCGCCGGATGCACAGAGTAGCCCTTAAGCGCTTCTTCGCTCTCGAACGCGCTGTCAAGCATCATGTCGGCATTGGAGGAAGCAAGACCTTCCGTATGCACGCGGATCTC
>CAYLHR010000028.1:16541-18134 GCA_964383335.1 uncultured Lachnospiraceae bacterium
TCTTTAAAAGTTATTGTAGCAAAGATAAAGACAATTTGCCACAGGAATTCTGCTTATCCCTTATTCAGGCAGACAGGACACTTTGATCTCCTGTCATGTTGAAGAACGGATACTTTGCCGCTCAGTCATTCTGCGTATAATACTGCTCCAGCTCCTGCCGGCAGCCGATGAAGACGGATTTCATATTGGGATCAAACTGCTTGCCCATGCTGGAACACATGATGTCGTAAGCCTTATCGAAGCTCATGGGTTCCTTGTAGACCCGCTTGCTGACCAGCGCGTCGTAGACATCCGCGACCGCCATGATCCGGGCCTCGAGCGGGATCATGGTGCCGACGAGGCCGTCCGGATAGCCGCGTCCGTCCCAGCGCTCATGGTGATAGCGCGCCACGTTGAAGGCGACCTTCACAAACCGCTCCTCCTCGACGCCCTCGAGCAGGATGAGCACCATCTCGCCGCTCTTCGAGGAGTGCGTCTTCATGGCGGGATCAGGAGGTCGCCGTTATAGAGGTGCTTTAACGTGACATCCTCTTCCTTATAATCCCTGAGATCCAGGGTCTGCGAGGACTCCCTGTCCGTCCCGACAAACTGGTGAATCTCCACGGTTCCGCATCAGGCGTTATTGATGAAGCAGTCCTCCTGGATGCCGATCACGACCTTCTAGGACTCCACCTGATCCACGGAGTTGTTGTAAAATACGGCGTCGTAAGTCTGCGCCTTCAGATCCACCGTCTTCCCGTCCAGATCAAAATCGCGCTTCAGCCAGCGGCTCGTGCTGTCGTCCCGCGTGTGGAGATCCAGATAGCAATCCGCCTCCTCGTCCGCTCCCGTCACGACATGCTCTTTCTGATTGAAGGTGACGATGTGAACTACCCACCGCCTACGCATACGCTAAGAGGCGGGGGCTTCGTGCCGCTCACGCGGACACAGGGCAGACACTTGCCCGCTGTCCCGTTTGGCCGGGATTACTTTTGTTTCTGTTTTGGCTGGCACGCAGGATATCTTTATAGGTCATGGCCTTCACTGTGCCATACAGATACCCGCAGTCCATCCCTTTTGGAAAGATACCCGCCCTATACTTCCTGCCGGTATTGGCGGCGCCATTGATATCAGCGTTCATCTCCTTTCCGTCATCCTGCCTGTACAGGCCGCGCCCTATCCTCCTGCCGGAGAAGGTTATGCCTTCTGTGTCCCCTTTCCCGTATGTCGGGATCCCGTCCCGGCTCCCGAAGCAGGCTTTGGAGGTGTAGCTCTCTTCCTGCAGGATGACCCTGATCCCGTAACGCGCGCATACTGTCTGAAGGACTCTGCGGAACCTTGCGAACGGCACCTGTACAAAAGACTGGTTGTTTCTCCGCCCTATGTCGATCCCCTGCTTCTGCCCCCTGTTATACCCGATGATGAGATAGGAAAGGCCCCTCTTCTTCATAAGGCGGCAGATATAATGGGCATACTTGTAGAAAGTATCACGCAGGAATGCGTCACGCTTCCTGCTGATCCTCTGCATCTGTTTTGTGACAGACGGATGATATGTCTTCAGGTCATGTCCCTTCATCTGCTCGGACCTCAAGAAGGCCATCCGCTTGTTGAACC
>CAYLHR010000029.1:0-18026 GCA_964383335.1 uncultured Lachnospiraceae bacterium
AGCGTATCCGGTCTCGTCGTGTAGACCTTCAGCTTCTCCTCTCTTCCGTCGATCGCGAAATCGATCTCGGCGCCGTGGGACTTGCCGATCCAGTCGGTCTGCATCTTCTTGACCTTCTCGGGCCAGTCCAGGCCGTCGAGGCCGGACAGAAGCCGGTCGGCGTACTTTGTGATGCGCAGCATCCACTGACGCAGATTCTTCTTCGTCACGGGCGTGCCGCACCGCTCGCAGGCGCCGTTTACGACCTCCTCGTTGGCGAGGCCGGTCTTGCAGGACGGGCACCAGTTGATCGGGAATTCCTTCTCGTAGGCGAGGCCCGCCTTGAACATTTTCACAAAAATCCACTGCGTCCAGCGGTAGAACTCCGGATCCGTCGTATTGACCTCGAGATCCCAGTCGTAAATCGCGCCGATATCCTTGATCTGGCGGCGGATATTGTCGACGTTCTTTTTGGTCTGAACCGCGGGGTGCACGCCCATCTTGATGGCGTAGTTTTCGGCGGGCAGGCCGAAGGCGTCCCAGCCCATGGGATGGATGATGTAATAGCCGTTCAGAAGCTTATAGCGGCTCCACACGTCGGAAATGACATAGCCCCTCCAGTGGCCCACGTGAAGGCCGCTGCCGGACGGATACGGGAACATGTCGAGGCAGTAATACTTTTCCTTCCTGCCGTCATTCACGTTGACGGGATTCTTCTCCCAGTTTTCTCTCCATTTTTTCTCTATTTCCGCGTGATTATAGGAAACTGCCATGTCCTGCCTCCTTAGGGTGTTCATAGTAAAGACTTAAATTATTCTAAAGAGATGCCCTCTTTTTGTCAAGGCTGGGGCAATTACAACATTTTTTATAAATCATCCATATCCTGTTCACAAAAAGAGAGTACGATTTCTCAATAAGAAGGACATTTCATGTGAAGGAGGTAATGGAAAATGAGCAAATTTGAAGAAGGCATCCGCAAAGCCCTTCTCGCGGGAGTGGGCGTCGCCGCGATCACGGTCGAAAAGTCCAAAGTCATCATCGACGAGCTCGTGAAAAAGGGCGAGGTCACGGTCGAAGAGGGAAAGAAGCTGAAGGAGGAGCTGAAGGCGAAACGGGAGGCGGAGGCCGCCGAGGCTGAAACGGAGGCGGAGGAGATCAACATCGAGTTCCCGGAGGACGCGGAAGCCGCCGAAGAGGCCGATGCGGCGGATGCGGAGGCGGAGGACGCCCCGTCGAGAGAGATCCCCGATGACGCGATCGATGAGAACGACCTGCAGGATACCGTAAAGAAGGTCGCAACCGAGGCCGGCGAGTTCGCCAAAGAGGCCGCCGGAAGCGCGAAGGACTTCGCGAAGATGCTGAAGGATCTCACGAAGGATGAGGCGGCGTCCCTCAAGTCGGCGCTCGAGGAATTCCTCAAGAGATAAGCGCGTCCGGCAATTGAAAGACATACTAATATAGAAGAAAGGCTCCGGTCGGTCCGGAGCCTTCTCTTATACCCGGGAGATCGGCCTGTCCGGTCCCCTTTCTTATACCATGGAAAGAAATGCGGCCATCTCCCCTCTCTTCCCGCCGGTCGCCCTGTGCGAAAAGAGCAGGTCGGGATTGCAGCAGGTGCAGAGGCCGGGCATGGAGATCCGGGAGACCGGAACGCCGGCCTCCGCCATGACGCCCTGATTGGCCCCCTGCAGATCCAGCTGGAAGCGCCCGCGCGCATTGGGCTCGGAATAGCAGTTGGGGAACTGCTCCGCGACCTCGCGCCCCACCTCGTAGCAGCTCTGGCAGATCGAGGGACCCACCGCGCAGAGAAGGTCCTCCGGTTCCGTCCCGAACTCCCGCTTCATCGCTTCGATCACGGATCTGCCCATGCCGGCGGCCGTCCCCCTCCAGCCGGCGTGCGCAAGTCCGATCGCGTGCCTCACCTGGTCCACAAAGTAGAGCGGCACGCAGTCCGCGTAGAAGGTGACCAGGGTCACGCCCGGCTCATCCGTTATAAGACCGTCCACGTCACGCCAGGGAAGGGGTTTTGTGAGGCCGGCCCCCCTGTCACCGCGTCCCACCCGCCGCACATTGACCGTATGCGTCTGGTCGGAGAACACCATCTCGTCCGTCCGGAATCCGGCCGCCTCCGCGAAGCGGCTGAAATTGGTTTTCACGGCCTCCGGGTCGTCGCTTCCCTTGTAATCCAGATTCATAGACGCAAAATATCCCCCGCTCACGCCGCCGAAACGGGTGGAGAAGGCATTTTTCAGCCAGGGAAGTTCGTCAAAGGCGGGAAATGTCAGCCAGAGGCAGTCAAACCTCCTGTGAAGGCGCATCCCCGGCGCGTCCTCGTCAATCCAGCGAATCTCCATATCCTGTTCCCCTTTCATATGTGCTCATTCCCGGAAGGGAAAGGCATCCCTTACGAGTTCCACCTCCCGGCCCATGATCCCCACGACGTCAAACCGGCAGGGCGTATCCTCCGGATATCCGTATCTCATGAGATAAAACCGGGCGCACCGCGAGATCTTCTTCTGCTTGGCGTACCCCACCGCGGCCAGCGGCCCGCCCCCGGCGGCGTCCGCCCTGTACTTTACCTCCACAAAAACCAGATCTCTGCCGTCGGAAGCGACGATATCGATCTCACCGGACCGGCAGCGGAAATTGCGCATGCGGATCCGGTAGCCCTGCTTCTCCAGATAGAGACACGCGAGCTCCTCATACCTTGATCCGACACTTCTTCTGCTGATTGTTCCCGGCATGCCCTCTCCCTTTCTGTTAAGAAGAAAGGATGCCGGACAGGAAGGACATCCTGTGAATCGGGCAGGGACCCAGCCTCCTGATGGCGGCGATGTGCTCCGCTGTCCCGTAGCCCTTGTTCTTCGCGAAGCCGTATCCCGGATAAACCCTGTCATAGTCCTCCATGAGCCGGTCACGCGTCACCTTCGCGACGATACTGGCCGCCGCGATGGAGATGCTCTTCGCGTCGCCCTTCACAATCGGGCACTGGGGAATGGAGACGCCCGGAATCGTCACAGCGTCGTTAAGCAGAAAGTCCGGCTTCGGATCCGCCGCCCCGATGGCCTTCCGCATGGCCGAGTAGGTCGCCTGCAGAATATTGATCTCATCGATGACCGCGTGGGACTCCATGCCGATGCCGAGGGAGACGGCCTCCGAAAGAAGCACGCCGTACAGCTCCTCCCGCTTCCTGGCCGAGAGCTTCTTGGAGTCATTGAGATACAGAATCTCCCGGTCCTCCGGCAAAATGATGCAGCAGGTGACGACCGGTCCGGCCAGGGGTCCCCGCCCGACCTCGTCGATCCCGCCGATGAGTCCCCGATCACGGAAGCGCTCCTCATAAACCATCATGGAGCGGGTTCTCTCCCGCTCCTTCTCAAGTCTCACCCGCGCCCGCTCCTCTTTTTCCCTGAGTCGCTGCGCCTGCTTTTCCGTCATGTCTTTCCTCCCGCGAACCGGTCCCCCCGCGTCACTGATGTTTTTGCGGGAGCGGTCAGATAAGCCGGGCATACCGCCCGCCGCGTGTTTATGAGTCCCGGACAGGAGGTTTCTCAAGTGAGATCCGTCCCAGCCTGCCGGACCGGAAATCATCGAGAAGCACGCCCGCGGCCTTGTCCGTATCGACGGCGCCACCCTTCCTCAGGCATCCCCTGGCCGCGCCGACGGATTCGATGAGACCGGGAAGATCCCCCGTCTCATCCACCCCGTACCGCGCGGAGACAAGCCCCGGGTAGAGGGATGTGACGCGCGCGAGCAGCTCCAGGGCCAGCTCGCCCCGGTCAAGGATGTCGTCCGGCATGGAGCCGATGAGCGCGATCTTCTTCCCGATCTCCTCATCCTCGAATTTGGGCCACAGAAGCCCCGGCGTGTCGAGCAGCTCCACTTCCTTCCCCATGCGGATCCACTGCCGGCCCCGCGTCACCCCGGGCCGGTTCCCCGTCTTCAGGGACTTTGATCCGGAGAAGGAGTTGATGAAGGTGGACTTCCCTACATTGGGAATGCCGGCCACCATCGCGCGGACCGGCCGTCCGGTGATGCCCCGTCTCGCGTCCCGCTCCAGCTTCTCCTTCATCGCGGCCCTGATCACGGGCGTCAGAAGGCGGAGCGAACTCTTCTGCCGCAGATCGGACACGACGGGCGCGATGCCCTCCTCACGGAAATAATCCGCCCAGAGCTCCGTCACCTCCGGATCCGCGAGATCCGCCTTTCCGAACAGCATGATCCGCGCCTTTCCTCCCGCCAGGCGGTCGAGGTCCGGATTTCTCCCCGACAGGGGAATGCGGGCGTCGGTGATCTCGATAACGAGATCAATCAGCTTGAGACTCTCCTTCAGGTCCCGCACCGTCTTTGTCATGTGGCCGGGATACCATTGATACTGCACTCCTGTTCCACCTCCGGGATTACTCTGAATACATGTCCGCACTAATTGACAAATCCGATCGAAGAGAAGGGCCGTCCGATAAACCAGACCTTTCCGAAGATCTGACTCCGCCTGATATTCCCTATGTCCGCGAAGCGGCTGTCCTCGCTGTTGTTCCGGTTGTCGCCCAGAACAAAGTACTCCCCGCTGTTAAGCCGGATCTCCTCGGACGCGATGCCGGGCCTCGAAATATTGGGGAACTCGCGGTTCTCGATATAGGTCTTGCCGTTTATCAGAATGAGGCCGTCCCGGATCTGCACCGTCTCGCCCGGAAGCCCGATCACCCGCTTCACGTGGATCCCGGAATCATACTCGCTGTTTCCCCGGAAGGCGATGACATCGCCTCTCCGGACGCCGTGCAGCAGATAGCCGGCGCGGTTGATATAAACCCTCTGTCCGGCCCGCAGGGTCGGATTCATGGAGTTCTCCTGGATGAGCACCGCGTTGAAGAAGGCGTAGGCCGTGACCGCGGAGAGCAGAAGCACCGTCAGGATCTGCATGATCATGCTGATTCTTCTCCTCCTCTTCTCCCGCCTGATGCGGCTGTGAAGTTCCTGATATGTGGTTGATTTTGCCATGGCTTCCCTTCTTCAGCATGCCGGTGAGGAAAATAAGCCGCTCCCGGCATCCGCCCATAAATCTGACAAAGGGAAGCCGTATACACAAGTGTATCTGCTTCCCTTCTGGTTATTACCGAATCACTTCCTTGACCTTCGCCCTCTTGCCGACGCGGTCTCTCAGGTAGAACAGCTTCGCGCGTCTCACCTTGCCGTGGCGGACCACCTCGATCTTCTCCACATTGGGGGAATGAAGCGGCCAGGTCTTCTCGACTCCGATTCCGTTGGAGGTCTTTCTCACAGTGAAGGTCGCACGGTTTCCGCCGCCCTGTCTCTTAAGGACAACGCCCTCGAAAACCTGAATTCTCTCGCGGTTGCCTTCCTTGATCTTTCCGTGTACGCGGATGGTATCGCCGACGCGGAACTCCGCGATCTCAGACTTCAGCTGAGCGTCCTCGATCTTTTTGATGATCTCGTTCATGTTCTGGTTGTCTCCTTTGTCTTTATAATATTGGATGTTCGGTGCCGGTCTTACGAGACTGCCGGTAGAGGACCATCTTTGATCAACTTTGTTATACTACTACAGATTATCTTTTTCCGCAAGATATTTCCTGATAAACTCCCTCTCCTTGGGGCTCACGGCCGCGGTCTTAAGGAGATCCGGCCTGCGCTCAGCCGTCCGGATCAGGGACTGTTCCCTCCTCCAGGCGTCCACCTTCGCGTGATCGCCCGAAAGAAGAATCTTCGGGACCGCCCTTCCCCTCCACACCTCGGGTCTCGAGTACTGGGGGAATTCCAGAAGCCCGTCGCCGAAGGAATCATCCTCCGCGGACTCCTCGTTGTGGAGCACGCCGGGAATCATGCGGCTGATCGCGTCGATCATGCACATGGCGGGCAGCTCCCCGCCTGTCAGGATGAAATCCCCGACGGACACGTGATCCGTCACGATCTCATCGAGAACCCGCTCGTCGATTCCCTCATAGTGGCCGCAGAGAAACACAAGGCCCCGCTCAAGGGCGAGCTCCCGCGCCATTGTCTGGTCAAATACGCGTCCCTGCGGCGTGAGATGAATCACCCTGGGGCTGTAATCCAGCGTATCCGCTACCGATCGGTAGGCGTCGTAGATCGGCTGCGCCTGCATCACCATGCCGGCGCCTCCCCCGTACGGGTAGTCATCGGTCTTGCCGTGCCGGCTCTCCGTGTAGTCCCGGATATTGACCGGCTTTACGCGAAGGATGCCCTCCTCCATGGCCCTGCCGATGATGCTCGTGTGGAGACCGGACAGAATCATGTCGGGAAACAGAGTCAGTACGTAATAATCCATCCTCAGATCTCCTTCATGGGCCGCACGGTGATTCTCCGGGCCGCGGGGTCAACCGCCCGCACGACCTCGCGCACGGCGGCCAGATACCTGATCTCCCCGCCCGGAAGCTCGACGGCGTATACGTCGTTCGCCCCGGTCCTCAGAATATCCGCCAGCTTCCCGAACGGCGTCCCGTCCTCGAGGCAGACCTCGCTTCCGAGAAGATCGCCGATAAAATACTCGTTCTCCCCCAGCGGCACCGCCTCCGACCTCGGAACAAATATGCCCGCTCCGCGGAACGCCTCCACATCCTCGATCCGGTCAAGCCCGGTAAATTTGACGATCGGCCTGCCCTTAAAGTACTTGACGTACTCCACGGTGACCTCTCTTCCCGGATCGTCATCATCCTCCTCATCGGCGAGAATGACGCGGTCCAGATCATCGTATCTCCGCACGTCGTCCGTCGTGGGATAGACGTTCACTTCTCCCTTAAGCCCGTGCGGCGAAGTGATCACACCGACTTCCAGCTTATCCAGCATTACTGCACGATATCCACGACGACGCGCTTGTCGCCCTTCGTGGAGGCAGCCTTTACGACCGCTCGGATTGCCTTGGCGATGCGTCCCTGTCTGCCGATGACCTTTCCCATATCCGTCGGCGCGACGCGGAGCTCCACGAGGATCTGATCGTCCTCCTCCCGCTCCGTGACCACCACCTGGTCGGGAAATTCGACGAGCGCCTTCGCCATCACTTCGACTAATTCTTTCAAATCAGGCCCTCCGTAGCCGGTTATTTCGTGATACCGGCGATCTTGAGAAGCTTGGCCACCTCATCGGTCGGCTGGGCGCCGTTGGCAAGCCATCTTCTGGCCGCTTCCTCGTCGATCTTGTAGACACTGGGATCCTTGGTCGGATCATAGGTGCCGATCTCCTCGATGAATCTTCCGTCTCTCGGAGATCTGGAATCCGCGACGATAATTCTGTAGAAGGGAGCCTTCTTCTTGCCGAGCCGTGTAAGTCTGATCTTAACCATGTTTCATTTCCTCCTGATCAATCTTTCCTTATGATTTTCATATATATGTAACAATCCGTTTCAGACAATCTCTCATCATCCAGGGACTCTTACAGTCTGCTTTAAAACGGGAGCCTGAAGCCTCCCATGCCTCCGAAGCCGCCCCTCCGGCCGCCCTTCATCATGCCGGGCATCTGCTTCATCATCCTGCGGGCCTGGTCGAACTGCTTCACGAGGCGGTTCACCTCACTGATATCCACGCCCGCGCCCCGCGCGATCCGCTTCTTTCTCGAGACATTGAGCAGATCCGGGTTGGCGCGCTCCGCCGGCGTCATGCTGAGGATGATCGCCTCGGTCTGCTTCATCTGCTTCTCGTCGATCATGGAGCTTAAATCCGCCGCCTTTGATCCGACTCCGGGAAGCATGGACAGAATGCTCTCGAGCCCGCCCATCTTCTTCATCTGCTCCATGGAGGTCAGGTAGTCGTCGAATCCGAAGGAGGCCTTCCGGAACTTCTTCTCCATTTCGGCCGCCTTGGTCTCATCGATGGTCGCCTGGGCCTTCTCGATGAGCGTCATCACGTCTCCCATGCCCAGAATCCTGCTGGCCATGCGGTCGGGATAGAACTGCTCGAGATCCTCCAGCTTCTCCCCCATGCCGACGTAAAGAAGCGGCTTGCCCGTCATCGTCCGGACGGAGAGCGCCGCGCCGCCCCTCGTGTCGCCGTCGCACTTGGTCAGAATCACGCCGTCGATTCCCACCTTGTAGGTGAAGGTGCGGGCCACGTTGACGGCCTCCTGGCCGGTCATGGCATCCACGACGAGGACGGTGAAATCGACGTGAACCTCCTTTTTGATGTTCTTCAGTTCCTTCATCATATCGTCATCGATCTGCAGCCGCCCGGCCGTATCGATGAGGACGATATTGTATTTCTGCTCCTCCGCGTGGGCGATACCCGCCTTTGCGATGTCGACGGGACTCTTCCGGTCTCCCATGGTGAACACCGGTACGCCCACCTTCGCACCGTTGGTCTCGAGCTGTTTGATCGCGCCCGGCCGGTAGATATCGCACGCCACGAGCAGCGGGCGCCTGCCCTTGGCCCTGTACTGTCCCGCCAGCTTGGCCGCCGTCGTCGTCTTGCCCGCGCCCTGGAGGCCCGTCATCATGATGACCGTCATGCCGTCGGAATTGAGCGGGATCTCGGTTTTGTCCGATCCCATGAGCTCCACAAGCTCGTCGTGCACGATCTTGATGACCGTCTGTCCGGGATTGAGGCCGCTCATCACGTCCCCGCCCACGGCCTTCTCCTCGACCGTGCGGACAAAGTTCTTCACGACCTTGAAGTTGACGTCCGCCTCGAGGAGCGCCATCTTCACTTCCTTCATCGCCTCGTGGACGTCCGCCTCCGTGAGGCGTCCCTTGCTCCGGAGCTGGCGGAAAACCCCCTGCAGCTTTTCTGTCAGATTTTCAAATGCCATCTATAACTCCTCAAGAATCTCGTCTGCGAGCTTCGATATCACCGGATCGTCCGTCAGACGCCGGATCTCCTCCGTCTTTTTCTTCACCGCGAGAAATCTGCGGACCAGTCCCAGCCTTCTCTCGTACTCCTCCAGGATATGCGCGGTTCTTCTCACCGTGTCATGGATGCTCTGCCGCGAGACCCCGCGTTCCAGCGCGATCTCCCCGAAGGAATAATCATTCAGCCGGGCCTCCTCGTACAGCGTCTTCTGCTTCTCTGTCAGCAGCTCGCCGTAAAAATCAAAAAGAAGGGCCTCCTCATACTTTTTATCCATAACGCGCTTTATCATACAGGATGCCGGCACGCGTGTCAAGTGTTTTTCCTTGACGGCCGCATTTTTGCGGGGAAACCTTTAGCGGGCCGCATTTTCGCAGGGAGCGCCTGAAGCGGGACCGCCGCGTCCGGGCAAAAAAATACCGGGAAGCCCTGGGGGCATTCCCGGCGCAGCCGATGATCGGACTCGAACCGATGACCTACGCATTACGAATGCGTTGCTCTACCAACTGAGCCACATCGGCCTGCTGCATGAATCATTATACACGAGTCCGGAAAAAAATCAACAGCAAATTTTTTCTGTTTTCGTTTTTCATACCGCGGGGCGAACCGGCTCCTCAGGAGAGGAGGCCGTACACCTGATCCAGCACATCCGCCGGCGCCTCCTCGATCCGTCCGCTGTCGCACAGGGCGGCGAGCTCCGGCATGATGGGAAGAGAGACCGTCTTTGCGATCGAGTACTTCTCCGCCACCTCGGACGCGCCGCTCTCTCCGAAGAGATAGATCTTCTTTCCGCAGTCCGGACATGTGACGTAACTCATGTTCTCCACAAGTCCCAGGACAGGGATATTCATGGTGGCAGCCATGCGGACCGCCTTGCCCACGATCATGGACACGAGGTCCTGAGGGGACGTCACGATGATGATGCCGTCCACCGGCAGGGACTGGAAAACCGTCAGCGGCACGTCGCCGGTTCCGGGAGGCATGTCCACGAAGAGATAGTCCTCCTCTCCCCACACAACATCCGTCCAGAACTGCTTCACGGTGCCGGCGATCACGGGACCGCGCCAGATCACGGGATCCTCCCGGTTCTCAAGCAGCAGATTGATGGACATCACGTTCACGCCGCCCGCGCTTCTTACGGGGAAGAGACCGAGCTCATTGCCGGTCACCTTCTGATCCTCGACGCCGAAGATGCGGGGAATGGACGGTCCCGTGATATCCGCGTCAAGGATGCCCGCCTTCTTTCCGCGCTTTGCGGACGCGGCGGCGAGAAGGGACGTGATGAGCGATTTGCCCACGCCGCCCTTTCCGCTCACGACGCCGATCACCTTTTTGATGTCAGATCCCTCGTTGGGAGCCTCAAGAAAGCTGGAGGGATCCTTCCTTGACGGACAGTTCTGCCCGCAGCTTGAGCAGTCATTTGTGCAGTTTTCAGCCATTGTTATTGTTCTCCTTTATTACTGATTTCCTGTTGCTGTTTCGTGACCCGCCCTTAGGATTTTCTCTTTAAAATGCTCACGGATCTCGGGGCGAGACGGATCCGCACGCTGAAAGGTCTCTCGTCGGCCTCCGCGGCCCGGGCGGTTCTCTCACGTCTGTTCACGTATCCCGTGCCCCCGAAAGCCTCGTCGTCGGTGTTGAACAGCTCCTCGTATTTTCCGCCCTCCGGCACGCCGACGGCAGCGGCCGGCAGCGGCTCATCGGAGAAATTGCAGACAACGACAATCCGGTCGTCCTTCTTCTTCCCGCAGCGGGTGAACACGGCGGAAGCCCTCTCGTGATCCATGGTACGGATCCACTCGAAGCCCTTCTCGTAATCGTCGAGTTCATAGAGGGCCGGCTCCGAGGCGTAGAGTTCAAGCAGGGCCCGCATAAAGCCTCCGTCGAAGATCTCGCCGTCCGTCATCAGCTTCTTGCCCGGATGCGCGAACATCCACGCGTACATTGCCCGAAGGGAGGCCGCCCTGGCGGGACCCTCTCCCTCGACCCGGGCCATGAAGATGTCCGGATCAAAGGCGCCGATTCCTCTCGAGAGCGAAAGCACCGGACGGCGCGTGTAGTTGGTGAGCATCGCGTTCTGAAGAAGATACTGCTCTCTCCACTTTCCGACGGAGTCAAGTCCGAAGAAGCGCAGCAGATCATCCGTAAAATGCAGATTCCACTCGAAGTCGAACCCCAGTCCTCCGCTTTTTGCCGGCGCCGTGGTCTCCGGCCAGTCGATTCCCTCCTCCAGCATAAGGAGCACGTCCGGATGCGATCTTTTCACCGCGGACGTCAGCTGCTTCAGGAAATCGATTCCGTCCAGATTCTCTCCTCCGCCGTATATATTGGAGACCCAGCTTCCGTCCCCCCGCCCGTAATCCTGGCGGAGGATCGTGCTGCAGCCGTCGAGACGGAGTCCGTCCGCGTGAAACTCGTTGATCCAGTAGAAGGCCGAGGAGAGCAGGAAGCTGCGCACGCCGGGCCGTCCGTAATTGAAAAGACGCGTCCCCCAGACCGGATGCACGCCCTGTCTCGGATCCAGATGCTCATAGACGCAGGTTCCGTCCCAGGCGGCGAGCCATCTCTCATCGGGGGAGAACTGCGCGGGCGTCCAGTCGAGGATGACCCCGATTCCCTCCCTGTGAAGCGTATTGATCAGTCCCTTGAAATCCGCCGGAGTCCCGTACCTGCAGGTCGGGGCAAAATATCCCGTCGTGTGATAGCCGCCGGACATCTCATCCTGATACTCCATCACGGGCGGAAGCTCGACGTGGGTGTACCCCATGGAGCGGACATAGTCCGCGATCTGCCGCGCGAAGGCGGCGTAGGAATATTCTCCGCTCTCGCGGGCGCGCTTCGAGAGGGGGCATTCCAGGATGGAGACCGCCTTCTCGTTCCAGTCGAGGGTCCTGTGCCGCTTCTTCATCCAGGCGGAGTCGGACCACCTGTAGGCGGAATCGGAGACGAGGGACACGGGCTCCTCCCCGAAGGCAAAGGCGTTTCCGAAGGGATCCGGCCTCATGAAGGTGCGGCCGTCCCCGGTCCGGATCTCGTATTTGTAGACCGTGCCGGGACCGAGTCCCGGAATAAACAGCTCGTAGATGCCGCTCTCCTCGTGGTACTCCATGGGGTTCTGAAGCCCGTTCCAGCTGTTGAAATCGCCCACGACGCTCACTCTGGCCGCTCCCGGCGCCCAGACGGCGAAGGAGGTTCCCTCCGTCCCGTCAGCGCTCATCGCGTGCGCGCCCATCACGTGATAGGCGGTCTCGGCGATGCCGGCCTGATAGCGGCTCACCTGTTCGCCGGGAAGAAGGCAGCCGAACGCGTAGGGATTGCCCATGACCTTCCCGTCGACCAGGAATTCATGAGCGCACGGCTCTCTTCCGGCAAATACGCCCGCGAAGAAGCCGGCCTCGTCCTCCATCTTCATCTGATGCTTTTTCCCGGTCTTCTTTTCGACGAGCACCACCTTCGCGGCGCCGGGGAAGAAGCACTGATACAGGATGCCTCCCTTCACCTTTCTCGGCATGAGAAGCTCGCGGGGATTTCTGATTTCCCCGTAGACGAGATCCTCTATACCGCGCCAGTCCATCAGCTCATACGCACGATCCGACATAGTAACCCCTTTCATGAATGAACGTCAAAGTGAAGCACCTGATACGGCGGAACACCTGTTATATAAAGCAGCGGCCGGACATATCCGATATGCCGGCCGCATCTTTCAGCGTTTCACAAACAGGCCGGCAATTGCCGTGCCTGCCTTTACAAAACCGTCCCGATGCCCGATCACCTTCCGGACAGCGGAGCCCGCCTTCCTGATTCTGCGGTATGTTGCGTACAGTTTCCGGATTCCCCTCTTAGGCATATCCACCTCCGTCCGCAGGTCTTTTGCGAAGCTGCTCTTCTTACTTGATGATTCTCACCTTGAGAACGCCCCTGATCCCGGCGATTCTCTCCGCGATCTCCTCCGTCAGGGCGGAGTCCGTGTCGATGAGCGTGTAGGCGTACTCGCCGCGGCTCTTGTTGGCGATATTCGCCACGTTGACCCCGTCGGAGCCCAGAACCGAGGTGAGCTGGGCCAGCATGTTGGGCTCATTGCGGTGGCACACGCTCATTCTTCCCGCCGTCATGCAGACACCCATGTCGCAGGCAGGGTAATTGACGGAATTTCTGATATTGCCGTTCTCGAGATAGTCGCGCAGCTGCTTCACCGCCATCACCGCGCAGTTGTCCTCCGACTCCTTGGTCGATGCGCCAAGATGCGGCGTGATGATCGTGTTCGGAGCCTTGGCCACCTGAGGCGTCACGAAGTCCGTCACGTACTTGTGGATCTTCCCGGAATTCAGCGCCTCGATGAGGGCCGTCTCATTGACCAGAAGGTCGCGGGAGAAGTTGAGAAGGGTCACGCCCTCTCTCATCTTCGAAAATGCGTCCGCGCCGATCATCCCCTTCGTGCTGTCATTCAGCGGCACGTGGATTGTGATAAAGTCGCACTCCCTGTAGATATCATCGACGTCGCCGACGTGGCGGATGCTGCTGGACAGATTCCAGGCCGCCTTGATGGAGAGGTAGGGATCGTAGCCGTAGACCTCCATGCCGAGGGCCACAGCGGCGTTCGCGACCATGACGCCGATCGCGCCGAGGCCGATGATGCCGAGCTTCTTCCCGGAGATCTCCGATCCGGCGAAGTGCTTCTTCTCCTTCTCCGCCCTCTTCTGCAGATCGTCCGTGGGCTCCTGATGCTCAAGCCACTCGATACCGCCGACGATGTCGCGGGAGGCGAGCAGCATGCCCGCGATCACGAGCTCCTTTACGCCGTTCGCGTTCGCGCCGGGCGTATTGAAAACGACGATGCCCTGCTCGGCGCACGCGTCGAGCGGAATGTTGTTGACGCCCGCTCCGGCGCGCGCGATGCACTTAAGCGTATCGTCGAAGGACATCTCCTTCATATTCGCGCTGCGGACGAGAATCGCGTCGGAGGACTGGTCCTCGCGCACCTCGCTGTAGTTTTCATCAAAATACTTTAATCCGATATTGGATATGTTGTTGAGGCTCCGATAAGTGTACATGGGTCTTTTCGCTCCTTCCGGTGTTACTCTCAGGTAAAACAAGCTGTCCGTCTCTTATTCCGCGTCCGTCTCCTTCTTTTTGCCGAAAAGGGACTTCTTCTCGGCGGCCGGAGCTGCCGGAGTCTCCTCATAGGCGGCGCCCGCCTTCTCGACCTCGGCGATCGCGGCCTTTCTCATCGGGATGCGGCAGTTCTTGTTGTTGCCGAACTCCACGATAACGTCGTCGTCCGTGATATCGAGCACCACGCCGTAGAAGCCGCTCGTCGTCACAACGCTGTCACCCACCGCCAGATCATTCAGCATGGCCTGCATCCTCTTCTGCTCTTTTTTCTGAGGACGGATCATCATAAAGTACATGATCGCGATCATGGCGACAAGCCAGATTACCATGGAACCCATTCCCATCGCGCCGGAACCGGCTTCAAGAATCACTGTATTCATTATTACTCCTCCAGATATGATATCGATACAACTTTTTATGATACACAATCCGTGTCACATGTGCAAGAAGAAATGGACGGGACCGCCTCTTCACCGGTCCGTCTTCATCACGGTATTGTGAACGGGGTTTTCCATAAAGCCCTCCAGCTTCTTTTTCTTATAGGAGGCAAATGTGCCGCTTCTGATCGCGCCGCGGATCTCCTCCATGAGATGGTTGTAATACCAGAGGTTGTGCATCACGCAAAGCCGCATGCCCAGCATCTCCCCGCTCTTCAGCAGGTGGCGGATATAGGCCCTCGAGTGGTTCCGGCACACGGGGCAGCCGCAGTGTTCGTCGATCGGGGCGTCATCCAGCTCATAGCGCGCGTTGAAGAGATTGAGGTGTCCGCTGTCGGTGTACACGTGTCCGTGTCTGCCGTTTCTCGACGGGTACACGCAGTCGAAAAAGTCGATTCCGCGCTCCACGCCCTCGAGGATATTGGCGGGCGTCCCGACCCCCATGGGGTAAGTCGGCTTCTCCCTGGGCAGATGAGGCACGACCGCGTCGAGGATGCGGTACATCTCCTCGTGCGTCTCCCCCACGGCGAGGCCGCCGACCGCGTATCCGTCCAGATCGAGCGCGCTGATCTCCTCCGCGTGCCGGATCCGGATGTCGTCGATGACCGCGCCCTGGTTGATTCCAAAGAGAAGCTGGTGCGGGTTCACGGTGTCCGGCAGCGCGTTCAGCCGGTCCATTTCCTCCCTGCAGCGCACAAGCCACCGCGTCGTCCGCGCGACGGAGGCCTCGACGTAGGACCGCTCCGCTTTGGCGTTCGGACACTCATCGAAGGCCATGGCGATCGTGGAGCCCAGATTGGACTGGATCCGCATGCTCTCCTCGGGTCCCATGAAGATCTTCCGCCCGTCCACGTGGGAGCGGAAGGTCACCCCCTCCTCCCGGATCTGCCGCAGCTTCGCGAGCGAAAAGACCTGAAAACCGCCCGAATCCGTGAGGATGGGCCTGTCCCAGTTCATGAAGCGGTGGAGGCCGCCAAGCCTTCGGACCACCTCATCGCCCGGCCGCACATGAAGATGATAGGTGTTGCAGAGCTCGACCTGGGTGCCGAGCTCCTTCAGCTCCGGAGAGGAGATGCCGCCCTTGATGGCGGCGGCGGTCCCCACATTCATGAAGACGGGCGTCTCGATCACGCCGTGAACCGTCTCCATCCTGGCCGATTTCGCTCTCCCCTCGGAAGCGATGATTTCATATTTCAATCCTTATTCCTCCGCTGCCGGCATCTTACGCGATTCCGGCATTTTTCTCCGCCGTGCTCAGCATGAGCTTGATTCTGTTCAGCTGATTCACCTCGGACGCGCCGGGATCGTAGTCGACGGCGGCAATGTTGGCCTCCGGATACCGTCTCCGTATCTCCTTGATCACGCCTTTCCCCACGATGTGGTTGGGCAGGCAGGCAAAGGGCTGGATGCAGACGATATTGGGCACGCCCTCGCCGATGAGCTCAAGCATCTCTCCGGTGAGGAACCAGCCCTCTCCGGTCTGGTTGCCGTTCGACACGATCGGCGAGGCCGATCTGGCCAGGTCCGAAATTCTGGCGGGCGGCGCAAAGTGCTCGCTCTTCGCGAACTCCCGCGAGGCCGCTCCCCGGAGCATTTCGACCGCCTGCACGGCCGCGTTCATCTTAAAGCGGTACCCCTCCGAAAAGCCCAGATTCTCCGCCTTGAAATTGGCGTTGTAGAAGCTGTACTGGAAGAAATCCAGCAGGTCCGGCACGACGGCCTCCGCGCCCTCCTTCTCCAGAAGCTCCACCAGGTGGTTGTTGGCCGTGGGAGAAAACTTGACCAGAATCTCCCCGACGATGCCGACCCTGGGCTTCACCTCCCCCGTGACGGGCAGGTGATCGAAATCGTGGATGATGCTGCGGCAGATCCGGTTATATTTCGGGAAGCTGATGCTCCCCGCAAGGAACTTCCTGCAGTACCGGTCCCATTTTCTGTACATCCGGTCCGCGGATCCCTTCTCCGCCTCATAGGGCCGCATCCGGTACAGGCACTTCATGAGGATATCGCCGAGCACGATCGCGTACACCGCCTTGATGAGAAGGCGGGGCCCGATTTTAAAGCCCGGCTGCGGCTCGAAGCCGTTGAAATTGAGGGACAGCACCGGGATGTGCGCCATGCCCGCCTTCTCCAGCGCGCGCCGGATACAGGAGATATAGTTGGAGGCCCGGCAGCCGCCGCCCGTCTGCGTGATGATGACGGCCGTCCGGTTCAGATCATACTTTCCGGATTTGAGCGCCGCCATGATCTGCCCCACGACGATGAGCGAGGGATAGCAGGCGTCATTGTTCACGTAGCGAAGCCCCATGTCGATGGCGTCGCGCGTGTCGTTCTTCAGTACCTCGAAATGGTAGTCCTCCGAATTAAAGGCCTCCTCGAGAAGCCGGAAGTGAATCGGTGACATCTGGGGAGCCAGTATCGTGTACTTCTCCCGCATCTTCGGCGTGAACACCTCTTTTTTGATGGCGGAGCTTCTGATCTCGCGCGGCACCGGGTTCTTCTCCCGCGCGCGGATCGCCGCGAGAAGGGATCTCACGCGGATCCGGGCGGCGCCCAGATTGCTCACCTCGTCGATCTTGAGGCAGGTGTAGATCCGGCCGCTCCCCGTCATGATCTCCTGCACCTGGTCCGTCGTCACGGCATCCACGCCGCAGCCGAAGGAATTGAGCTGGATAATGTCGAGGTTGTCTTTCGTCTTTATGTAGTTGGCCGCCGCGTAGAGGCGCGAGTGATACATCCACTGATCCTGCACGCGAAGCGGGCGCTCGATCGTTCCCAGATGCGAGATGGAGTCCTCGGTGAGAACCGCCATGCCGTAGGAATTGATCAGCTCGGGAATCCCGTGGTTGATCTCCGGATCGATGTGGTAGGGCCGCCCGGCGAGCACGATACCGTGCCGCCCGGTCTCCTCCAGATACGCGAGCGTCTCCTCACCCTTCTTCTCGATATCCCGCCTGGCCCGGGACTGCTCCTCCCAGGCCGCGTGGGCGGCATTTGCCACCTCGATGCGGGGCAGATCCGGGAAGATGGCAGTCATCCTATCCGTGAAGATCTTCTCGTCCGTGAGCGCGAGGAAGGGGTTCTCAAAGCGGATCCCGCCGTCCATCAGCTCCTCGACGTTGTTCTTGATATTCTCCGCGTAGCTCGTCACGATCGGGCAGTTGTAGTGATTGACCGCCTCCGGGAACTCATTCCGCTCATAGGGTATGCAGGGATAGAATATGAATTTGATTCCCTGCCGGATGAGCCAGGTGATATGCCCGTGCGCGAGCTTGGCCGGATAGCACTCCGACTCGCTCGGGATGGATTCGATTCCGAGCTCGTACATCCTGTGGCTCGATTCAGGAGACAGGACCACCTCGTAGCCCAGCTTCGTGAAGAAGGTGAACCAGAGCGGATAGTTCTCGTACATATTGAGGACGCGCGGAATGCCGACCTTTCCCCTTGGCGCCCTGTCGGATGTGAGCGGTCTGTAGCCGAACAGGCGCTGATTCTTGTACTCATAGAGATTGGGCAGATGATCCCGGTTCTTCTCCCTGCCGATGCCCCGCTCGCAGCGGTTTCCGGATATGAAGCGTCTGCCGCCGCTGAAATGATTGATCGTGAGCCGGCAGGCGTTCGTGCAGCCCCGGCAGCGCGTCATGGAGGTCGAATAGCGGAATTCCCTGATCTTCTCGAGGGAGAGCATGGT
>CAYLHR010000030.1:0-17843 GCA_964383335.1 uncultured Lachnospiraceae bacterium
GGCGGCGGCCGCAGCAGCGGCGGTTTTCGCAGCCGTCTATGGATTGCTGTTGCGTGTACTCATTATCAAATGTAAAGACGGCAGTTTCCGAACCGACAACCTCGCCGTTTCTGTTTTCAAAATTGTCCGTGGTCGTGCGGGTCACCTCACAGGCCACGTCATACCCTGTTTTAGCGGAATTCTCCGTCACCCTGTATACCAGATAGTAGACGCTGTTGTCATACTCCCAGAATCTGGTGGCGGTATTGTTCGCGTCCCGCTCGTTCAGCTCGGTAATCCGGTATTCGTAGGTTCCCGCGGCGGGGAAGGTAATATTTCCCAGCTCGATCGTTCCCTTATTTTGTCTCGTAAAGGAAAGCGTGTTCCCGTTCTCACCCGTAAAATATTCGCTGTCCCGATATCCCTCAGGCCAGGGATAGGAGGAATCCGTTCTCTCAAAATTAAACGTGAAGGTCGCAGAGCTCGGATACACAAATGTCCATGTATTCGTCACCGGATCATGGAGAACCGAGAAAGAATTCTCTCCGACATAGCAGGCCTTCTCGATCGAGGGACAGGCCATAGTCACCGGGGCGTAGTGATAACGCGTCGTCGGTTTTGCCGACGCGTCAACTGTATAGCTGTAGGTGCCGTCGGGCTGCTCGATGGGGATCGTCACAAGGAAGGGACTGATCGGCATGTAATTTTCCACATTCCGCGTCTCAACGAGAAGGTAGAGCCCCAGATCCAGATTGGTGATCTGAAGACGCCCGTCAGCCGGAACCGTGTAGGGTGTGCCGGATACCGATCTGCCCTCCGCGTACGCGCGAAGCTCCTCCGCCGCCGACGCGCCCAGAGGCGCTTTCTCCGAGACATACGTCGTACTGCCCTCGAAATCAGCGGTCTTCCGGAAAAAATAGCCCTCGTTTTCGGCGACATCCGCGACCTTGTAGAGCGTGATCTCGTTGCCTCCGACGGCAGCTCCCGTATTGTCGGTGAAATTCACCGTGATGGAGCAGCTTCCGTTTTTGGTGATATCCGGAAACTCCTTGGCTGCCCCCACCGGCACCGCAGCCAGCAGGCCGGCGATCAGCACCGCCGCGGCGGACACGGCGCGCAGCATCCTTCCCTTACCAGATAATCTATTCATCTTCATGGTGTCCCTCCTCTGCGCCAAAACGCAGTTCCAGTTCCTTCTGTACTCTCGCCGCATGCTCCCTGTGCCGCTTTCTCGCGTTCGTGCTCACCAGCATCCAGATAAACAGGATCACGAGGATCGGGGCCGCGATAAAGGGAGCGATATAGATCGGCTCCACAACCAGCGCGTCCGCGATGACCTGGGCGTCGCCCTGGGCGTTGTCGATTCTGTGCCCGCGGACGAGAAGCCTGTGCGTGTTAATACCGTAAGGCGTACACGTGATCAGCGTACAGTAGTCCTTTCCCTCCTGAATCTGCAGGTCAGACAGATCATTGGGAAGAACGATCCGGATCTGATCCACCTCGTAGGTGACGGTCCGGTTGAGGACATTCATCGTCCAGGTATCTCCGACGACCATCTTGTCGAGATCCGTGAAAAGTCTCGCACTCGGGAGTCCTCTGTGTCCCGATACGAGCGCGTGGGTGCCCGCCCCGCCGACCGGGAAGGACGATCCCTCGATGTGCCCGATCGCGACCTGAAGCACATCTTCGTCGGTCCCGTGATAGATCGGAAGCGTCACGCTGATCTTGGGAATATCGATGTAGCCCATGATTCCCGTATCGCTGACATTCAGGATACTCCGGTACCGCTCCTCCTGCTCCGGCGTCATCTGCCAGATCATGCCGTGCTCCGCGAGCTCCCTGTTGTAGGCCTCGGCCTCCTTCAGGTAGCGTTCAAAGTCCTTGGTATCCATATTCGCAACCGTCTCCACATAGGAGGCGACTGCCCGCGACTGATGGAAGGAGTTCCACCAGTCGGAGAATGTCGGATAGGCGATGAGCCCCATCCCGATGATCATCACTCCGACGAGCAAGACCACAATCCAGTTTTTCTTAAACCACTCTTTCAATGCGTCCTAAACCGCATACCTTTCCTTAGAGTTATCAAAGTCCGCCGAAATCGCTTAAGGGCCAGACCTTAAAAATCAGTTTTCCGACAAGCTGCTCCTGGGCGACGCAGCCGACTGCCGTATTTCTCGAATCGATGGACACGCCGCGGTTATCCCCGATCACGAAGGTCCTGCCGTCGGGGACCTGATAGGGAAGCTCGATGTTGCAGTCCCCGAAAGCCTTCTCCGCGATATAGGGCTCGTCGAGAAGCTCCCCGTTCACATAGACGTTGCCGCTCTTGTCGATATCCACCCAGTCGCCCGCCTGCGCGATCGCCCGCTTGACGAGGATGTTGTTGTTATAATAGAACGCGACCACGTCGCCCGGTTCAAAGTTGCTCTCCTTGATGGATACGACGATGCATCCGTCGTCCAGCGTCGGCGCCATGGACAGACCGTAAATCCTAAGAACCGGCATCCACAGCATGGCCACGAGAATCGCCACCGCCGCGACCACCACAAGCGTGAACAGCGTGCTCAGGATGACGGAGCGGAGCCTTCTGTGATACCGGAGTCTGCCGAGCTCCTCCTCTATCTCTTTAATAGAGGGATACCCGACTGTTCCGTTCTTTGCCCTCTCACTCGCCATCTGCTCCGCCTTCCTCTCCGTAATAGTAGCTCACCGGGCGGCCCTGCTCATCCGGAAGCGGCCAGCGCTTCTGAACCTCATAGAGATAATCGTCCGCCGCCTTCTGGGCCGTCTCGAATATCCCGGACAGGCCGACGACTGCCTCCGCGATGGAGCCGGCGTTGGCGATCGTGAGCTGGCGTCTGGCATTCTTCTCCTTCTCGATGGCCAGATCCGACTCCGTCCGCTCGAGCTCCGCCTCCGTCCGCTCAAGATCAGCCTTTACCTGGTCGATTTCGCGGCTCTGGGCGAGCAGAAGCTCGATCAGCTCGATTCTTGTCAGTCTTCTCAGATCTTTCTTTGTCATATTCCTTCTTCTCCGGATCGGATTGTCTCTGCCGGCTCATTTTTCTGAAAATGCATCCAAAAGCAGCCGGCTTCTTCCTCTGTGCGGGAATCCGATCGGCTCAACCCATAATAAGTAAAGATAGCATCAAATTACCGATTTAGCAACCGTCCCACCGTAATTTGAGCGCACAGCATCAGCCTTATATGTATTCTACCATACCTTCCGGTCACAAACAATGGATTATTCCCCATTTTAGGGTCAATTCTTTAACCATTTGGAACCAATTCCATCCGTTCGGCACAGAAAAGCCCGAAAGCAAAGGGCCGCGCGCCCCGCGGCACAAATTGCGACAATTTGCACAAAACTGACACAAAAATGCATCGGCAGAGCTATTTTGTGCTATTATATACCTGACAGGTCATCCGAAAGTCATATGGGTCAGAAAAAAGCCTGCACAGAGGAGATTCATGAATATAGCAATTATCGACGATACGGCAATGGATCTCAGGATCCTGGAAACTGCCTTAAAAGAATACGGTGCAGTGAACAGTCTCGAGCTCACGGTCAGCGCCTTTGACGGCGCCGAAGCGTTTCTGGCCGACTACAGGCCGCTTCAGTATTCCGCCGTATTTCTGGACATCTATATGAACGGGCTCACCGGCATTGAGGCCGCGGAGAAGATCCGCGAATGTGATAAGGACACGACCATTATCTTCCTTACGACAAGCACGGATCACATGCCGGCCGCCTTTTCCGTCCACGCGTACGACTACATCACAAAGCCGGTATCGACGGAGCGGATCTTCCGCGTCATGGATGATGTTTTAAGAAGACAGACGGAGACGAACGCCAGCCGGCTGTCCTTCAGCAGCAGCAAAAAGGATTACAGCATTCCCTACTCGGATATCATAGCCGTACAGACCGGGGCCAAAAACTATGTGGAGGTCATCGACTCGAAGGGCGTCTCCTACAAGACGCGCATGACCTTTTCGGGCGTGAGCGAGATCCTGTCTCAGGACCCCCGCTTCCTTCTGATCCTCCGGGGCATCCTCGTCAACATGGATTACGTCACCGGTTTTTCCCAGGATACCTGCCGCCTGACGGGCGGCCTGAGTCTCCCGATCGCCATTAAAAGCGGAAAGAAGATCGAACAGATCTGGCGGAACTATACATTCAACAGAATCCGGAGGGATTCACAATCCAGAGGAAACACGCAATGACTTTATCCAGGTTTTTCACGGATCTGCTCTCTTATCTCTGTGTTTTTCCAGCGAGCTTTCTGTGTTTTCTGGCTATGAGGAACCAGCTGAAATTCAGAGTTCCCCGCCTGTTTCTGCGCTATCTGATTGTATTCGGCATCTCGATTCCGGCGGCCGCAGCGGTCGATTCGATGCTGGGCTGGGGCAATAACTCCGCTTTTCCTCTTCTGCTCATCGTTCTCTTCATCAGCTTCAGCAGAAGCGTCGAGGCGGACATATGCAAATCTCTGTCCGTCATCATGGTTGTCGTCGCGTTCATGACCTTCCCCTCGAATGTCGCCAACGGCTACGACGCCTGGCTGCATCCGACTTCCAGTATAGGCGAATTCAGCAGGGAGGCCGCCATGTGTCAGTTCGGACTGGGCTGCCTGCTGGCGCTCATTCTGGCGTATCCTTTTTACAGACACTTTTCCTACCTGGTGGATCATTTTCACATCAGAAGAATCTGGTACATCACCGTTCTTGTATCAGCCCCCTTTACTTTCTTTCATCAGGTTATCTGTCCGCAGGAATATGAAACACTGTATACAGACAACGATTTCGCCGTCTTCTGGTCCATGCTGGGACTGCTGTTTTATCTTCTGATCATCTTCTGTTTTATCTTTTACTTCATCATTATCGATATGCTGAAGGCGGTTGAGACGAGGGAGCGGAACCGCATCCTCGAGCTTCAGGAGAGCCAGTACGCCCGGCTCTCCCGGTATATCGAGACGACGCGCAAGTCCCGCCACGACTTCCGTCAGACCCTCCTCACCCTGCAGGGACTGTCGAACACGAAGGAATATGACCGGCTTAATGCCTACCTGAACGACTACATCGACAATCTCCCTCAGAATGAATTTGTGACCTTCTGCGCCAACAGCGCCCTGAACGCAATTCTCAATCACTACTCCGCCACCGCCGCCCAGGCCGGGATCAAAACCGACTGGAGAATCGACCTGCCCGGGGAGCTTACGGTCTCCGATATCGATCTTTGCTCCATCGTCGGCAATATTCTCGAGAACGCGATTCACGCCTGCAGGGAGATTCCCGAGGAAGAGCGGAAGATCCTCTTTGACATACGCACGCAGCACGGCGCGCAGCTCTGCATAGTCGCCACCAACAGCTTCAGCGGCAAAGTCAGGCGCTTCAAGGGGAAATACCTCTCCACCAAGAGGGAGGGCGACGGCATTGGCCTGGAATCCATCCGGGAGACCGCCGCCAAATACGGCGGCATCGCCGAGTTCTCCCACAGCGGCAGCGAATTCTACTCGGATGTGATGATTCCTCTTAAAACAGAATAAGCCGCATCAAAAGCCGCGCCCCCGGTCAGGTCCTGCATCTTAGCGTCCTGTCCGGGGGCGTCATCTTCATTTCAATGAAGAACGGTTTTCTTATATTCAGCTTACACGATGTACCTTTTCCGTCTCCTCATCACAAGTCCCGCGCCTGAGAGGCTCACGAGCATAATGCCAAGGAGATAGATCAGACCGGGGCCGGGCCCTCCGGTGGAAGGAAGCTCGTATCCTTCGGAGTTCATAATTTTAATGACCCACGTACCATCCACCCGGCTGATATATGTCGGACCCGTGTACTGAGTCTCTCCTGCTTTCAAAGATACTTCTATATTCCCGTCTGTCCCGGTTGCCACGGTAATCTCCACATCTCCGTCCGGAGCAATATATCCGGCAGGAACGGTTTCTTCATGCAGTACGTATGTTCCGACAGGAACAGCCTCCCGCTCTATGATGACCGCTTCTTCACTATCAATATCGGCTTTTTGGGATACATATCTTGTCTTACGTTCTATCTCGTCCTCTTCGTTCCCGTCGAAGTCCTTGCCGGTGAAATAGAATCCCGCGCCTTCCAGGGCAGCTCCTGTCTGATCTACTTTCAAAACCCTGACCGGAACACCTTCAAGCTTATTGACAAAATTGACGGTATCTCCGTCGTCCGGAACCGTGATCGTAAAAGATCTGCCGTCCCCGTCGTAGCTGCCCGTTGCCGAAGCGGCGGCGGCTGTCGTCGTATAGACTTCCGCATCATGTTCTGTGATGGCGATCTGTCGGCCGACCATGTTGCGGATCTTCACCGCTTCGCCGTGTTTAAGGGTAAAATCTGCCACACCATCTTTAAAAGTCAGATCTCCATATGTACCATTGAAAGTGGTATCAGTCTCATTGGCGGCGTTCAGAACAGCTGCAGTAAAGCTGAAGTTCCTGGTCATGTCCTCTTTCACAACACTGTCAACCGTCTTTGAGATCACCAGCGTTCCCTTGAGGTAGTTCCTGACCACGAACGGATTGGATGATGTATCACTCCCGTCGATTGTAAAGCTCAGAGTGTGGTTCCCATCCTCAGACTCCGTCACCTCCAGTGTGTGAACCGTGCTGTCCAGTGTATACCGGCTGTCAACAGATGTTTCTTTAAAATAGAAGGTTCCCACAGGGACTTTCGGGAAAGTGACATTGGTTCCATTTTCAGTCGTTGATATTACAACAGCATCCGTTTCTTTGACAACCTGCTTATACCGATCGTCATCACTGATCAGGGTGCCGCAGTCCGAATCCGTATAGAGCCTGAATTCCGCCCCGGCAAGCTGCTCATATGTGCCGTCATCTTTCTCGCCCTCCTTGACGAAGGGTACGGGCATCCTGAGAAGTTCCCACACCGCATAGAGTGTATTGCCTTCCGGATTATCTATGCCGTAGGTTCCGCCCAGTTCATATTTGACGATTTCATGATACGCCGCATCCCTGTCATCATTCCAGCCTGTCAGTTTATAGCCTTCTCTTATGAATCCCGCTCCGGCACTCAGGGTCAGTTTCGAATTGAGCTCCAGTTTGGTGATCTGGTTGTTTCCGTAGACGGCATCTTCGCTTTCGGCAGCCGTTCCTGCCAGATCCGACAAAGTACCTGTGCCCCCGTTTGCATCATAGACAAGAGACGTCGCGTCAAGCTGCTTATACACAGCCGTGAGCTTATACAGATACTTCGGATCACTTGTATTCGAGCCATCCTCCAAAGTGGCCAGGGAGGAGTGTATCGTTATCGTATCATTGGGCTGGACGATTTCCCCCGCCGGTGTCCTCCATCCGACAAATGTATAATTGTCAGGTACTTTTGTCGGTGCCTGGCCCACGATCGCCTGAGAGAGATCGCCGTATGTATACAGGGTTGTCGGAGGCACTTCCGCGTCTTCCGCGCCGGGTATAACAACGGCATTTCCGTCCTCATCGTACATGTTCTTATCATATCCGACCCGGAAGGAACCGACCCGTTTCCAGATCGCGCGGATGGCCACCGGCTCTGTGACCGGCGTGTTAAAATTCCAGAGAGTGAGCTCATCTGTCTCCAGTATTTCAGGAGGAACAAGTTCACTGATCTCACCGTCTACGCGATACCATCCGACGAAGTCATATACGCCCTTCTGGTACGTATACTTCTTCCCATCCGTCCATTCGCGTTCATCATAAACGTCGTTAATGATGTTGCCGTTCTCATCTTGCTTCTGCAGCGTAATCACGCCAAGCTCGGATGTCTTTTTATAATACGCCACACGTGCCTGATCATGGTTCTCCGGATCGCAGATATAAACGTAGCTGTACTCTCCGTCATCCGACGCGTAATAATTCCGGCCCTCCACCTCAACATCACTGTATTCCTGAATCAGTTCACCGTAGTCCGTCCGGAAGAATGTCGACTCCGTAGGACTCAGAATGCCGCCGTTAGGCTGGACCCATACGCGGAAGCGCTGCTTCTCCCATCCCGCATAGAGTACAAGGTTATTCGCAGGCATTGTCTCAGAGGAGAAATCGAATAAGTTTTTGCAGTCCGGGTCGGTGTACCAGCCGGTAAACGTATAACCCTCATGTGTGACATCGGGAGCGCCCGGATCAGCGTTCTCTACCGGGCATCCGTAAAGCACACTGGCAGAATCCGCCAGTTCCGTATTACTGTGACTGAATCCATCAAGAAAATCTATCGTATAGAGATTGCGGTCATAGCGGATCTCAAGATCCGTATATCCGCTTGGGATAGACTGATAGCCATATGTATTCGGATCCGCATCATAATAATAACTGCCGTTCTGCAGCATAAGCTCACCCGGCTCAATCCAGGATGACCAGCTGCCGTTCCTTCTCGTGCGATACTCCGCAATATGAAAGCCGTTATATTTATCTGTCAGATTGAACGACGCATTGCTTGTTGATGTGACCGTTCCGCCGCTCGGGAGAGAATACGTCTCTCCGTCGACATTCTGCTGATAGAAGCGAATACTTGATGTACCCGAACCCGTATTACCGTAATAATTCACCTCTGTACTGGTTCCGGCCGGCAGGAAGGCGTCGAGGAACGTGGTGCGCGTACCGCGTCCTGTACTTCCGCTATAATCGGAATACCACCAGTACTCAGAGGGCCATTCACCGTTCAGTGAAGAACCGTAAAGGCCTGTCATGGACTTCCAGATATACCAGCGGGTTCCTGCCTGTGTTTGAGTCTGGCGATAGAACGGGCCGGTGTATTCATTACCATCGGGAGTGTACCAGGTGTAGGTTGTAGTTGTTTCTCTCCGCCAGTTCAACCGGGAATACCTATATTCACCGCCAAAAGGCCAGTAGCTTTGCCAATAACGATAATAATATGTTCTGCCAGTACTATAAGGTTCTGTCGCTTCTACATATCTATTATTCCTCAACTCATATACTGTCCCTATATATTCAGGGGCACCGTTATAATTACCTTCAGACAAATAATATCTTGTGGAGGAACTGGATGTTCTCGTCAATACTACCTTATTACCCTGATAATCTCCGTAAACATTGATACTATCATCATAATTGTCGTTAGCCCGATTCTCATTAATCGTCGTGTAGTTTACCGTCGCCCCGGTCGAGCCATAGAGATAGAAATTAAACGTAACGATCTTTCGATCATAATAAACATAGAGTACCGTACTTCCATCCGCGGCAATCGCAGTATTATCATCGCACCGAGCATAATCGAATCCATCGAAATTCAAATTCTTGTACTGATTCGGAACAGATGCGGTACTTCCGGTTGTCCCATGGATAGCGTAGGATGTCTCGTAATCATATGTCTTCTCTTCCGCGGTTGCGGTGACGCTGTCAGAAATGCGCTGCTTCAGAATCACAACCGTATATGTCTGATCCGCAGGAATCCAGTTCGCATATAATGTAATGTCCCCTGTCAGATGCGTGTTCATGTCGAACGGAGTATTGCACTCGGGATCAGTATACCACCCGCCAAAATCATAGCCCGGCCGCGTAGATTCCGGCAGGGACGTGTGACGGTCCGATACTTTGTCATCCGTCTGAAGGACCCATACGGGCGCAGTATACGTAGCTTTGGAGGTGCCGCCGGCATCATTTTTATCAAAATTGATCCAGAACACCTTGGCTTTCGCGGGATACAGTTCAATCTTTCTATCCGCATCCCCGGTGAAGTCAACTTCCGACACAGTATCAAGAGAATGATCCTCCAGAGACCATCCCATAAATGCTTCTTCGCTGTCATCCGGCTGGTAGGTGATCCGATATTCCTCACCCTCCATCAGATCGGCTGTCATGCCGCTCATGGTAAAATCGCCGTTCACAGAGCTCTCTGTCTTATATACGTTATGATGCTCATCATAGTACTCGATATAGTAGACTTCATCATAGCGGGGATACAGCCTCACGACTGTATCTGTACCGGTGACTCCCGTAATGACCGTTCCTTCTGTCCCGGGCGCAATGACAATTGTGCCGGTTTCATCCGCCCATCCGAGAAACTGCTTTCCGGAGACCGTCTCAAGAGGGGCGTCCGGATTATAAAGCATGCCCCCTTCTGTCACATACTGTACGGACGTCTGCTCACCTTCCCTGTTGATAAAGGTAAATTCCGTACCGAATGTGTCATCTGTATAAAACTCGTATTTACGGGAAACCGTACCGGACGGATCGGTGTCCGCCGTATCAATAATCGCGTACACACTGAAGCCCGGGGCCTCAAATCTTACCGCAGTACCCTCGACATCGATGTTCTCTATAACAGCGGGTTCTTCGTCTTCATCCGCAAAATGCACCACCTGCGTGCCTGCCGCAGCCTCTTCACCAATGTCTTTATCATCCAGCTCCATACGGACGTCAACCGACGTCCCTTCCGCCGGCTGATATACGACGCTGTGATCGTCCTTATCCACAATTTTAATATCAAACAGCCTGATATACCCTGCACTTCCGTCTTCCATGCCCAGGACATTCTCGGTGCGTGAAACGTACTCTCCATAGCTCAAACGATTCCCGGCGGACGGATCTGAGTCGGGAAGAATCTCATATACCTCCAGATCCGCATTCTCCGGAATACCGGTCTCGGGGCCGAAGGACGCAGTAATCCGATAATTCTGCCCGTCGCCCGCCAGCACCGTCCGCTCAATCGTCGTCCCCACGATCGCGTAGACCGAGAACCGCTCCGAATCAAACGCGACCTGGTCATCCGCGAGTTCTTCAAGAAGATCCGGCTCCTCCAGGAGCTCGACAACCTCGGTCTCTCCCTCGTCGTCCAGATGCACGACAACGGGATTATCCGACTTCTCCACGATATCTGACGTCAGAACCACACGAACAGGAAGCAGCGGTTCCACCTTCTCCCCCTGCTCCGTTACAAACGATATATCGACAGCCCGCACATCCTCCGCATCAGCGCTTCCCGCCTGATCCTGTGCCGCGTCTCTCACACTTTCGATCACGTCCTCGTCCGTGACCTCGGCCACCTCCATCGTCACACCGGCAGGAAGCGCCCCCTCATCCGCATCCACGCGAACAGAGACGCGCTCCGTGTGCGCTTCGAAAATCTGCGCAGGAAATGCATCCGCCGTCTCACTGGCACCGAAATCCCCGTCCGCCTCTTCTGCCACTTCTGCCGCTGTTTCCTCTGGGTCATCCGGGTTTTCCGCTTCGTCTGAATCTTCCGCGGACGGATCTTCGGCATCCTGATCCTCCCCGTCGGCGGAGACATCTTCCTGATCCGGTGCCTCCGCTTCCGCCGCATCTTCCGGACTGTCCGCCTGATCCGCTTCGGTCCATATCCCGGACTCTTCTTCCACGTCCGCGTCCTCCGCGTCCGTCATCAGCACCGTGCCGTTCTCCGTCTCCTCATCATAATCCGAATAGACGGTTTCCTCATTATGATCCGTATATACGCCTTCGCTCCTCTTCGCCTCAGACATGGAGACGCCGGGCAGAATCAGGCTTTCAATCGTCACAAGGCAGATGATCACGGCAAGGAAAACAGACACAAAGGCCCTTCGGTTCCCCTGTGTCCATTTAGATATGATTTTTTCCCAGTTTCTCCGTCTCACTTCTTACTCTCACAAATCAGCATAATATTGAGCGTTTACTCATAATGCAGTCTTATTTACTTATCTCTCAAAAATCATTCAATAAATTCTAACACGGCAGTGTTCAGTAATCAACACTTATATGTCACGCAAATAACATATTCTCTCCTAAATGTGTTCAATATGTGACCGAAATCCTGATATCTGATCGCACCGCCCCAACTCTTTCGTCCTTCATAAACAAAATAAAAAAACCGGTCTCCAGGCTTTCCTGAAAACCGGCCATTTCTTTGTTCAGCTAACGTGATTTTCCCTCTCTGCCCTGTCACACCCCATTCCTGCGTCTTTTGCTTACCATAAGGCCTGCTCCGGCAAGTACCGTCAGAATCCAGCCGAGTATACAGATCAGCCCGGTTCCGGGTCCGCCGGTTGCGGGAAGTTCAATACCTGCGTCATTTCTGATTGTAATGACCCAGTAGTCAGGATGGTTTGTCACATCAGGTCTCTCTGCTTTTACAAAATCACTGGTTTCTCCGTTCAGCGTTGCTCTTACAACAAGATCCCCCACCGCTTCTCCCTGTTCCACGGAAATTGTGACAGGGTTTTCCAGCTTCATATATCCCGCGGGAGCTGCATCTTCACTGATCGTATAGGTTCCGACGGGCACCGAAATGTCATTTAGAATAATGGCCTCTTCAGATCCTTCTTCTCCTGTCACTTCCGTTATGATCGTATCAGTGATCAAATCTCCGCTGAACGCGGCACCTGCAAGCGGTTTGCCCGCCTGATCTGTCTTTACGGCCTTGATGATCGGCGCTCTCGTATTGGTGACGACAAACCCTTCAGCGGCATTTCCTGTGATTGACTGAAGGGAATATCCTTCCACCGGCGCCTCCCCAACTGAATACGTATAGGTCTGCGGCTGATTCATCCATGTTAATGTCAGGTTGTTTCCGGTCTGATTTGCACCGATAATCTGCGTACTGACAGCGGTCTTATTTCCGTTTCCATCCGTCCTGTACAGTGTCAGCGAGACACTGGGATGGCTCGCGTTTTCTTTTCCGAGATCATCCCAAACCTTTGTCGCCCGAATATTCTGAACGACATAACTGTTGAACAGATTGACTGTGGTCGTAAAGTTTCCATCCGTCACGTTAATGCCTACAGGCACATCCAGGCTGATCTCGCCATACTGCTCTATGCCTGCCATACTGCTCCGGTCTTCCGGAAGTTTATCCGATTTCATCCAGGAATGTGCCGAATCCCACTGATATGCCAGAGACGAATCATTATACCCTGTCTCCGATACAGTGTACGTTCCCGCAGGCAGGTCCTCCGCGGCGGCTGTCAAGGTCAGTACAATCACCGGCTGTGTCGTCTGCCCGTACGTGCTTGTCTTGGCAGATTCTGTAATGGAAAAACTGTTTTTATCAAGTGTGCGGGTAACTCTTCGGCTTTCTGCCACCTCTGCGGGACCTGTTACGGAAATGGTCAGCGCATCGATAAAGGCCTGCTTATCCTCCGCAGAAATATCAGCGGGCAATTCAATTTCCTTGGTGACATTCACGTCTCCATACGCAGCCACGTTGGAAATGGATCCGCCATTTGTAAATGTCGTGTCGTTGAAGGTTGTGTAATAATCAAATGCCGACAGGTCTGACACGGCTGTTTCTTTTACATAGTAGGAAACGGGATCCCCGTCATCATCCACAGTCGGCAGATCCCGGAAAGCGGCGGCCCAGGGATCTTCCTCGCCCACGGCATTCGCTGTCCCGTCCAGCCGGATGGTCTGCACTTCTTCCTCGCGCCCGTCAGCATATACCCGATACAGGGTAAAGTCCACCCACGCTCCCGCGGGAACATCTACATTTGCCTCTGCATTGGCGTCGGTGTAAGAATTCTTTACGGTAAACCATTTTTTATTTGCCCAGAAAGTCATTGCCTCTCCGGCGTGGTTTAAGGTATTGATCACCTTAATGGAGCCGTCCGGGTCATCATCTGTCAGCACCACGTCGTTGCCGGTGTCGGTATCAGTGATCCAGGTCTGAATACGGGATACAACAATTCCCGGGGCAAGCTCGCTGCCGGGCTCAAGGCTGTTGGCATCTGCATCCGCCACCTCCCAGACCTCATAAGTTCCGGCAGGCAGATCCGCAAATGCAGCCGTACCCTGGGGCACCCCGTCAACAATCTGTATGCTGATCGTATAAATCGAACCGTCGGAACGATAAACCCACGGAGCGGGATTCTGTGAGAGATCCTTGAGAGCGAAGTAAACTGTTACGTCGACATCTTCCTCTTCCAGTGTTCCGATAATATTCACTTCCTTGGTGACAGTAATGGTCTTCAGGACTTCGGACCACACATGATATGTTCTATCCGTCCAAAGTCCGTTCGTCGCAGCAGGGTCATCTGTTTTCGATGTTGTCAATGAATCATTTGTTGTCAGATTCCCGCTTCTGCCGTCAATTGTCCACTCTTTTACCGCGTATCCGTTTTCCGGGATACCGGTCACTGTCACGGGACTGCCTGAGGCTGCTTCCAAAACAACTGTCAGTGTCTTACGGTCATCGCTGAATTCATAGGAGACGACATTTTCAGGAACAGAATTCATCTCCAGATGATCAATATGATCTTCCGCTTTAAATGTTAACGTGACCGTATTCTCCAGAAATCTGGCGTAGTAGGTTGTTCCGTCCACCCACTGTTCATTGCTGTTCCTGGTCGGAACATAGGCGGCATCAGTCGAAAGCAGCTGAGTACATTCCTCGTCAGCGTACCAGCCCGCAAACACGTACCCGGGATTGGCCGCTGCGGTTGAACCGACAGGAGTGCCTGTCACGGGATTCAGCCCCTCTGCGTCCAGGCTCACGGTTCCGCCGCCGGCAGGAACCGGTTTGTAATGCAGGATGACATTTTCCTGCGGCGTGATCTTAATATATGCCACTTCATCCTGTGTGATCGGCGTACCGATCTTATTCCACGGAGTGGTAAAGTCCGGATCATTGTAGTAGCCGACCAGTCGATAACCGGCCGGAATCACAAGGTTTCTGGGCTGCTGTATGGAGGATCCCTGAATATATGCCCTGACATCTACCGTTGTTCCGTCTCTCGACGCTCCGGACGTGATTCCGTTATGGCCGGTGATAAAAGTGACTTTATTGGTCTGGAACCGAAGATCCAGATGATACTCAACGGACTGATCTTCAAAGCCATAGGAATGTCCCGACCATCCGAATAATGCGGTGCACTGAGAGCCCGCTCCTTTATTCACATCGCCAATAGCCTGATCCATGTAGTCGCCGACGTTATTGCCCTGATTCAGAGAATAATCAACGCCCAGATCATAGATCAGTGTAGATGTATCCAGCTCACCAAGAGCTGCCAGTACCTGTTCCCAGTCACTGGAAGAATTGATCAGAGCCGCCCATTTACTGGTTGTCTTCCCATTGAAAAAGCTCTTGTCAATGTAAATTTCACCGACGGGGAAATAGCCGTTTCCATCGACCGTGTCGCCGCTGATTCCCAGCAGCTCCAGAAACTCCGGATTATTCTTGAACTGATTCCCCTCCTGGTCGTAAGCGGCAACATAGACATATACCTTTACGACATTCGGGTCATTGGCATAGGCATTACTGACCGTCAGTGTTCCGGATGGCCTGCTCTCTGTCAGAGTCACGTTGTTTCCATAGGAGGTGGTAAGAATATAACCATTTCTTTCTCCGCCGCTCTCCGTTACCGTATAAGTCTTTCCAACGGGAGCGTCTTCGAATTTGATCTTGCCGCTGGTCATATCCGCATAGGTGAATGTACGCGTATATTCACCGTCTGTGCTGGAAACTGTGAAGGAGGCGTCTGCCGGCGTTGTCGCGCCTGTGGAGGTCTTTGAAATTGTCAGACCGGGAGTGGTGTTCTCGTAGATCAGATATACGTCGTATGTCTGATTCGTTGTGGATGAAGAAACCTGTCTTGATCCGTTGTAAAATGTTGTCGTATATGTATATCCATATAACCAGCTGCCGCTTCTCGCAAAATTAACACTTGTTACTATATTTCCGGAAATTGAACCATAACGCGCCTCAATATAAGACGCGTCGTCAATATTCTGCGTGGCATAATCCGCAAAATAGTATGTAGCAGAATTATTAGTATAATTGATATTTGTTGTCCGCTGCCCGTTAAGATCGTTTCCGTCCTCATCAACATAATGAACCCGAACCGTCGCATGGGTACCATTATTATTCCACGTGATATTGAACTGCGAAAAGCTGTCAACCACAAAACTTGTCTCGATATTATCGCTGACCATGATCTCAGAACCGGAAGCGACAGTCTCAACAATCACGCCCCCGGGTACTTCCTTCATGTGGTTTACGGCAATGGACTCCCGCATCTCCTCCGTATCCGCCCCATCCGGAAGGCTTTTCACCCTGAGATCAACCGTCACGGCACTCTCCGGCTCAATTTCGCGGCCGGCAGGATCAATGATGGCAATATCCACTGCCATCATCGGTGCCTCTTCATACGGCTCGTCGTTAAACAAAAGCCGGTATGCATTGATATAGTCCCTTGTGCCCCGTTCAATTTCAGTCACACGGAGCGAAGACCCTTCCGGAATCTGCGCATCATCGTTGCAGTGAACGGCTACATCATAAAGGTTTCCGTCTGAAGCAAGTATCGTCGTCTCTATCACTGTCCCGACGATTGCATAGACCGAAAACCGCTCCGAATCAAACGCAATCTGATCGGCGGCAAGTTCTTCATGAAGATCCGGCTCTTCCAGAAGCTCGACGACCTCGGTCTCTCCCTCGTCATCCATGTGTACGACAACGGGATTCTCCGATTTCTCCACAAGGTCCGAAGTCAAAAACACACGAACAGGAAACAGCGGTTCTGCCTTCTCCCCCTGCTCCGTTACAAATGAAATATCGACCGCCCGCACAACCTGTACTTCGGCGTTTCCCGCATGATCCAGCGCGGCGTCTCTCACACTGTCGATTGTGTCTTCATCCGTGACCTCGGTCACCTCCATCGTCACACCGGCGGGAAGTGCCCCCTCTTCCGCGTCCACGCGGACCGAGACGTGATCCGTATGAGCCTCAAAAAACTGTGCGGGAAATGCGGCCGCTTCTTCCTCGTCTTCCGCTTCGACCGCCTCTTCCGCGGCTTCCATGTCTTCCGTTTCCCCCGGATTCCCGGTGTCATCCGGTTCCTCCGCTTCGACCGCATCCTCTGTAGCTGCATCAGCAGTATCTTCATCACTGTCCGGATCCTCCGCTTCGACCGTCTCTTCCACGGCCTCATTCGACGCATCCGTTATCTCTTCATAGCCGTCCGACGACTCCGTTTCGACCCCCTCTTCGACAGCCGCGTCTTCGATACCCTCTTCGACAGCTGCCTCTTCGATCCCCTCTTCCACAGCCGCCTCTTCGACACCTGCATCCCCCGCGGATCCGTCCTCTTCATAAGCCGCCTCGACCGCCGCATTCAGATTCTCCGCGAAGGTATCATCTTCCGACCCATCTTCAGCTTCTTCCGAAGCTGATTTCTCAGCGCCGTCTGCGTCCGCCGTCTCCGTCATCATCAAAATGTCGTCCGCCGTCTCCTCGTTATGATCCGTATAGACGCCCTCGCTCCTCTTCGCTGAAGACATGGCAACGCTGGGCAGTATCAGGCTGTTTACCGTTACAAAACAGATGATCACGGCAAGAAAAACAGACACAAAGATCCTTCTCCGTCCCTGTGTCCACCTGGATATGAATTTTTCCCGGTTCTGCCGCTTCATTTAGAATCCTGCCTCCGAACCCTGCAGCCCTGAATCCTGTCTGTTTTGAGTATATGCTCAATATGAGGTAAAAAAACCTGTTCACACGTTCTTATAATCGAATTCTAACATGCGGAATCTCATTTCACAATAGAAATTCGTCACATCAAAACCGTTTTCGTCATTATCTTGTAAGAGTTTGTGACCATTTTTTAGATATGATTCTACTCAGATAACAACTGTATATTTGAGAATTCCTAAGTCCCGAGATAACAAAAAGAGCACAGTGTAAATAAAACTGCACTGTGCCCGTAAATCCGGTCTTTCTCTGGTTATTCTATTCAGATCTATATTGAGCCGTTCATTTACTTCAAATATTTCTTCAGCTGCTTCTCCGACAACATATGAAATACGTATGTCTTATACTTTGATTTAACCGCATATGTTTTGTATTGTTTTTTATATTTGGAAAGTGCTTTTAAATAAGCGTCTCTGCCAGCATCATACCCCTTCACC
>CAYLHR010000031.1:0-17649 GCA_964383335.1 uncultured Lachnospiraceae bacterium
TTTTTCATTCCAGCCTTAGCTTGAAAGCGCGGCGTCCGGGGAGACACAAAGGCGGCGCGCAGGGATTCGGGCGGCATTGAAGGGGAATCATACGGCCGGATCTACAACAATCACAATAAGGGGAAGAGGCTGTTTATGGAACAATATGTCATAAAAGGCGGTATCCCGCTCGTGGGAGAGGTTGAGATCGCCGGCGCTAAGAATGCGGCTCTGCCCATTCTTTCTGCTGCTATTATGTCCGATGAGACAGTGACACTTGAAAATCTTCCGGATGTCAATGACATCAATGTGCTGATTGAGGCCATCGAGAAAATCGGCGCGCATATAGAGCGTGTGGACCGTCACACCGTAAAAATCAACGGCTCGACGATCCGCGACTGCGCTGTCGACTATGAGAGCATCAAAAAGATCCGCGCATCCTACTATCTGCTGGGGGCGCTCCTGGGTAAGTATCAGGAGGCGGAGGTGCCGCTTCCGGGCGGATGCAATATCGGGAGCCGGCCGATCGACCAGCATCTCAAGGGCTTCCGCGCGATCGGCGCGGACTGCCGCATTTCCTACGGAACCATCATTGCCAAGTGCAAAAAGATGACGGGTGCCCACATCTTTCTGGATGTGGTCTCCGTCGGTGCGACCATCAATATCATGATGGCCGCTTCGCGCGCCGAGGGAAGAACCATTATCGAAAATGCGGCCAAGGAGCCGCACGTCGTGGACGCGGCGAATTTCCTCAACAGCATGGGCGCGAATATCAAGGGCGCGGGCACGGATGTGATCCGGATCCGGGGCGTCCAGAAGTTCCACGGATGTACCTACAGCATCGTGCCGGATATGATTGAGGCGGGAACCTACATGTTCGCCGCTGCGGCCACGAAGGGCGACGTAGTGGTGAAGAATGTCATCCCCAAGCACCTCGAGGCCATCACGGCCAAGCTGATCGAGATCGGCTGCGAGGTGGAGGAGGGAGATGACTCCGTCCGCGTCGTGGCGGCCAGACGGCTCCGCAGAACCCACGTAAAGACCCTGCCCTACCCGGGTTACCCGACGGACATGCAGCCTCAGATCGGCACGGTCCTCGCGCTCGCGCAGGGAACATCCATCGTGACGGAGAGCATCTTCGAGAACCGCTTCAAGTATGTGGATGAGCTGTCCAGGATGGGCGCGAACATCAAGGTGGAGGGCAATACGGCCATCATCGACGGAGTTCCGCAGCTCACGGGCGCGCGCATATCGTCGCCGGATCTCCGCGCGGGCGCGGCGCTTGTCATCGCGGGTCTCGCGGCGGAGGGCGTCACGATTGTCGATGACATCGTGTATATTCAAAGAGGCTATGAGGACTTCGACGCGAAGCTCCGCGCGCTGGGCGCCGAGATCAAGAAGGTCAATTCGGAGCTCGAGGTACGGAAGTTTGTTCTCAGCGCGAGCTGAAGATTCACGCAGATGGTTTTATGGGCAGATCCGGGATCTGCCCATTTTTTTCCGCCGAACCGGGGGACGGGTCCGGCGGCCGGACAGGGAGCGTCCCCTTTAAGAGGAAAGAGGCGGATATGTCAGATTATCTTGTGAGAGGAACAGCGGCGGGAGACTTTGTGAGGGCGTTTGCGGTGACGTCGAGGGGCGTGACGGAGACGGCGCGGCAGCGGCACGGGCTCTCCCCTGTGGCGTCCGCGGCACTGGGACGCACGATGGCCGGCGCCCTCATGATGGGGGCCGACATGAAGAACGACAAAGACGTGCTCACGCTGCAGTTTCTGTGCGACGGGCCGATCGGCGGGATCACGGCGACAGCCGACTCCAAAGGGCACGTGAAGGGCTTTGTGGTGAATCCGTCCGTCTCCCTGCCGCCGAACGCGGCCGGCAAGCTGGACGTGGGCGGCGCGGTCGGCGGAGGCATGCTGCACGTGCTTCGCGACACCGGCCTTAAGGAGCCCTATGCGGGCGAGGTCGCGATTCAGAACGGGGAGATCGCGCAGGATCTGACCTATTATTTCGCGGTGAGCGAGCAGGTGCCCTCCGTCGTGGCGCTGGGCGTTCTCGTCGACCGCGGGGACGGACATATCCGCGAGTCCGGGGGCTATATCATACAGCTGATGCCGGACTGCCCGGAGGAGATCATCTCGCAGCTCGAGCGGGCCTGCGTGTCCGCGCCGCCCGTCACGACCATGCTGAAGGAGGGCGGGACGCCGGAGAGCATTCTGGGCGATATTCTTAAGGACATGGATTTCAAGGTGATGGAGAAGCGGCCCGTCGCCTTTGCCTGCGACTGCTCGAGGGAGCGGGTGTCGAAGGCGCTCGTCGCCATGGGATCCGGCGAGATCCGGTCCCTCATCGCGGAGGGAAAGCCCGTGACGCTGAACTGCCACTTCTGCAACACGGATTACACCTTCAGCCAGGAGCAGCTCGTGGAGGTGCTGCAGACGGCGCTTAACCGCGCGGGGGAGAAAAGATCGATTTAGGGGATGGACAAGTATCTCCCGTTGTGGTAAGTTAAAGAATACAAATTGAATAGGAAAAAATCCTTTATTCAGAACGGTGGAGACTAAGAGGGTCCGTGAAGCCGTGACAACCTCCCGCGAAGCGGCGGGAAGGTGCCAACCTCGAGCGATGTAACGATTCGTGCGATCGAACAATAAGGGAGAGACAGCTGTCTTCTTATGGTCCGTTCGCGTCTGCAGCGGATCATTTTTATTGGGAAAGGAACGAAAAATGGGAGAAAAGAGATTATTTACATCCGAATCTGTGACGGAAGGGCATCCGGACAAGGTCTGCGACGCGATTTCCGACGCCATCCTCGATGCCTGCATGGAGCAGGATCCGATGAGCCGCGTCGCCTGCGAGACGGCGACCTGCACCGGTTTTGTCCTCGTCACGGGAGAGATTACGACGAAGGCGCAGATCGACTACCAGAAAATCGTGCGGGACACGGTGAATGAGATCGGCTACAACGACGCGGCGACGGGCTTTGACGGCCATACCTGCGCGGTTCTTGTCGCCATGGACCAGCAGTCCCCGGATATCGCCATGGGCGTGGATCAGGCCCTTGAGAGCCGGTCGGACGGAAATGCGGCCGAGACGGCCATGAGCGACGAGGAGATCGCCGCCATCGGCGCGGGCGACCAGGGGATGATGTTCGGCTACGCGACCAATGAGACCCCGGAGTACATGCCCTATCCGATTCATCTCGCCCACGCGCTTGTGAGAAAGCTGGCGGAGGTGCGGAAGGACGGCACGCTGCCTTATCTCAGGCCGGACGGCAAGTCCCAGGTCTCCGTGGAGTATGACGAGGAGGGGAGGCCCTTCCGCCTGGAGGCCGTTGTGCTCTCCACCCAGCACGATCCGGATGTGTCCCAGCATCAGATCCACGAGGATATCCGGAAGTACGTGTTTGACGCGGTGCTGCCCTCTGAGATGATCGATGAGAAGACGAAGTTTTTCATCAATCCGACCGGCCGCTTCGTGATCGGAGGGCCGCACGGGGACGCGGGCCTTACGGGGCGCAAGATTATCGTCGATACCTACGGCGGCTACGCGAGGCACGGCGGCGGCGCATTTTCCGGAAAGGACTGCACCAAGGTTGACAGGTCGGCGGCCTACGCCGCGCGCTACGTCGCGAAGAACCTGGTGGCGGCGGGACTTGCCGATCAGGCCGAGATCCAGCTGAGCTACGCGATCGGCGTGGCGCACCCGACCTCCGTCATGGTCAATACATTCGGAACCGGAAAGCTGCCGGATGAGAGGCTGACGGAGATCATCCGCGAGAACTTTGACCTCCGCCCCGCGGGCATCATCCGCATGCTGGACCTGCGCCGGCCGATTTACAGGGCGACGGCGGCCTATGGCCACTTCGGCAGGACGGATGTGGATCTTCCCTGGGAGAAGCTGGACAAGGTGGATGTGCTGAAAGCGTATCTGAACTGATCCGGGCAGCGGGGACCGAACTCACATATGTTCCGATGACGGACAGCTAAGAGAAAAGCCGGAGGAGACTCCGGCTTTTGGGGGATTTCGGGTATGAAATTAAAGCACCGGCTGTTTATCGCCTTCTTTATCATTATCCTGGTGCCCGTCGTTCTGATGGGGTTTTTTCTGATCGGGACCTTTGTCTTCCAGGCCGCAAAAATTGAGGCCAAATACGGGATCGATCTGGCCAATCTGCAGCCCTTTGACCGGACCCTGATCGCGGACCTGCTGTTCTTTATGGTCGTGATTCTGATTATCACGGCGCTGATTCTGTCATTCTGGCTGTACAGGGGAATCAACACGCCTCTCACGACCCTCACGCGGGCGGCCAAAAATATCCGCGACGGCAATCTGGATTTCGAGCTCACCCCCGAGGGAGGCGTCGAGGAGATCCGGGACCTGTCCGAGGCCTTCGAGCAGATGCGGGTGCGCCTCAAGCAGGCCAACGAGGCCAAGGTCGTGTTCGACGAGCAGAACCGGGAGCTGATATCCAACATTTCCCATGATCTGCGGACTCCGATCACGGCGGTGAAGGGGTACTGCGAGGGCATTATGGACGGCGTGGCGGACACGCCCGAAAAAATGGACCGCTACGTGAGAACGATCTACAATAAGACGATCGAGATGGACCGGCTCTTAAACGAGCTGTCCTTCTACTCGAAGATCGCGACCAACCGGATCCCCTACGCGTTCGACCGGGTCAACGTCAGGAGCTTTTTCGACGACGCGGCGGAGGAGATCCGGGACGAGCTCCAGTCCAAGGGCATCGAGTTCCGCTACCGGAACGAGGTGCCGGAGAACGAGGTGATCATCGCCGATGTGGAGCAGCTGACGAGGGTTCTCAGCAACATCATCGGCAACGCGGTCAAATACACGGACAAGCCCGAAAAGCGGATCTTCCTGCACGTGTCCATGCTGGGAGACGAGGTGGAGGCCGCGGTGAAGGACAACGGCAAGGGCATCGCCGCCAAGGATCTATCCAATATCTTCGACCGCTTCTACCGGACGGATTCCTCGAGAAATTCGAAGCAGGGCGGATCGGGAATCGGGCTTTCCATCGTGAAAAAAATCATTGAGGACCACGGCGGGCGCGTGTGGGCGTCGAGTCAGGAGGGGGAGGGGACGACGGTGTTCTTCTCCATCCGCAGATATGAGGAGACCGCTTAGGGCGGGCTGATTTCGGGAAAGGTGAGGCGGAAAAATGAGCAGGCTTCTGATTATCGAGGACGAGGAATCCATCGCCGAGCTCGAGAAGGATTATCTTGAGCTCAGCGATTTTGAGGTGGATATTGAGACGGACGGCAGGAAGGGGCTTGAGAGGGCGCTTCTTGAGGACTACGATCTGTTTATCCTTGATCTCATGCTGCCGGGGCTGGACGGCTTTGAGATCTGCCGCGCGATCCGTGAGGCGAAGGACGTGCCCATTCTCATGGTCTCCGCCAAGAAGGATGATATAGACAAGATCCGCGGGCTGGGGCTGGGGGCGGATGACTACATCACGAAGCCCTTCTCGCCAAGCGAGCTCGTCGCCAGGGTGAAGGCGCATCTGACGCGCTACGAGCGCCTGATCGGCACCGGAGCGGCGAAGAATGACGTCATACAGATCCGGGGTCTCAAGATCGACAAGACCGCGAGGCGGGTCTGGGTGAACGGGGAGGAGACGCAGTTTACGACCAAGGAGTTCGATCTGCTGACCTTTCTCGCCTCCAATCCGGACCGCGTCTTTAAGAAGGAGGAACTCTTCCGGGAGATCTGGAATATGGAATCCGTGGGCGATATCGCGACTGTGACAGTTCACATAAAGAAGATCCGCGAGAAGATCGAGTTTGATTCCAGCAAGCCGCAGTATATCGAGACGATCTGGGGCGTGGGCTACCGCTTTAAGATTTAAGGCCGGCGGCGCGGGATTCGTGATTGTTTCACCGGCGCGAAGTGCGTATAATAGTCACGTAATAGGATTGAAAGGCTTGTCCGCCGCGAAGTGCAAGGAGGATGACAGATGGTAAAGCTCTATGACGGAGGCGTTTATCTGATAAACGGCTGTGAAATAGTTCCGGAGGAGGAAGCGGCCCGCGCGAAGCAGCTGGCCGGAAGGGACGTATGTCCGGAGGAGGAAAAGAAGGGAACGATCGCCTATTCCGTGCTGAAGGCGCACAATACGGCGGATACGATGGACAATCTGCGGATCCGCTTTGACGCGATGACCTCTCATGATATTACCTTTGTCGGAATTATCCAGACGGCGCGGGCGTCGGGAATGGAGAAATTTCCCCTTCCCTACGTGCTGACGAACTGCCACAATTCTCTCTGCGCGGTCGGCGGCACGATCAACGAGGATGACCACATGTTCGGCCTCTCCGCCGCCAGGAAGTACGGCGGCATCTATGTGCCTCCCCACATCGCGGTGATGCATCAGTACATGCGCGAGATGATGGCCGGATGCGGAAAGATGATTCTCGGATCCGACTCCCACACCCGCTACGGGGCGCTGGGAACCATGGCGGTCGGCGAAGGCGGCGGCGAGCTCGGAAAGCAGCTGCTGGAGGACACCTATGACGTCGCCTATCCGGGCGTCGTGGCGGTCTATCTCGACGGAAAACCGGCCCCCTTCGTCGGGCCGCAGGATATCGCCCTCGCGATCATCGGCGCCGTCTTTAAAAACGGATATGTGAAGAACAAGGTCATGGAGTTCGTCGGCCCCGGCATCTCCGGCATGACGACGGACTACCGGAACGGCATCGACGTCATGACGACCGAGACCACCTGCCTCACCTCCGTCTGGCGCACGGATGACGACACGAAAGAATACCTGGCCTCCCACGGAAGAGCGGAGGACTATAAGGAGCTGAATCCGGCTGACATCGCCTATTACGACGGGTGCGTCTATGTGGATCTGTCCTCGGTGAAGCCCATGATCGCGCTTCCCTTCCACCCGAGCAACGTATATACCATCGACGAGCTGAACGCCGATCCCGGCGATATCCTGAGAGAGGTCGAGAAGGAAGCGGCCCGCATCGCGGACGGCAGGGCGGAGTTCACGCTTCTTGACAAGCTGAAAGACGGAAAGCTTCAGGTGCAGCAGGGCATTATCGCGGGCTGCGCCGGCGGCAATTACACCAATGTCGTCGAGGCGGCGAATATGCTCCGCGGAAAGAGCTGCGGCAACGGCGAATTCTCTCTCGACGTCTACCCGTCCTCGCAGCCCGTATTCATCGATCTTGTGAGAAAGGGCTATGTCGCGGATCTCATGGCGGCGGGCGCCATCGTGAAGACCGCCTTCTGCGGCCCCTGCTTCGGCGCCGGAGATACGCCCATGCACAACGGCCTGTCCGTACGCCACACGACGAGAAACTTCCCGAACCGGGAGGGCTCGAAGCCCGGAAACGGCCAGATGGCCGCGGCTGCGCTCATGGACGCCCGGTCCATCGCGGCGACCGCCGCGAACGGAGGAATTCTCACCTCCGCCGAGCAGTATGACTGCTGGGGCGACGTGCCGGCCCATGATTTCGATGACACGGTCTACAGGGCGCGTGTGTATCAGGGCTTCGGCAAGGCGGAGCCGGAGACGGAGCTCTTCGACGGCCCGAATATCAAGCCCTGGCCTTCCATGGAGCCCCTGGCGGAGAACATTCTGCTGAAGGTCTGCTCCAGGATTCTTGACGACGTGACGACGACGGACGAGCTGATTCCCTCGGGAGAGACGTCCTCCTTCCGCTCCAACCCGCTGGGCCTTGCGGAGTTCACGCTCTCGAGGCGTGATCCCGAATATGTCGCCCGCTCCAAGGCCGTCTTCGCGGCCGAGCGCGCCCGCGTAAACGGAGAGAAGGCGGAGGAGACCGACCCCGCACTCGCGGCGGTCTACGAAGCCGTGAAAACCATCCCGGGATCGGAGGACGTCGATGTGCGGGAGATCGAGATCGGGTCCGTGGTCTACGCCAACAAGCCCGGAGACGGGAGCGCCCGCGAGCAGGCGGCCTCGTGCCAGCGCGTGCTCGGAGGACTCGCGAATATCACGCAGGAGTACGCGACCAAGCGCTACCGCTCGAACGTGATGAACTGGGGCATGGTTCCCTTCCACCTGAAGGGCGCGCCGGACGCGTTCGAGGTCGGCGATTATATCTACGTTCCGGGTATCCGGAGCGCGCTGGACGGCGATCTTTCCGATATTAAGGGATACGTTCTTAAGGAAGACCGGGTCATTCCGATCAGCCTCTATATCCTCGATATGACGGAAAATGAGCGGGATATCGTCAAGGCAGGCTGTCTCATCAACTTCAACAGAAACCGCAGAAAATAACCGGAAAGGCTGCCGGAGGAATTATCTGAAAGAGGAACTATGGGAGATTTACTGTACCGGATTGCCGTGCGGCCGCTCGTGCTGATCATAGAGCTGATCTATTCGCTCTCCTTCAGGCTTGTCGGCAACGAGGGCATCGCCATCATCTGCGTGAGCTGCGCCGTGAGCGCGCTTATCGCGCCGCTGTATAAAAGAGCCGATGCGCTTCAGGATGAGGAGCGGCGGAAGCAGGCCGCGATGGCGCGGTGGACCGGCCACATCCGGCGGACCTTTAAGGGAGACGAGCGGTATATGATGCTGCAGACCTACTACCGGCAGCAGAATTATCACCCGCTCATGGCGCTTCGCAGCTCCGTGTCCCTGCTTCTTCAGATTCCGTTCTTCATGGCGGCCTATTCCTATCTCAGCCATCTGAGGGCACTCGAAGGGGTGCCCTTTCTTTTCATCCGCGACCTCAGCCGTCCGGACGCCCTCACGGCCGCGGGCGGCTTTACGATCAATATTCTTCCGGTCGCGATGACGCTCATCAACATTCTGTCCGGCGCGGTCTATTCGCGGGGGCTCCCCCTTAAGAGCAAGATACAGATGTACGGCCTGGCGGGCGTATTTCTGGTTCTTCTTTACAGAAGTCCGGCCGGTCTCGTTCTCTACTGGACGATGAACAACGTCATCTCCCTGGCCAGAAATCTGCTGAAGCTCTTCCGCGCCCGGCGCACGCAGGAGGCCGCGGAACCGTCTGAGGAGGAAAAACGCGCTCCCGCGAAATCGGGAGAAGAGGCGGATGCGGGAGCGGGAAAAGAGAGGAGCGCGGAAGGGGCCGCGTTTACCGGCCGCATTTTCCTCATGGGCGGCGTCTTTCTCACGATTCTGACCGGATTCCTGATCCCCCTTTCCGTCATCAACGCGTCTCCGCTCGAATTCATGAATACCATCGCCTATGTGAGCCCGGTGAAGCGGTACTGCGTCAGCACTGCGGCTGTCTGGGGAGGATTTCTTCTTCTGTGGGGCGGGATCTTTTATCTTCTGGCGGGAAGGAGAGGACGGGAGCGGTTCGCCGCGGGCATGTACTATCTGTCGGGAGCGTCACTCGTCAACTATTTCTTCTTCGGCAGGCATATGGGAACGCTGACGTCGAATGTCAGGTACGACACGATGCCGGACTTTTTTACCCCTCAGGCATATCTCAATCTGGCCGCGCTCGCGGCTGTCCTTGCGGTCATGCTGGTGATCTGGAAAAAGAAGCGGGAGCTTTTGCTGCCCGGCTTCGCCGTGCTGATCCTCGCGTCCGGCCTTCTGACCGGCAAGCGCCTAAATGATCTTTCGCGCTGGACGAAGGAACACGGCGGGACCCTGATTCCCGTGGAGGAGGCGAGAAAGAACGGGCCGGGGGGCATTCTCACGCTCTCGTCGAAAGGGAAAAATGTCATCGTCCTCATGCTGGACAAGGCGGTCAGCGACTTCCTTCCCTATATGTTCAATGAGAAGCCGGAGCTCTTCGACAGCTACGACGGCTTCGTCTACTATCCCGACGCCCTGTCCTTCGGCGAGGCGACGAATACCGGCTCGCCCGCCCTCTTCGGGGGATATGAGTATACGCCCCTTAAGATGAACGAGAGGCGGGAGGAACTGCTGAAGGACAAGCAGAACGAGGCGCTTCTCGTCATGCCGTCCGTCTTCGGGGAAGCCGGCTGGCATGTGACCGTGGTCGATCCGCCCTACGCGAACTACGGATGGGTCGCGGATCTGTCCATTTATAAAAACTATCCGTACGTCGACGCCTATCACGCCCACGGCCGCTACTCCGGCCCGCTCGAGGACGTGATCCGCGGGGCGCTCGTCGAGCAGCGGCAGCGGAGCTTTGTCTTCTACAGCCTCATGAAGTGCGTGCCCATGGTCCTGCAGGGGGCGGTTTACGACGGGGGAGACTATTACACATCCGCCGACAGCGTGAACTACGCGACGTCGGAGTTCGTCGACGCCTACAGTGTTCTCTGCAACCTGTCTTATATGACGAAGGTCACCGACGAGGAGACGGATCAGCTGCTTCTCATGAAAAATACGGCCACCCACGAGCCGACCTCCATGCAGCTGCCGGATTATGAATTTACGACCTACATCGACAACGAGGGTCTCAATGACCTCTCCCGCTTCGAGATCGGGGGGAAGAAGCTGGAGATGGAGGAGGAAGAGGACTTCCAGTATTACGAGGTCAATATGGCGTCGCTCCTTAAGGTGGCGGACTGGCTCGATGACCTGAAGGAGAAGGGCGTCTACGACAACACCCGGATCATCATCGCGGCGGATCACGGCAGGTATCTGGGAAATGTGCCGGAGCTTCTCATCGACGAACATCTCGACGCGGAGGCCTGCCATCCCCTGCTTCTCGTCAAGGATTTTGACTCGCGCGGGCGCCTTCGGACGTCGGACGCCTTCATGACCAACGCCGACGTTCCCTCTCTGGCATTTGAGGGCCTCATCGGGAACCCGGTGAACCCCTTTACGGGCAATCCGGTGTCGACGGAGGAAAAAGAGGGGGAGCTGGTCATCACGACGTCTCTCAACTGGGACACCTCCTCGAACAACGGGTATACTTTCGATACGAGTGACGGGTACTGGTACTCGGTGCACAGCAGCATCTGGGATAAGGAAAACTGGAAGCGGATCGGCAGGGGGGAGAAGGGAATCCCCGCGAAGTAAGGAGCGAATCCGCGTAAAAAAGAGGAGCCTGTATGAACGGGAAACCGGAGTTGAACCGTGTCGTCGCCTATGTAGACGGCAGCTATCAGGAATCTGTTAAAACATACGCCTACGGCTGCGTGCTGTTCGCCCCGGACGGCACCGTCCGCGTCAAATCGGACAGGGGCAGCAACGCGGATACCGCGGCCATCCGGAATGTCGCGGGAGAGATGCTGGGCGCCATGGTCGCAGTTCAGTGGGCCATGAAAAACGGGTACCCGGCGATCGAGATCCGCTACGACTATCAGGGAATAGAGATGTGGGCTGCGGGAAAGTGGAAGGCGAAGAACGAGCTCACCAGAAAATATGCGGAGACGATGAAGCGCTGGGGGCAGACGGTCCGGATCTCCTTCTCCAAGGTGAAGGCGCACTCGGGCGACAGGTTCAATGATCTGGCCGATCAGCTGGCTAAGGAGGCTCTTGAGGGCCGGTGCAGGGACTTTGAGATCCTGGAGGGGGAGGAGCTCCCGGCAGCTCCTCCGCAGCAGGAAGAAGCGGAGATGCTGCGGCAGAGCGGGACGGAAAAAAATCTGCAGGGCGATGCGGAGCCGGCCGCGCGCGGCCTCGAGGCGGCGCTCCGGAAGCTGGCGGACTCCGACATGTACCCCTTTCACATGCCGGGGCACAAGAGGCGGACGGGACCGGAAAGCCGCCTTGACATCACGGAAATCGACGGCTTCGACGATCTCCATCACCCGGAGGGCATTCTGAGGGAGGAGATGGAGGCAGCCGCCCGGCTCTTTGGCGCGGAGGAGACGTATTTTCTCGTGAACGGCAGCACCTGCGGCATTCTGGCCGCGATATCGGCGGCGGTTCCCCGCGGCGGCACCATTCTCATCGAGAGGAGCTGCCATATATCGGTCTATCACGCGGCGGAGCTGATGGATCTTCACATCCGCTATACCGGGGAGCCGGGCAGCGGCCCGGATTCCCCTGAGGGCGTGCAGGCGGTTGTCATCACCTCCCCCTCCTACGAGGGGTGCGTGAAGGACGTGAGGTCATACGCGGACGCGGCGCACGCGGCCGGCGCGGTTCTCATCGTCGATGAGGCGCACGGGGCCCATCTGCCGCTCATGCCAGAGGAAACCCGGCCGTTTTTCCCGGCCTGCGCGGCCGCTCTCGGCGCGGACCTGGTCGTAGAGAGTGCGCACAAGACGCTCCCCTGCCTCACGCAGACGGCATTTCTCCACAATGTCTCGGGCAGGGTCCCGGGGTGGAGGCTTCGGAAATATCTGGACATCTATGAGACCTCCAGCCCGTCCTATCTCCTTCTGGCCTCGGTGACGGGGGCGCTGCACGCGTTTTCGGATGGCGGAGATCAGGCGGACTCCGGCAGGAAACAGCTCGTCCGCTACGCCGGGGCTCTGCGGGAACTCCGGGCGGAGCTCTCCGGGCTGCGCTTTCCGCGCCTTGCCGGAGGGGCGGACGGTATTTTGACGGAGGACGGCGAGATTCCGGGTTACAGGGCCGGGACAAAGCTGGACCCGGGAAAGCTCGTTCTTCTGACAGAGGACGCGGACGCGCTGTACCGTGCTCTTCGGGAGAACTGTCACATTCAGCCCGAGATGAAGGCGCCCGGCTATGTCCTTCTTATGACCTCGTACGCGGACTCGGCGGAGGGCTTTTCCAGGCTGCTTTCCGCCCTCAGGGAAATTGACGCCGCAGGGCGCGCGGAGACTGCATCATCAAAGAAATCTGCGGCGGACACCGCGCCGTCCGATACGTCTTCGCCGGACGCGGCGCTCCCCGCGCGGTCCCTGCCGTCCTGTGCCATGACGATATCCGGGGCCTGCATGGCGGAATCGGAACTGATTCCTTTTGCGGATGCCGCCGGCAGGATCAGCGGGGATTATGTGGCGGTATTTCCCCCGGACACGCCCCTCATCGTCCCGGGGGAGATCTTCGACGAGGATCTGATCTCCCGGGCGGAGTTCCTTCTTAAGCGCGGTTATTCGCTGACGGGCTGTGACGGGGGACGGGTCCGCGTTCTGGTCCGGTGACGGGGGGACGGGGACGCGCTTCGGTCCGGCCGCAGGCGGGGAAGAGGTCTTGCCAGATCGCCCCGAAATCATTATTATAAGGGGAAAGAACGACAGCGGGCGTTTCTCTTTTGTATATGAGGGGACAGAGATGATGAACAGCGGATTTGATTCCATCATCGGGCACAGGGACGTAATCGCTCATCTTACCGGAAGTATCGGGAGCGGCCGTATTTCCCATGCGTATCTTTTCACGGGGGAGGCCGGCTCGGGAAAAAAGACGATGGCGGACGCCTTCGCGATGGCGCTCGAGTGCAGGGACGGATCAAAGCCGGCGCCCTGTCTCATCTGTCCGTCCTGCCGGAAGGCGGCGGATCACAATCACCCGGATATCCTTTACGTGACTCACGAGAAGCCGAATCTGATCTCGGTGAAGGAGATCAGGGAGCAGGTGGTGGAAACGGTGGATATCCTGCCCTATGAGAGCCGGTGGAAGGTGTACATCATCCCCGATGCCGAGAAGATGAATCAGCAGGCGCAGAACGCCCTGCTTAAGACCATCGAGGAGCCGCCGTCCTATGTGGTCCTCATCCTTCTTTCGACGGCACCCGAGGCGCTGCTGCCGACGATTCTGTCCAGATGCGTCACGCTTCCGCTGCTTCCGGTGGCGGACCGCGATGTGGACGAATTCTTAAGGAGCGAGATTCACATTCCGGACTATGAGGCCAAGGTCCTCACGGCCTTTGCCCAGGGCAATATCGGGAAGGCGGTGGCGGCGGCCACGGACTCGGAGTTTTCCGAGCGGCGCGATAAGACGCTGGGTCTCATCCGGCGCCTCAGGAACATGGATACCGCGGCGATCGCGGAATCGGTGCGGCAGATGAAGGAGGACCGGGAGCACATCTCCGATATCCTGGACATCATGAGAATGTGGTTCCGGGATGTGCTCTGCTACAAGGCGACGCGGGAGGTCGACCAGCTGATTTTTGCGGGCGAGATTTCGGAGATACGGGCCGAGGCGCGGGCTTCCTCCTACGCGGGTCTTCAGGAGGCGGCGGCAGCGGCCGACCGCGTGGAGAGCCGTCTCCGCGCCAATGTCAATTTTGAGCTCACGATGGAGCTGTTTCTGTTCTCCGTGAAGGAGAACTGCCACTCGTGAGGAATTACCGGGATTTTTCCGCCGGCGCGGAGAAATCCGGACAGATCAAGGAGTAAGTTTCATGCCAGTAATTATAGGTGTCAGGTTCAACGATGCCGGGAAAGTGTATTATTTTGATCCCGGCAGCCTCACGATGAAGTACCACGACCACGTGATCGTGGAGACCGCGCGGGGCACCGAGTACGGGACGGTCGTCATCTCGCCGACGGAGGTGCCGGAGGAGAAGGCCCACGGACCCCTGAAGAAGGTGATCCGCATGGCGACGCCGGACGACGACGAGAGGGAGCGGACCAACCGCGAGAAGGAGAAGGACGCGTACAGAACCTGCAAGAAGAAGATCGCCGAGCACGGGCTCGACATGAAGCTCATCGGAGCGGAGTATACATTTGATAACAGCAAGCTGCTGTTTTATTTCACGGCGGAGGGCAGGATCGATTTCCGCGAGCTCGTGAAGGATCTGGCGGGAATCTTCCGCACGAGGATCGAGCTGCGGCAGATCGGCGTGCGGGATGAGACCAAGCTGCTGGGCGGGGTCGGAAGCTGCGGGCGGCCGCTCTGCTGCCACACGTGGCTTAATGAGTTCGCGCCGGTCTCCATCAAGATGGCCAAGGACCAGAATCTGTCGCTCAATCCGACCAAGATATCCGGCACCTGCGGGCGCCTTATGTGCTGTCTTAAAAATGAGGCCGAGACTTACGCGTATCTCAACAGGGACCTCCCCGGAAAGGGCGACTTCGCGATGGCGGAGGACGGAAGACGGGGCGATGTCCACTCGGTTAATATTCTGAGGCAGACGGTCAAGGTCATCGTCGAGCTCGACAACGACGAGAAGGAGCTGCAGGAATTTGACGTAAAGGATCTGACCTTCGTGCCCAAGGCGCAGAAGTTCAAGTTCCGCGAACAGCTGGAGCAGCAGGAGGCGGAGGCTTCCGGGAGAAACGGATCCGACCGCAGGCGGAAGGAGCACGTTCCCGCGGGAGCCCGGAACGACCGCGCTCAGGCGGAGGCGCCCGAGGAAGCGGCGCCCGCGGCGTCCGCGGCGTCCGTGGGAGATATGCCCGGAGGAGAGGCCGCCGGTGCGGAGGGCGAGAGGCGCGCCAGACGGCCGAGAAGAAGGAAGAAGCCGGCCGCTTCTGCGGAAGCGGGCGCACAGCCGGCGGCTTCGGCGGCCCGGCCGGATGAAGCCGGACACGTGAAGGAGGCGGCCGCCCCGGCGGGCGGAGCGGCTCCGGATGCGGCGGGACAGGAGAAAAAGCGCCGCAGGAGGAGAAGGCCCAGGCGCGGCCCGAAGGAGAACGGGGATGCTTCGAAAGGATGATCTCCAGAACGGATTCTTTATCTACCAGGATCCCGATTATTTCTGCTTCGGCATCGATGCCGTCCTGCTGGCGCATTTTCCCGAAATCAGGGACGGGGACCGCGTTCTCGACATGGGATGCGGATTCGGCCCCGTGCCGCTCATTATGCGGGGATGTCTGCCGGAAGGGGCGGATGTGCGGATGACCGGGCTCGAGATTCAGGATTTTGTCGCCGAAACGGCGGAGAGGTCCGTCCGGGAGAACGGTCTTTCGGATGAGATCGGAATTGTAAAAGGGGATATCAGGGAAGCTGCCCGGATTTTCGGCGCAGCTTCCTTTTCCCTGGTGACGTGCAATCCCCCCTATATGGCCGTAAAGGACGGGCTCGTTGGGGAGAACCGCAGCCGGGCAGTCGCGAGAACGGAGGTCTGCTGCACGCTTCGCGACGTGATCTGCCAGGCGGCGCGCCTGCTTCGTCCCAAGGGGCGCTTCGCCATGATTCACAGGCCCTTCCGCCTGCCCGAGATGCTGTCCCTTATGCGGGACTGCCGCCTCGAGCCCAAGCGGCTCCGCATGATTCACCCGAGGGCGGGAGCGGAGGCGTCCATGGTGCTGATCGAGGCGGTCCGGGGAGGGAGACCCTATCTCATCGCGGAGCCGCCTCTTATGATATACGGTCCGGACGGGACGTACACACAGGAGGTGCTCGACATTTACGCGGGCAGGCGCCGTTCCTGAAAGGAGGGCCGGAACCGTGCCCGCGGGAGCGCGCGGACAGAAGAAGGAGGAGAGACAGGAACATGGCTGGAATTCTGTATCTTACGGCCACGCCGATCGGGAACCTGGAGGATATGACCTTCCGGGCTGTCCGGATTCTGAAGGAGGCGGATCTCATCGCGTGCGAGGATACGAGGACGTCTCTTCGTCTGCTCGAGCACTATGATATTCACACGGCGCTCACCAGCTATCACAAGTTTAATGAGAGAGAAAAATGCCCGGAGCTCATCGGGAAGCTGTTGGACGGGGCGAAGATCGCGCTCATCACGGATGCGGGCATGCCCGCCGTCTCGGATCCCGGGGAGATCCTGGTCCGGGAGTGCCACGCGAACCACATCCCCGTGGCGGTGATCCCGGGCCCGAGCGCCTCCGTCTCGGCGCTCGCCCTGTCGGGGCTTGATACACGCAGGTTCGTGTTCGAGGGGTTTCTCCCCGTGGATAAGAAGGAGAGACGGGAGACGCTCGCATGTCTCGCCGGCGAGCGGCGGACCATGATTCTCTATGAGGCGCCCCACCGGCTGCAGAAGACACTGGGCGCGCTGCGGGAGACCCTGGGCGGGGATCGGAGGCTCGCGCTCTGCAGGGAGCTCACCAAGCGCTACGAGGAGACGGAGATCACGACGGTGGAGGAGGCCCTCCTCCGGTATGAGACGCAGGCCCCGCGGGGAGAGTATGTGCTCGTCGTCGAGGGCAAAAGCGGGGAGGCGGTGAAGGAGGAGACTGCCCGGGCCTTTGAGCAAATGGCGGTGCGGGACCACGTCGCCCTCTATGAGGGGCGGGGCCTTGACCGGAAGGCCGCCATGAAGGCCGCGGCGAAGGACAGGGGCGTCTCCAGACGGGACATTTACGCGGCGCTTCTTAAAGAAGAAGAGGAGAACGAAAAAAATCCCCCGGAAGCATAAGCTCCGGGGGATTTTTGCGCTGGGCTACAAGGATTCGAACCTTGAAATGACGGAGTCAGAGTCCGTTGCCTTACCATTTGGCGATAGCCCAATCTATGCGACGCAGATTATTATACATCGGCATCGCATACAATGCAAGCGGTTTTTTTAAGAGTTATGACAGGTTCTCGGAAGACATCTGCTCAAGCAGCTGATTTTTGATCGCGTACAGGCGGTCGGAGAGATCGACGTAGACCTGATGCGGGTTCTCGAAGCGCTTTGTCTCCTCCCACAGGGTATCGATCTCCCGGCGGCAGCGCTCGCGGATCTCCATGGTCGTCGCCTCGTCGTGGTACACACAGGTTCCGTTCCGGAACACCGGGACCAGGATCTCCCTTAAGGTAAATGTGCCGGCCCTGAAGCGGGTCTTTTTCCAGGTCTCGACCGGGTCGAAGATGCGGAGGTCCTCATCCTCGGAGTAGGTTTCGTCCTCGAGGCAGATGAGATCCGCCCGGATCTTTCCCGTCTCCTTGTCGTAGATCCGATAGATCTTCTTGTTGCC
>CAYLHR010000032.1:0-17608 GCA_964383335.1 uncultured Lachnospiraceae bacterium
CGGCTGATGAGAAGGTCGTACAGCTCCGGCTCCATATAAGCATATCCGTCAATCATGATCTCGCGGACAATCTGAAGCTCCGGCGCCGCGTTGTAGACCGAAAGGGCGGTATCCGGATCGAGTCCTTCATAGGAGAGCGTCGTACCCGGACAGCCGGGCATGTCAGGCACCCCGAAGGTGTCGGGCACCGCGGCGGGTCCCGTACCTGCCCTCATATAGGAGCCGATTCCCCGAAAGGAAGGAGCCGCGCCGCCCTGCGGATTCCCGGCGGTTTCCGGGGCACTCCCCGCACAGCCGGCGTCCATGACGGCACCAACGCCGGAAAGGACGTCCGGATCTCCGCAGCACTCACGGCCGGCATCCTTTCTTACATCTCCGCAGCACTCACCGCCGGCATCTCTTCTGACATCTCCGCCGCGCTCACCGCCGAAATCCGTCAGCACCGCGCCTGCGGACGTGATCGCATACCGGCAGAGACCCGGCGCGAACAGCTCCGCCGGCACGCCGGCGAGCGGTCTCCCCGTCACGGGAACGATCCGGATTCCCGCCGCCTCCGCCTCCTTTATGGCGCCCATGACAGCGTCTGATATTGTTTTCCTGCTTGTCAGCAGGGTCTCGTCCAGATCCACGCCTATAAGACGGATCTTCCTGAATTCTTCCGGGAACGACCGCATATCCACTCCTTCTGCCCGGCAGACTCATCCGGACAGCCTCAAGCGTATGAGCTCATTTATAACGCTTCATACATAAAAACCGGCACATGTTCCTCATTATATCATCATTTTGCGCAGCCTTCCCTCATAAAAATGTTCCCTCGGCAAGCCCCGTAAAGAGTTCGCTCGACTGGCTATGTAAAAAGCTCACTCGACTGGTACATCACTTTTCAAGCAACTGGACTATTCGTTGGATCAGTGCCTCTTAGGATTTGACCCTTTTCCCTTTGATCAGGATTGAGACTGCATATGAAGCTGCTAAGCAGTCCTGGCGAAGAATCATCAGGGCTGAGACTGCATTTGCGGTTGCTAAGCAGTCCTGACGAAGAATCTTCAAGGTTGAGACTGCATTTGAAGCTGCAACACAGTCCTGACGAAGAATCCGCTTCGATAATAATATACAGCTAATTAGAAAGGCTTATACCAGCCATGTCCCCCCTCGACCGGCCCTGTAAACAAATCCCCCCGGCCGGCACAGCCGGCTGGGGGGATACAGGCGCAGATCTGTTCTCCGCTCACAGGGCCTCAATTTCAAAGAGAAGCGAGGTAAAATCGCCGCCCTTCATCATGAGCGTCATCCGGTCAATCGGAATGCCGGCGTTCATGAGCTCATCGCCGTAGGCCTGTACCTTTGTCACCCTGGCGGCGCCGGGTGTGAGGCCGTAGGCCGCGATCAGATGCTCCGGCATGGTGTCGGAGGGTGAGAGGTCGCAGGACACCTCATAGAGGCGGTCGGGATCGAGGCCGGCCAGGCGCAGGCGCAGCCAGGAGCCGTTGACCTTTTCGAGACGCTGTCCGAAGAAGGCGAGCGCGCGGGTGCGGTCGCGGGAGACGACCGTCCAGGCGGCTTCATTTCCCTCAAACGGATTCAGGAGGCGGTAGAAATCCCCGTCCACCTGGATCAGTTCCCGGTACTTCTTCATGAACCGGATCTGCTCCTTTACCTGCTCCATCTCGGCGTCCGTCAGGAGATTGAGGTCGAGCTCGTAGCCAAAGGTCCCGAAGTAGGCGGCATTCGCGCGGGTCGCAAGCGGCGTCGTGCGGAGAAGCTGGTGGTTGGGTACAGCCGACACGTGGGAACCCATGCTGACAAGCGGGTACACGAGAGAAGTCCCGTACTGGATCTTCTGGCGCTCCGCTGCGTCCGTATCGTCGCTGCACCAGGCCTGGGGCGCGAAATACATCATGCCCGGGTCGAACCGGGCCCCGCCGCTCGCGCAGGACTCAAAGAGGATCTCCGGGAACTCCGAGGTGAGCCGGCTGTAGAGATCATAGACGCCCAGCATGTAGCGGTGCATGAGCTCTCCCTCCCGGCCGGCCGGAAGCGCGCGGCTGAAGGGCTCGGTCATATAGCGGTTCATGTCCCACTTGATATAGGAGATCTCCGATTCGCGCAGAATCTTCGAAATCATTTCATAGACGGCGTCCACCACCTCTTTTCTCGAGTAGTCGAGAACGTGCTGGTGCCGCGCGTGGGACTCGAAGCGGCCCGGGACGCCGATGATCCAGTCCGGATGCGCGCGGTAGAGGTCGCTGTCCTTATTGACCATCTCGAGCTCGACCCAGAGGCCGAAGAGAAGGCCCATCTCACGGATCTTCCTGGAGAGACCGGATATGCCGGAGGGCAGCTTTTCAAGATTGGCGTACCAGTCGCCAAGTCCGCGGCGGTCGTCATTTCTCGTACCGAACCAGCCGTCGTCGAGGACGAACAGCTCCACTCCCGCCTCCTTGGCCTTCCGGGTGATGGTGAGGAGCTTCTCCTCGTCGAAGTCAAAATAGGTGGCCTCCCAGTTGTTGAGAAGGATCGGGCGCGGCCGGTTTTTCCAGGCGCCCCGCATGAGGTGGTCGCGGTAGAGGCGGTGGAAGACGCGGCTCATTTTGCCGAAGCCGCCGTCCGAATAGACCATGACGGTCTCCGGGGTCGTAAATCCGGACGCCGGACCGCCGCCGCCCTCCAGCACCCAGGCAAAGGACTGGGGATGGATGCCCATCATGACGCGCGTCATGTCGAAGGTCGACACCTCGGCCTGCGCGAGGAAGTTTCCGCTGTATACGAAGCTGAAGCCGTAGACCTCCCCCGTCTCCTCCGTCGCCGCGGGCCGGGCCAGGGCAAGGAAGGGATTGTGCTCGGCGCCGCAGGCCGTGCCGTTTATGCCCTGCACCGCCTGGATGCCCATTTCGAGGGGGCGCCGTTTGATATAGCGCTCGCGTCCCCAGGCGCCGGACAGGTGCACCATCTCAAAGTCCATGTCGTTCAGCTCCGCGCAGGCGCTCATGGCCCGCGTGAGTGTGACCTTTTCGCCGCCGCGGTTCATAAAGCGCGCGTGGCGCGAGATGACGGGAAAGTCCCGCCAGATCGTATAGCTGAGCACGAGCTCCACACCGGTCAGGCCGTCCCGGAGCAGGATCTCCAGGGTCTCAGCCTCCGCGTCATCCGTGACATAGGTCGCAGGGAGCGGCGAGAGGGAGGGCTTGCCGGAAATGATGCAGTGAGAGACATACCGAAACTCCGAGATCCGGCTGCCGTTCTCCTGCAGGAGCTCGAAGGCCGGGGACCGGTAGTCCCCGTTTCCGTAGGCGGGATACTCCTGCCGCGCGTAGTGCAGGGACAGGCGCGAGGGCTCCGGGACGCAGACGGACATCTGGGAGCGCCCGGTCTCCTCGTGCAGGTACCGGAAGTCCTCCCTGTCGTGAATTCTCTTCCCGTAATACAGGTTCTCGATCTGGCCGTTTTCCATGACGTCGATGATATAGCTGATCTCATCATTGGTGAGATGCCAGATACCGGTTTTTTCGTGATATATGATCATAGCGGATCCTTTCCTTGAACTGAATGATCTGTGCTTTTGCATATTGGGTTTCACCTGCATTTTGCGGTCTCCCCGGTCCGCCCGAAGCGAAAGACCGGCAGGACGGAGCGGTCCCTACATGCCGAGCCGCTTCATATCCTCAAGCGCCTGCCGGGCCTGCTCCTCCTCAGTAAGAGCAGGCGCGCCGGATCCCCTTCCGACGCTCTCCGCTGCGAAACGGTCCTCTCTTCCGTCCGCACCGCCCTCCGGAACATCCGCGCCCTCTTCCGCCTCATCCTCATCGTCCGCAATAAAATCCCCGTACTCATCGACGCGGGGGAGGAAGGGCTTCATCTCGGGCAGCAGCAGATACGAATTCAGCATGGCCACCGCCCCGAAGCCGAAGAAGACCCAGAGGAAGGCATAAAGCGGCATCATCTGAGGGTCCGTATAAGTGAGATAAAGCGGGAAAATGTTGAAAAACAGGATGACCGGGACCTTGTATATTTTTTTTGCGGCGAAATAAAGGGCATTTCTCAGAAGATGCGGAATCGTGTCCTTAAACGCCGCCATGACCGGAAAGAGGTAGAGTGCGAGGACCGCCGCGATCACGCCGATCGCGATGACGGGGTACCGGATGAAATCGAGTGCTCCTCCCGCCGCGCGGCAGAGGCGCAGATCCGCGTAGAGGAAGAGGAAGAACAGGGCGGTTCCGATGAAGGAGACCGTCGCCTGCAGGAAGTTCTCCTTAAAGCCGGCCCAGAAGGTCCGGAAGGGATTGATCTGCCCGTCCCCCCGCAGCGCCTTCAGCATGACAAAATGCAGCGCCGTATACGCCGCCCCGGCCGTCAGAACGGGCATGCTGAAGAGGATAAACATCAGGTTTCCGCCTATGATCACCCCGCACCGGGTCATCAGCTTTCCGAACCGGCTGTCGTTGCTCAGGAAGCTGCTGAGTATTTCTCCCATCTCTCACACCTCTCATTTCTTCTCATACAGATAGTCGAGAAGCTTCTCCACCGCTTCGATATTGTCGCTCTGCGCCCCGATCCCGAGCGCGCAGGTCTCCGGGTAGATGTGGTATTTCGTCATAAGGACGCTGTCCGAGATATCGATTCCCACCGGGACCGGATCCGTGCTGTACTCCGTGTCGTAGGGGATGGAGTAGAGGAGCCGGTCTCCGTATTTTTCAAAAATGGCCCGGCACCGCTCATCCGTCAGGTCCATGAGCCGCCCGCTGCGTCCCAGCTCCGTGAGGGCGTCCGCCTCCATCGTGACCGCGTCCAGGACCCCGTTGTCGGTGAAGCCGCAGAACATCTCGTAATAGCGGTTTCCCCGCGCCTGATTGTCCAGATAATCAAACCAGGCCTCGCAGTTGAAGTCAACCGCCTTCTCGCGCGTGTCGTAACCCGTATACGCCACGTAGCCGTCCCAGAGCTCCGATCCGTTTCCGACCTGCTCCCGCGTATTGGCGAACATGACGTAGATCCAGTGGTCCGTGATGGCGGATCGGAAATGCGCGTAGAGATAAAGAACCGTGCACACGAGGCACACCGCTCCGACGATGGGGATTTTATAGTATTCCCATATATAGGAGACAGCCTGCCTCCCGCTCATGCCCGAAATCTTTTTTCTTTCCGTGTTCCACCACACGGCCATCCGCTTTTTCATGCCGGAATCCTCCCGCGCCGTCTGTCCGCTTTCATGCCGGAATCCTCCCGAGCCGTCCGTCCGCGGTAAAAAACAGCCGGAAACATAAGCATCCATGTTTCCGGCTGTCTGTCAATTGCCTGCTGTAAAACCAGATAAAACACTCTGCAGGATCCTCCTTGCGGAGCCGGGGCCATCCCCGTCCGAGAAGTCATGATCCTTTGCTTCCCGACCTTAACCTTACAGCTTTCCGCCGGAAGTCGCAATACCTTCGACGAACTGTTTCTGGAAGATGACGTAGATCACGATCATCGGGATAAGGGCGAGCACCGCGGAGGCCATCATGGTCGGATAGTCGCTTCCGTACTGGCCCTGCATCTTGGCGAGACCCGCGGACAGCGTCGTCGTCGCGGAGTTCGTGCAGACGATCATGGGCCACATCAGATCCTTGAAGGCGAAAAGGGCGGTGAAAATGCCGAGGGAGATCATGGATGAGCGGGTGAGCGGCATCATGATGCGGAGGAACTTCTGTCCGATGTTGCATCCGTCGATACCGGCTGCCTCCTCGAGATCCTTGGGCAGGCCCTGATAACCTGTCTTCAGCAGATAGGTTCCGAACGCCGTGACAATACCGGGGAAGACCAGACCCGCGACGCTGTTCAGAAGGCCGAGGGACGAGACCATCAGGTACTGCGGGATGATGAAGATCTGTGACGGGATCATCATCTGGATGAGCACCAGGGAGAAGAGGAACTTCTTTCCCGGGAACTCGAGACGTCCGAACGCGTATCCGGCCATGGTCGCCGTGAGGCAGGCGCAGACCACGCGGAAGAAAATCATAAGGAGCGTATTTTTATAGAGAATAACGAAATTGTAGCTCTTCCATACGGTGGCGAAGTTCTCCCAGTGCCAGCCGTTGTGCGGGAAGATATAGAAGGGGGCGACGGAAATCGACTCCTGATTCGTCTTCACCGCAGTGAGAATCATCCAGGCAAAGGGCACCAGCATGATAAATGCCATGATGGTGAGGATGACATAGATAATGATTTTGTTAAGCCGGGCTCTCTGTTCAATTGTCATATCCGATTCCTCCCGCCTTTAATTGTAGAACACGAACTTCTTCTCAGCCTTCTGCATGATCACGGTGACGATCATGATGAAGACGACGAGGACCATGACGAGTGTCGCGCCGTAGCCCTTGTTGCCGTTCGTGAAGGCGTAGGTGTAGAAGAGATAGACGATGGACTGCGTCTTCTGCAGCGCCAGATTGGTCTTGTCCATAACCATGAACATGAGGTCGAACACCGTGAGAGCGCCGATGAGACGGGTCTGGACAATGAAGAAGGTCGTCGGGCTGAGAAGCGGAACCGTGATGTTGAGGAACTGGCGGATGCCGGTCGCCCCGTCGATGGAGGCCGCCTCGTAGTAGTCGCCCGGGATCTCCTGCAGACCGGAGATGAAGAGAACCATGTTGTAGCCGATGACGGACCAGACGCCGATGATGCCGATGGAAAGCCAGGCGATCTTCGGATCGGAGATCCAGGCCACATTGCTGTGGAAAATGTTGTTGATGAGACCGAACTGCTGATTGTACAGCCACTTCCAGACCATCGCGACAGCCGCGGGGGCGCAGACCATCGGAAGGAAGAAGATGGTGCGGTACACGGACGTACCCTTCAGCTTCTGATTGAGGAAGACCGCCAGGATGAGCGCGATCACGACGCCGAAGGGCACTTCGATGATCGCGTACTTAATGGTATTCCAGAGTGACTGCCATGTCTCACCGGAGCGAAGCACGACGGAGTAATTCGCGAGGCCGACAAAGGTGTTGCCCTTTCCGAAGTCGCCGGTCTTGCAGAGGGACTGCCACACCGTGTTGATGGCCGGATAGAAATTGAGAACCACGAGGCCGATGATCGTCGGAGCCACAAAGGCCCACGCCCAATAGGCGGTTCTCTTCTCGGCAGCCGTCATCTTATGTTTGGGCTGTTTGGCGTTGCTCATATACTACCTCCATATCCCGCGGCGTCTCCGGCCCCCCGCCGGCAGGCCGCCGCGTGAACCCTAAAGATACAGGCAGCTGCCCGGGTTCTCCCCTGGCAGCTGCAGACCATACTTAAGATTTACTCGGCCGCGATCGCGTCCTCGATAATCTTCTGAGCGTTGTCGCACGCAGCTTCCATGACCGCAGGGTCATCCGGATTCTGCCATGCGTCAAGGAACGCGCCCTGCTGCTGAAGGGCATCCTCCCAGACCGTCGTCTTTCTGGTGTAGGGACGGAAGTAGAGGTTGTAATTCTCAGCCTCAAGGAAGGGAGATACGTCCATGCCGTCGAAGGCGTTCACAAACGCGTCGGATGCGCCCTCAAGACCGGCCATGGTGATGCCGAGCTCGGACTGCTTCAGCTGTCCCTCCTCGGAGCAGAGGTAGGAGATGAGGCTGTAGGCCGCGTCCGGATTTGCCGTGCTGGCGGCAGCCGCCCAGCCGAGTCCGTTGTAGGCGGAATATCTCTCGCCGTCATCGCAGGTGCCGTTGCCGTTCACATCCGCGTAGGGAAGCAGAGACCAGTAGTAGTCAGCGTGGTTCTCAGCCGTGTAGAAGGAATTGATCATCCAGGAGCCCTGTGTGATCATGGCCGTCTTTCCGGACTGGAAGAGGGAATCTGTTCCCGTCTCGGCGACGACGGACTGCGGAGCCGCGACCGTGAGAAGCTTTCTCACCATCTCCATGCCGGCTTTTCCTTCGGGGGAGCCGATGGTCGTGCCGTCATGCGTCTCATTGATGACCTCTGCGCCGTAATCATAGACGAGATTGTACCAGCCGTCCTGGTTGTTGGAGGTATTCATCGCGAAGCCGTAAACATCTCCGCCGGATCCCTCGGTGATGGCTTTGGCCGCCTCGTACATATCCTCCCATGTCCAGTCCGCCGTCGGATAGTCGACGCCGTACTGATCAAGGATCGCCTTGTTGTAAAGGAGGGCGATGGTATCGTGATCCTTGGGGATCGCGTACACGTTGCCGTCGGAGCGGGTGTAGAGCTCTACGATACCCTGATAATACTTGCTGAGGTCAATCGCGTCGTCATTTGCGATATAGTCGTCGAGCTGAAGCAGGATATCATTTTCCATGTACATCTGAGCCGTGTTGGAGTGCATCCAGAAGACATCCGGAAGCGTTCCGCCGGAAGCACCGGCCTCGAGCAGTGTCCAGTAGTTGTCCCAGTCCACGACCTCAACCTTGGCGGATACGCCGCTTTTCGCGCTCCACTCGTCGATGATCTCCTGGAGTCCGGGAGCCTGGTTGGCGTCCCAGACATTGACGGTGAGGCTGCCGCCCGATGAGGCTGCTGCGTCCGCCGCTCCCGATTCAGCCGCTGCTGCGCCCGACGCGGCAGCTTCCGTCCCGGAGGAGGATCCGCCTCCGCACGCCGCGAGAGACAGTGCCATGATTCCGGCAACAGCGGCTGCCATCAGTTTCTTCTTCATATGTTTTCTCCTTTCTTTCTATGCTGCTTATGGGCTTTTCGTCATTTTGCCCATTTCCGCACACAATACAGACCAATTTTATGTTCAAATCAACATGGATGTCTATGGAACAATGTTTGCTGCATATGGGAGAATGTCAGTTTTCATTTCCTTTCGGACTCACCGCGCCTTCTCCGGAAATTCCGCGGCGGCCGGTGCCTGCCGGCATGCCGTTCACTCCTCCGGAATCTCTCCCGTTCTCCCCCGCTCTTCTGTATTCGGTCGGACTCACGCCGAACCTCTGCTTGAAGATTTTTGAGAAGGCGAGGGGATCCTCATACCCACTCTCCGCCGCGATATCCCTGACCGAATCCTCCGTGTGCCGAAGACACAGGGAGGCGTGATTCATCCGGATCCGGATCAGATACTCCTGCGGCGAGACGCCGAGATGCGCCCGGAAGAGCTGGGTGAGATAGCTTCTCGATACCCCGATATGCGCGGCGAGATCCGCGATCCGGATCTTCTCCGAAAAATGCCTCTGCAGATAGACGACCGCGTAGCCTGTATAGGATAATTCCGGCTGACCGGCCGATTCCGTCCTTATCACCTGCTCCGCGTCCCGGAGAAGAATTCCCATGATTTCGTTGAAGCCGGCCGAGACCAGGAACCTGTCCGACAGGCCGTCCGAGTCGAGAAGAAGCAGCCTTCTTATGACCTGCAGTATTTCCTCCCCGGATGACATCTGCAGAACCGGACACTCACGCGTAAACCCGATCTGTTTCATCAGCATGCCGGCGTCTTCTCCGCTGAAGCCGATCCAGCAGTAGGACCAGGGCCGGATGTGATCCGCCCGGTACAGTGTTTCCGTCCCCGGATAAATCAGAAACATCTGTCCCGCTTCAATCCTGAACCGGTCCTCCGGCGTCCTGAATACGCCGCATCCGTCCAGAACAAAGTGAATCAGATATTCCTCCCTGGTAAAAGGACCGAAGCTGTGGTCCGGCCGGCACTCCTCGATCCCGCAGTAGACCGGGCGGATATTGCCGCAGGTTCCGGCCGTACCGTCCGGGAAGGGGCGCTCTCCAAACCGCGTCTCCTCTTTGTTCAGATAGTTCCATTCCTTCTGTCCCACTCTCTACCCTCCGCGGCGGATACGATCCGCCGGCACATACGCGGGAGTCTGTCACCGAAATAAGCTTCATGCCCTCATGTATAATAATAATATGCCAATATTCCTCTATGAATGGCTGAATAAGAGCAGTTTTATACCAATTTGCTCTTTTTTCGAGATTATTGAACAGTCATATAGCATTGTGGTATAAATGAGAGATACCCCCCGGACAAAGGTGCGCTGAATCAGCTGCGCTCCGCCTGCCGGACACTGGAAAGGAGGGCTGTTATGCTTTACAATTTTTCCGTATTTCCGAGCACGCATTTTGTGGATCTGGGTATGTATCAGTGCGGTCACGAGCAGTGCGAACCGGGCCACTCCTTCGGGCCCGCCTCCCGCAACCACTGGCTGTTTCACTACGTGCTCTCCGGCTGCGGCACCCTGATGATGTCCCGCCCGGACGGGACGATGGACAGGTTTTCCGTGAAAACGGGCGAGGGCTTTCTCCTCATCCCCGATCACGTGACGACCTATGTCGCGGATGAGAGGATCCCCTGGGAATATGTGTGGATCGAATTCGACGGACTCCGCGTGAAGCAGGCCCTGGATCTCGCCGGCTTCTCCCCCGAAAAGCCGGTCTATCACTCTCATGCCGCGGAGCTCCGGGACGTTCTCTCAAAAGAGATGCTCTACATAGCGGAGCACCCGGACGAGACCCCGCTCCATCTCATCGGGCACCTGTATCTCTTCTTTGACGCGCTCATCCGGTCATCCGCCGGCAGTCAGATCACGACGGGAAGCAAGCTGCGGGATTTCTATGTGAAGGAGGCCATCTCCTTTATTGAAGGAAATTTTCAGAACGACATCTCCGTCGAGGATATAGCAAAAAACTCCGGTCTCAACCGGAGTTATTTCGGAAAAATATTCAAAGAATCGGTGGGACAGTCGCCGCAGAACTTTCTTCTCACCTACCGCATGATCAAGGCCGCCGAGCTCTTAAAGCTCACGGACCTCTCCGTCGCGGACGTGGGGTGCGCGGTGGGATATTTGAATCAGCTGCATTTTTCGCGCGCCTTCAAGGGCGTCTACGGCCTCTCGCCCCGCGCCTGGCGGAATCAGAACCGAGTGCGGCGGTAGCGGCTGCGTGCGGGCAGGCAGCTGTGGTATCCGATCCATGTTGTCGACGCTGACAAAGCAGCGGCTGCCCGGGGCAGGCAACAGCCTGCCCGGCGTCTGTCAAACCCGGACCAGATGCCACCTGTGGCTCGGGTACTCGTACATTTCCCTCGGAACCGGAAGACCGGCAGTCATGAGCAGATCAGACGAATACTCCCGCCCCGACTCCGCGTCGCGGTACACGGCTCCCGGAATCAGGCGGCGGAGACGGATATAATTCTGCGGCGGGTTGCAGTGGATCTCGAGCGTCACGGCTGTGACCAGCGCCTCGCTCCCGTCCCTGGACACGATCTCCCAGGCGGCAGCGTGGTCGTCAAAGGGATCCGTGAGGCGGAGATAATGTCCGTCCAGGATGAGCGGGGCCCATTTTCTGAAACGCGCCACTTCCTCCCTGATCTCCTCCTTCTCCTCCTCCGGCATGTGCTCGGTGTCGAGCTCAAAGCCGTAGGTCCCCGCCATGGCGGCCGCGCTTCTTGTGCCCATGGAGGTCACGCGCCCGCACTGCTCGTTCGGGGAAACCGAGACGTGCGCCCCCATGGAGGCCGCGGGATAGCCGAAGGAGGTGCCGTACTGGATCCGCAGCCGGTCGACGGCGTCCGTGTTGTCGCTGCACCAGATCTGGGGCGTGTAATACAGCATCCCCGCGTCGAAGCGCCCGCCCCCTCCGGCGCAGCCCTCGATCAGAAGCCCCGGATACCGCCCGAGAAGGCGCTCCAGCAGATCATATACGCCAAGCATATAGTCGTAGAGCACCCGCCCCTGGTCCCTGGCGGAGGGAGACCAGACGTCAGCGATGTTCCTGTTGAAATCCCACTTGATATAGTCCACGGGCTCCTCGTCGAAGATGCCCGTCAGCTGATCGAAAATGCAGTCGACAACCTCCTTCCGGGAAAAATCGAGCACCAGCTGTTCCCGCGCGAAAACCGGTTTTCTCCCGGGAGCCGCGAGCACGTAGTCCGGGTGCGCGCGGAAGAGATCGCTGTCCACCGACACCATCTCCGGCTCGATCCATATGCCGAATTTAAGGCCCATGCCGTGCACGACGCGGATGAGATCCGGCAGCCGCCCGCCAAGCTTTTTCTCGTTGACCTTCCAGTCTCCCAGCCCCGTCGTGTCCGTGTCTCTCTTCCCGAACCAGCCGTCGTCCATCACGACCATGTCGAGGTTCAGGGCCTTCGCCTGCTCCGCGAGAACACAGATCCGCTCCCCGTCAAAGTCAAAGTAGCAGCTCTCCCAGCTGTTTAAGAGCAGGGGCCGCAGGCCGTCTCTGAAGGGCCCGCGGATGACATGCTTCCGGATGCAGTCGTGGAGGTTCAGCGAGAGCTGTTCCAGGCCGCACGCGCTGTAAGTCATGATGACCTCGGGCGCCGTGAAGGACTCTCCCGGAGAGAGCGGTATGCTGAAGTTCTCGCCGGACAGGCCCATCTGCCAGCGGGTCTGGTCGTACTGATCCTTTCCCGCGTTCCCGGCAAATGCCCCGCTCCACACAAACTCCATCGCCCATGAGGCCCCCGCGGTCTCCGTCGTCCCCCTCTCCGCAAGAATCATGAGCGGATTGTACTGATGGGACGAGGAGCCCCTTCGGCTGCCGACGGAATACTCCCCGTGGGACACCTCGCGGCGCTGCAGATTTCTCTCCATGCCGTGCCTGCCGTAGAAGGTCAGAAGGTCATATCTGCCGCTTAAGAAATCCAGATTCGCGGTCAGTACCTTTTTAAGCGCCACCTCCCCGCTGCCACGGTTGGTGATGACCGCGGCTCTCGTGATGATGTCGAGCTCCGGGATGACGCCGTAGAGCAGCCGCGCCTCGACGCCGGATACCCCGTCCCGAAGAATGACCGCCAGCGTCTCACACCCGTGTTCGCCGTAGACGGCGGGCATGCCGGGGAGGGCGTATTTTCCCTCAAGGATCTCATGCCGCACATATCTCAGGTCGCAGGCGACGCTTCCGTCCGGATTCTGCACGGCAAAGGCCGGGCTCCGGTAGTCTCCCGTCCCGGCACAGGGATACTCCTGGGGCAGATAGTCGAGAGAGTAGGTGCGGTCCGAGGCGCTTTCGGGGAGCTGGCCCGAGAAGCCCCTGTCCGCGGGAACCAGCAGGTAGGAGGCGTCCCCGTCCATGCGGGGGCCGTAGTAGAGATGCAGCAGCACGCTGTGCTCATCCGCCTTCATCTGATACGTCGTGTGATCCGTGTGAATTGATATGGTCCGGTTCTTTTCTTCAAACTGGATCGGCATGTGCTGCATCCTCCCCGCATCGCTTTTCATCGTTTCCTGTCAGATATTCCGTATCCGGCCGGCTCCCGGCGCGGGCACAGATATGATCATTATAAGGAATAACAAATCGCTGTAAATATGGAAAAATGGCGTCTTCACATGCAGTAATGTTCACTTTTCCGTCTTCTCATTTTCTTTTCATCTTTGCGGACTATGATGACATCAGAAAGGAGGCGGACATGATGAACATGAATCGCGGCCGCAGAAGACGGCTCATCATTGCCGGAATCACCGCGGCGGGCGTCGCGGTCGCCGGAACGGGCTTCACGCGGGCGGCCGGAACCTTCGCGCGGAACCGGTCGGTCGGCGAAGAGCAGGCCAGGAATTTTTCCTATATCGACGCGGAGGTCGAACCGGAGGACGTCATCTTCTCATCCGCGGAATTTGAGTGGAAGAACGGCTCGTACATTTATGAAGTGGATTTCCGGACCGGGTCGGCTTCCTACGAATATGAGGTGAGGGCGTCCGACGGAACGATTATCGCGCGCTCCATGGAGCTGCTTGAGGCGGGTGCGGATACCGCCGGCGGAGTGGCGGCCGGGGACGGAAGCAAAGGAGCGGCAGCAGGCGTCGGGGACGGAAGCGGAGAAACGGCTGCAGATGCCGGGGACGGGACCGGAGGAAAAGCTGCGGATACCGGGGACGGAACCGGAGAAAAAGCCCCAGCCGGAAAGAAGAGCGCTGGAACGGCAGCAGGCGATAAGGAAAACGGCATAACAGCCCCCGATAAACAGGAAGCCGGCAGGAACACGGCCGGTGCCGGCGAAAAGGGAACGGCGGACAGGAGCAGATACATCCCGGTTGACCGGGCCAAGGAGGCCGCCCTGAAACACGCGGGACTTGCCGCAAAGGACGTCACCTTCACGGAGACGAAGCTCGAGACGGAGGACAGAAGGCAGGTTTACAGCATCGAGTTCTACAGCGCCAGCACGGAGTACGAATACAGCATCGACGCCCTGACGGGCGGGATCATCGAGTCCTCCTCCGAACCCTGGCCGGATGACGGCAGCGCAGGGGCCGCGGCTCCCGCGGACGGCACTGCGGATCCCGCGGAAAGCGGCGGGACGGAAGTTGACCGGAGCACGCAAAACGTCAATAATAGGGACAGCGGCCGTGAAAACAGCGGAACCGAGACCGCGCAGTCCGGCGGGGACGGAAACGGCGGTTATGACGACGACCGTTATGATGATGATGACGAAGCCGATGATGACCGATATGACGACGACGGAGACGACGACCGGTATGACGACGACGGAGCCGGCGATGACCGATATGACGACGACGGAGCCGGCGACCGGTATGATGGCGACGGAGCCGGCGATGACGACAGTTATGACGGCGATGACGAACATGACGATGACGACGACGATGACGACGACTGACGCCCGGAGTACCGGGCAGATCTGAATTCGTTTCAGGGCATGTGTGCCGACCGGAAAAGAATCAGATAAAAATGCCCGGCAGAAACACCGGATCATAAATCATCATCATGAAAGAAAAGGAGGGTATTTTCATGACACAGTATCAGAATCAGGAAACAGGAACCCGGACCGGACGTCTCACGCGCAGAATCACGGTGCTGCTCACGACGGTCTTTGCCATGCTGCTTCTCGCCGTCCCCGCATCGGCGGCCCCGAAGATCAAACAGGTCTCCTGCAATGCGCACGGCAAGATAGAGATTCATTTTACGACAAAAGATGTCCAGTACATGAACACCACAGTCAGCGTCAAAACCTCGGCCGGAAAGCACGTGGGCGCCTATATCATCGAGGGTGACAGTGACGAGCTGGAATTCGGACTGGAAAAATACAAAAAGGGCACCACATATCTTATCACCGTGAGCGGCATTCGGAAGAAGGGCGAATCCAGATACGGCACAGTGAAAACAAAGATCCGCGTCCCGAAGCAGAAGGGGAAGGTCCATGTCTACAAGATCGAGTACGACGCGGAGGACCGGGAGGTGACCTTCAAATTCGACAGCCGGATTTTTGTGAAGAAGAACTTTAAGGTTAAAATCACGCGCGCCGGAAAGTCCTATGCGAAGAACTGGCACAAGGAAGACTACAGGGAAGTGGAAGTCAATGTAAAGAAACTGAAGCCCGGCAGAATTTACCGGTACAAAATCACCGGCATCAAAAACAAAAAGACCGGGGCATACACCACGATCAGCGGGGATTTCACCGCGTAACAGAAAGGCGCGCATGATATGAGGGTTCTCTTTGCGGAAGACGAAGAAGATCTGAACGCGATTGTGACACAGAAACTCATAGAGGAGGGCTTCTCCGTCGACAGCTGCTTCGACGGGGAAGAGGCCCTCGACTGCATGAACACGGCGTCCTACGACGCCGTTGTTCTTGATATCATGATGCCCCGCGTGGACGGCTTTGAGGTCCTTCGGAGAATCAGAGGCCGCGGTCTCAATACCCCGGTTCTCTTTCTCACGGCCCGTGACGCGGTATCCGACCGCATCCGCGGCCTCAACAGCGGGGCAAATGACTACCTCATAAAGCCCTTCTCCCTCGAGGAGCTGGTCGCCAGAATCCGCGCGATGACGCGGAGCAGCTTCGGCGTCTCCGTCAACGTCCTCACCGCGGGCGACCTCACGCTGGACGTCTCCTCGCGCGAGGCAAAAAGAGGCGGAAAAACCATCCCGCTCTCCGCGAAAGAGTACCAGCTGCTCGAATATCTGATGTATAATAAGGGAACGGTCCTCGAGAGACGGCAGATCGAGGACCACATCTGGAACTTCGACTACGAGGGCGGCACCAATGTCGTCGACGTCTACATCCGCTATCTGCGGAAGAAGATCGACGAGGGCTTCCCCGAAAAGCACATCCACACGGTCCGCGGCATGGGCTATGTCCTTCGGTAGGCGGGCAGGAGGCAGTTTCTTGAGACGACTCTCCATCCGCACAGACATCATACTGTGGTTCTCCGCCGCGATGGTCGCATCTTCCGTCGCGACGTATGTTCTTGTCTATCTGATCAGCGCCTCCGTCATGCAGAAGACGCTGCGGGGCTACCTCACGGGCACGGTCGACGCCAACACCGACAAGCTGTCCTGGTATGACGCCGCGCTCACGGGCCGGGAGAAGGAGGAGGATCCGGACAGCATTTTTCTCGACTGGCGGGACGGCCACATCCGCATCGACGGCGACTTTCTCGACGTCATGCACAATGTCGAGGCCGGTCTCTACGAGAGCGGCGGGAACATGCTCTACGGAAAAAATCCGATTCCCCACGCCCTCTCCGGGGAGCCCTTCACGTCCTCCCGCATCTACTCCGTCCGAACGGAGGGGGAGACCTGGTTCGTCTACGACAGAAAGCTCACCGGCCCCTTAAACGGGCTCTGGATCCGGGGCGTAGTCCCGCTCTCCACCGAGACCCGCGCCCTCTCCGAGGTGCAGGGCATCGTTCTTCTTTTTCTTCCTGTTCTTCTTTTTTCCGCCGCCATGCTGGGTGTTCTCGCCGCGCGGCGCATTTTGCGTCCCATACGGGAGATCGAAAAAACCGCGGCGGACATTTCCGGCGGAAATGATCTGAAAAAGAGGCTGCCCGTAAAGGTCAGTCCGGATAAAGGCGGGGATGAGCTCGACAGCCTCTCCGTGACCATAAACGGCATGCTGAACCGGCTGGAGAAGTCCTTCGAGATTGAGCACCAGTTCTCCTCCGACGCCTCCCACGAGCTGCGCACCCCGGTCTCCGTCATCATGGCGCAGACGGAGCTGGCCCTCGAAAAGGACCGCTCCCCCGGGGAGTACCGCGCCGCCCTCGAAGTCGTCCGCCGCCAGGGCACCCGCATGCAGACCCTGGTCACCGATATGCTGGACTACACGCGCCTGCAGCAAAATCCCGGGCGCTACCCCATGGAGGAGGTCGACCTGTCCGCGCTCGCCCTGCAGCTCTGCGGGGATATGAAGATGATCCGGCACCGGTCCATTTCCCTCACGGAGGAGATCGAAGAAGGTCTCCATGTCCGGGGCAATGTCTCCCTCCTCACCCGCCTCCTGCAGAATCTCATCGACAACGCCTACAAATACGGCCGTGAAAACGGCTGGATCAAAGTGACCCTCACCCGCGCGGAGGGCGGCCCGATCCACCTCTCCGTCTCGGACAACGGCATCGGCATCCCGGCAGACGCGCTCGGGCATATCTTCCAGCGCTTCTACCGCGCGGACGCATCCCGCACGCGGGGCAGCCGGAAGGGCTACGGCCTGGGCCTCTCCATCGTGGAGCGGATCGCGGAGCTGCACGGGGCGGAGATCCGCGTTGAGAGCGAGGAGGACGCCGGAAGCACGTTCACGGTTGAGTTTCCGGGGGGAGTCTGAGTCAGCGGGGACGGTTCTGTTTGACTCATTGCGTCGGTGAGTCTGCGGGGACGGTTCCGTTTGACTCATTGCGTCAGAGACGCAACGAGTCAAACGGAAC
>CAYLHR010000033.1:0-17112 GCA_964383335.1 uncultured Lachnospiraceae bacterium
AAAATCTCCAACAGGTCAGACTGTTGGAGGAATCCGAATCAAGATTGAGTCTTTCCCCCAGTGGGCGGCTTCCGCGTTGGGGGAATCGACAGCGAAGACATGAATAATCTCCAACAGATCAGGTCTGTTGGGGGAATCTGAAGCAACACTTATTTTTTCCCCAGGCGACAGCTTTCGTCCTGGGGTAATCGAAAGCGAAGATAAGAAAAACCTCCAATGGGCTTGAACAGTGGAGAAATCTGAGGCAACACTGAGTCTTTCCCCCAAACGACGGCTTCCGCCTTGGGAAAATTGACAATGACTCAGAAATGTTGATTCAAAATGTATAGTTTTCGAACCAGCCCCTCTGACTGCTCCCGATAAACCAAAGTATAACGAAAGAACGCCAAAAAGAAAAGCCCGCTGCCCGAATCGGGCAGCGGACTTTCCCTGTACGAACAATGCTTAACCGACGTAGCCAGCTTCCTTCAAAATACCGACCGCCTTATCCTTATTCGCCTCGGAAATGCGGACGATCGGGCCCGTGCAGCCCATGCCGCTCTCGGCGTAGATACCGGCCTTCCAAAGAACCTTCACCGCGTCCTCGAGGTCCATGACCTCGATACCCGGGATCTGGGCCGTGACGATCTCTGTCGGCGGGGCCTTAACCTCTTCCTCAGCCGCGGCGGGCTTGGAAGCCGCCTTGATATCAGCGAGGATGTCATTCAGGCCTGCCTTCTTCGCCGCAGCAAATTCCGCCGCAGCGATATCGAACACCTTGTTGCGGACGAGCTGTCCCGCGAAGCGGATCGCATTCGCGACGACCGGCGCGCCGGAGGCGCGGGAGACGATCATCACGAGCTGCTTATAGCCCTCGCCGATGCCGGGGCCGTAGCCGAAGCCGGCCGCCTCATAGCTGCCGCCCGTCTGGAAGGAGGACAGCATCTTGCTCATGACGTTGCCGGTCAGGGAATCCATGACCATCACGTCAGCGGAAGCCTGAAGGACGTCGTTGCCGCGCATGACGCAGCCGCCGTCCGCTCTCGCAGACTCCGCGAAATGAATCGGATAGCCGCCGTCCGCGAGCTTCTTGAGGGCCTTCTCCGTCTGGCGGGCGCCGTCGACATTCAGAATACCGACGGTCGGCTCAGCGACGCCGCAGGCCTTTGCGGTGATGATGCCGTAGATCGCATTCTTCACCATGCCTTCGATGCGGTCCGTGCTGGAGGTACCGGTCGTGTTCGCGAGGAACATTTCCTTACCGTTTGCCGGAACAACGGAGCGCCCGACGGTGGAGACGCCGATCGGGAAGGGGAAGTGCATCGTGACCGCCCCGTCGATCTCGCCCGAGGCGAGCATCTCCTCCATTTTGCTGTGTCCCTCCTCGTCGTCCGCCACTTTCACAGTGGTGACGCCCTCGGCCTCAAGGGAGCCGATGTAATACACATCGATGCCGTCCCTCGCCGCGGCGAGAGCCGCCGCCATGGCGTTCTCCTCGCCGTGCTCGCTGCCCATTCCGGTCAGCGCAATCTTCGGCTTCTTTCCAAAGCTTCCGGTCTCAAGACCCTCTGCCATCTCAAGGAAGGTCTCAGCAATGATTTTTTCAATTCCATTTGCCATGATCCGTCCCCCTTATATTACTCGGCGATCAGAGATGCCGCGAATTCCTTCATCGCCTTCGCGATAAGGCCCTTCACCTCTTCCTCAGAGACGCCGGCTTCCTTCTCCGCCTCAGCCGCCGTATTGGCCTGAATCACGAAGGAAACACCGTCGAAGAGGTTCGTCATACGGCCGAGGAACAGGGAGCCCTTGCCGATGATCATCGCCCTCTTGATATCTCCGGCAAGAATCGCCTCGCGCGCGAAGCCGACATAGGGAACGCCCGAGGGGATGTGGCCCTGCGTGGGCGCAAATCCGGTGATGCCGTGATCCTTCGCGAAGGCTCCGATTTCGGCTCTTGTGAGCCAGCCCTTCTTGACGGCGAGAGCCGCGATCATCTTGTAGTTCGCAAGAGGCACGTCACCCGCGCCGGCCGGCTTTGTGATATCCGGGTTCTGCATCTCGGGGGAGTACTTGTCGATATCCGTAATGGTAAGTCCGTTTCTCTCAAGCGGATCGGCGACAAGAGAGCCGATGACATTCTGAGGCGCGGAGCCGGTTCCGACCGTGTGGCGGCCGAGGATGTCGAGATTCACCTCCGGGCTCACGCCGTCGTTCTCACCGAGGACGACGCAGAAGCCGCCGAGGCAGTCCTCGAGTGCGGGCATGCCGCTCTCAACGTGGTTCTTACCGTTCATGCCGAGCTTGGCCGTGCAGCCGCCGCCCGTCACGATGACGCACTTGTAGGCGCCGGCCTTGACGAGAGCTGCCGCCTCGACGATCGCGTGGGACGGGCCCGCGCAGAAGCCGCGCGCATCGGAGCCGGTCGCGTTCACAAGGCCCGCGATCTCGGCCGCCGCCTTCGCGAAGTTGCCGCCGCCGCGCTGGTTCACGTCACCGCAGGCCTCCTCGCAGCAGTCAATGACGTACTCGACATCCTCTTTCGCGATGCCGGCATTTCTCACGGCATAAAGAAGAGCCAGAACGCTGGTCGCCTTTGTCATGATATTCTCATGCATGACCTCGGCGGAGAGGTTCACATCGATGTCGTGTGCGCGCTTCACGCAGCCGACGAGCTCTCCCTTGAAATAGAGGCCCTCGGCGTGCTCATCGTTCACAAAATGCTCGATCTCAGAGAGCTCGATTCCCTCCTGTACTCGGGCGACGATGTCATCGGAGATGATTTCGTTTGCCGCGAAAGCTTCCTTATGCGCCGCGATAAATTCCTTCGTGAGGAACAGAACCTCGAACACGTCGCAGCACTGGGCAAGGATCAGGAACTCTTCCTCCGGCATGATCTCGCCGAACTTTCCGTAGCGGGAGGCCCCTTCCTTCACTTTATCGTAATAAGGGAACGCAACCTCAGCGAGCTCCTCGGGAGTGGCGTTTCCGATATAGACCTGATTCGGCCAGTAGTTCACGCACTCATCATAGGAGCGAAGATGGGAGGGCAGCTCCTTCAGGTAATCCCCGTCAGGATTGACGATGCGCTCCGTTGTCTGAGTTGAGCCGTTGTGGATTACCATCTCGGGCGTGTGAGCCAGAATATAGCTGGCGCCTTTAATCACACTGTTCATGATTGCGAATCTCCTTTCATTGTCCGTTCTTATAAAAAATAAACCCGCCTGAATCCAGGCATAATACCGATTTTTGAAGTATCCTCGGACAAGGCAAATCCGATAGACAGATTTTTTAAGAGCGGCGGAAGAGCTTCCTCTTCCGCCAGCCTCTTATTTCTGGAATTAAAGGTACTTGCAGTACTCGTCGCGGATCGCCTTCATCTCGTCGATGATATCGTCCACATCGAGAACCATCTCCATCATACCGATCTGATCTTCATAGAGATCATCGTCGAACTCTTCCTTCACTTCCGGTTCGCAGCAATGATAAACTGTGAGTCCAAGCTGGACCCCCGTCAACGGACCCGCGAATGTAGGATCACCTGCTGTAACGGTCTCAGCCGCAAGGCCGGCCGCTTCACCCTCAGCAGCGCCGACAATGACAACCACATTTTCATCACCGTAGGTATCAGCAAATTCCTTCACACGTTTCTGATTCTCCAGGTCCAATGCACCTGCGCTCGTTCAGACGAAGCACTCGGTAGATGCAAAGACAACCTCGCCGCCGGCCGATTCGACGCAGGGTTTTATCGCTTCACCCGGCACGCCGTCACGGTCGCCGATGATAACTACTTTTTTGCCTTTTAAAATAGCCATCATTTTCTCCTTTCTTAATATTTTGTAGTGGGTTGTATATATTCGCAGCGGCTGTAAGCCGGTACGACCATGTTAAGCCGGAAACCGATTATTCTCCGACATACTTGAGAACCATCTTCTCGATGTTCTCCTCGGTGGCGTCGTCCTTCACGAGCTCCTCCACCTTCTCGCCGTTCTGATAGATCGCCATGACCGGAAGGCCGAGGATCTTCTGGGAGATCGCAAGGCGGCGGGCCTTAGTGGTGTTCAGCTGGCAGAACTTAAGCTTGTCGCCGTACTTGTCGGCAAGTCCGTGTACGAAGGGCATCAGAGCCTGGCAGGGGACGCAGCCGTCACCAAAGAAATCCACAAATACGGTCCCTTCGGCCTGAAGAACTTCCGGTTCAAATGTTTTCTTATCAACTTCGAGCATTATAGATTCCCTCCTTGCTTCATTTATGCCCATTTAGAGGCATTTTCGTTGATGTATTTTTCAGCCTGCGTCGCGGCGATCGCGCCGTCGGCGGCAGCTGTAACTACCTGTCTCAGACTCTTCACGCGGATATCGCCTACCGCAAAGACGCCGGGAAGATTTGTATGCATGTCGTCATCTGTCGGGATATAGCCGGCCTCGTTCATCTCAAGGCCTGTCTCCTTATAGAGATCCGAGTTCGGCACGCGTCCGATAAAGCCGAAGACACCGAAGAGTCCGTCTTCCTCGTCCGCCTCGTAGGTGGTGAGCTCGCCGGTCTTCACGTTCTTCACGGTCATCTTGGAAAGAAGCTCGTCTCCGCCGAGCTCCACGACCACGGAATCCCACATGAAGTGAAGCTTGTCGTTCTTGAAGGCTCTCTCCTGAATGGACTTGGCAGCGCGAAGCTCGTTTCTTCTGTGGATGACTGTGACCTTTCTCGCGAACTTGGTGAGGTACATGGCCTCCTCAACCGCCGCGTCGCCGCCGCCGACCACGAAGACCTCGAAGTCCTCGAAGAAGTTGGCATCGCAGGTCGCGCAGTAGGAGACGCCGCGTCCCATGAACTCCTGCTCGCCCTTGCAGCCGATCGGTCTCGGATAAGCGCCCGTCGCGATGACAAGGGTCTTTGCCTCATACTCGCCCTTTGTGCAGATGACCTTCTTCACGTCGCCGTCCAGCTCAACGCCGGTAATCGTATCCGACACTCTCTCGCAGCCGAACTTCTCGCACTGCTTGGTCATTCTGGCGATAAGGGACGGTCCGCTCTCCTCCTCATCGACGATCTGTCCGGGATAGTTCTGGATCTCGTCGGTGATGGCGATCTGTCCGCCGTCCACGCCCTTCTCGATAATGAGAGTGGAAAGACGTGCACGTCCTGCGTAAAGTCCGCATGCAAGACCGCCGGGTCCGGCACCGAGGATCACAACATCATACACCTTGCCCATTTGTGTTTCTCCTTTTCATTTTCTTTATTTTGATATGATGAACCGGAAGCCTCCGGCATTCCAGCTCATCACACCTGCTTTATCGCCCTAATCTAAAAATGAAACACCGGCCGCATTTTGTCAAACGCTTTTTTTTCTATAGATCAATAACTTTATAGAATATGACCATGGCCCGGCAATGCGCGGCCGTTCTGCATCACTTCTTCCCGACATCCTCCGTGCCCAGTGCCTTCGCAACGGAAACCATGCACGCGAACATAATGAAGATAAACGGGAACGCCGCCGCGATCGAAACGGTCTGCAGAGGCTTAAGACCGCCGGCGATCAGCATGCCGACTGCCATGACGGACTGCACAATGCCCCAGAAGAACATGCGGCTCTTGGGCGGATTCAGGCTGCCGTGCGAGCTCAGCTGCGAGAGGACAAAGGTTCCCGAGTTGGCCGAGGTGATGAAGAATGTGCAAAGGAGCACGGTGATCACCACGGAGATAATTGTCCCGAAGGGATATTTCTGCAGGACGACATAGAGCGCAACTTCCGGCGCGGCCGCTGCCTCCTTCAGAGCCTCCATGGAGAGCGTTCCGTTCATGCCGAGCGTAAGACCCATGGATCCGAAGATACCGAACCATACGATCGAAAGAAGGCAGGGAACAAGCAGCACGCCGAGGATGAACTCGCGGATCGTGCGGCCTCTCGAAATTCTGGCGACAAACAGGCCGACGAAGGGCGCCCAGGCGATCCACCAGGCCCAGTAGAAGACGCGCCAGGCAAGTGCCCAGCTGTTATCTCCGTATCCCGAGATCATCAGGGAGTCGCTGAAGAAATTATTGATATATCCGCCCACACCGCCGACGATGTTGTTAAGAATATCAACCTTCGGTCCGACGAGGAAGCAGGCGATCATGACGATAAAGACCAGGTAGAGGTTGATATCGCCGATGACCTTGATTCCCTTTTCGATACCGGCGACAGCCGTCCCGATATAGATAACGGAAATGATCACAATGATAATAATCTGAACGACCAGGTTGGAGGGCAGTCCGAACAGGGTGTTCATGCCGGAGTTGATCTGCATGACGCCAAGTCCGAGTGATGTGACGACACCCGCCACCGTCGCGAACACCGCGAGGATATCCACGAGTTTTCCGAGCCATCCCTGCGCTCCCTTTTCACCGATCAGCGGCTCAAGCGCGCAGCTGATCATGCCGGGACGGTTCTTTCTGAACTGGAAATACGCGATGGCAAGTCCGATGATAACATAGCAGCCCCAGGCATGGACGCCCCAGTGCATATAGGAGGCGCGCATGGCGAAAGCCGCCGCATCCGCCGTACCGGGCTCAATTCCCGCGGCAGGACTGACAAAATGAGAAATCGGCTCAGAGATGCCCCAGAAAACGAGGCCCACGCCCATGCCGCAGCCAAACAGCATGCCGAACCAGGAAAGCGTCTTATATTCCGGTCTGGAATCATCCGGGCCGAGACGGATATTCCCGTACTTTCCGAGCCCGATGAAAAGTCCGAAGATCACGAAGCTTAAGTTTGCGATCAGATAAAGCCAGGCAAAATTGTTGGTCAAAAACGCCAGAACAGCGTTCGATACGCTGGAGAATCCTTCGTTAAACGCCACCGCCCAGACCGCGATGACAGCACAAATCGCAAGTGAAACGTAGAATACGATGTTGCTTTTATTATTGTTATTGTCCATTATCCCTCCTCAAAAGGTCTCTGCCGCCGATAAGTGCCGCACCTCATATCCCGGGAAGAGATACTCTCCCCGGGATATGCTGATTCTGCTGTAATTAAACGTTGAACACCGTCTGCTCTTCGATGTCGGTTGCGAGAGCATCGAGAGCCACATGGACTCTGTGCTTTCTGAGGTTCCACTGATCAGCTTCCGGAGTGGCCGGATCGCCCAGCGGATAGGGGATGGAAATAGTCGGAACGATACGGTTCGCGCCAACTGTCTTGGAAACCGGAACAATATTGCACATATGAACGATCGGGAAACCGGCACGCTCAATTTCTTTAACCATCGTTGCACCGCAACGAGTACAGGTCCCTCACGTACTTATCATTATGCAGGCGTCGACATTGTCCTCCTTAAGAAGCGGGATGATCTCCCTTGCCATTCTGGCTGCTTCTTTTTCGGTTGTACCTGTGCCGACCGTGGTGTAGAAATACTTATGAAGAGAGCCGTAGACGCCTTCCTTAAGAAGGGCCTTCATCGCATCGATCGGCATGATGCGGTTCGGGTTCTCGTTGGCCGCCGCCGGGTCAAAGCCCGCGTGAATGGTCTTGAACTCGCCGCCCTTAAGAGCATCCATCTCGGAGATGTCATACCTGCCCCAGCGGGTAGCGGATGCGGACTGAATGCGGTCCGGATTGTCGACCGGAATAATTCCGCCGGTGTTCAGCATCGCGATCTTCGCGTGCTTGAGATCCTTGAGCGCCGGAGCGATCGGAACGCGGTCGAGCTTGGGAACGATCATCTCGGAGACGTAGGGCTCTCCGGCGATTCTCGCGTGAAGCATCTTCATGAAACGATCGGCAGCGTTCTCTGTGATAAAGGTCTGATGACGGTGGCCGGTCGGGAAATATCCCTCGTCGGCCGCAGCGCCGATCTCCTCGCCTGCAAGCATCTTGTTGGCGACCTTTACGACAGCAGCAAGGTCCTTTCTCATCTTGGAGGCGATGTTGCCGCCCTTCATGATGATCATATCCTTGCGGAACATCTCCATGCCCGGGTTCTCCTGGTTCATGGATGTGATAACCGGAACATTGAACTTCTCCTTCACGGCCTTGCAGATCGTGCCGCAGGCGACGCCGTAACGGCCGGCGTTGAACGCAGGTCCCGCGATGAAGATATCAAATTCCTTATCCTCCAGCATGCCGAGAATGGTGTTCACCGCCTCCTCGGTATTGGAGCCCATATAGTTATCTCCGCAGATGATCGTGTGTGTGACATCCGCGTTCAGCTGGGCATTATAAGCCATAGCCGGGCCGATCTGGCCTTCGGTGATGGAAGGAGCTACATCCGCCGTATCTTCGCCGCCGAGCTGGCCGAAGAACTGATTGATGTAAACAATTGCCTTCTTGCTCATCTTGCTCTATCTCCTTTCTTAAAATGGTTTATATGCAGTGGGTTGGATTGATCAGAAATCTTTCATCGTCTTGAGGGACCAGCCAACCGTCTGGTCGCCGCAGAACAGACCGTTGTCCTCCATGATGATGGAGCCGTCCGGTCTCACGGAGGGGCCGAGTACCTCGTCATAATCCCATCCGCCGGAGTTTCCGTCTCTTCCCAGCGCCTCGAGCTCACCGAGCACGACCGGCATGGGCGGAAGTTCGATCAGCTCACCGACGTTGCCGGTGGAGACCATGGCCACGATTCTCTCATCCAGCGTGACGAGCGGAGATCCGCCGCCGTCACGTCCCGTGGACTCATTGGCCACCGCGACGACCTTGATTCCGGCCTTCTCCAGATTGGAGATCGCAAGAACATAGTCCGCGTCCGGATTGCCGTATCCTTCTTCGGTAACAAGCGCGAAATCCGCACCGAGCTCGAGAGCAATCTGCGTAAGGATCTGGGCGCAGCGCTCCTTCTGATCCATCGCGACGTTGAGGTTGGCGAGGATGACGCCGAGGAAGTTGTAGTCCTTTCCGTCCTCTTCCATCAGTCTGCGGAGAATCGGGAAATTCTGGAAATCATAGGTGGACCACTTGGAGGACGTCGGCATGAAGGAGCCGGATACAAGGCAGCCGTCAAGCACTTCCTGCGCATTGATGTAAGTCGGGACGAAGCGGTTCATATCCCAGCCGTAATACAGCGTGTTGTAGCCGAGCGTCTCCATCTGGGACTGAGGCTGAATGACCGCAACAACACCCGGAAGCGCGTTCTTCTCGGGGCTTCTCTTTACGATCGGTGTGGTCTCGTAGACATCAGTATCCTCGGGCTCGAGATCCTTCACGCACTGACCGATGAATTCGGCGAGCTTATGGCCGGCGCGGCGGAGCGCGTCGTTCATCTTCTGCTGCTCAAAGCGCTCAAAGTCCTCATTGGTGTCGCCGACGAGAACGATGTTGATCAGGTTTCCGAAATAGGTATGCTTCTGTCCCGGGCCGCCCATGTCGATGATGCCGTCCTGGAATCCTCCCATGTGTCTGCCGACTACGATTACAGAGCACTCCTTGAGAGCGTGCAGCACGCCCTCACCCGCCTGGCGGAGTCCGCTCGTGTAAGCGGGGAAGAGGCCCTGGCCGTCGAGACGGCAGCGAGGCTCAATCGCCTCTTTGACGGGGCAGAGACGCACCATCTCACCGGGCTTTACGATGTAAAGATCGGCTTCCGTGATGCGCGCATCCTGACGGATAAAGTCCAGCGCCTCCTCCTTGTTGATGGTGAGGATTCCATCTTTGTAGGAGAGGGCATCGCCGAAAACGATATCCTTCACATGAAAATTGCCGATTTCAAGTTTCATGGATGTTCGTTCCTCCTTTGCGATTTTATTGTAAACTGTAGTGGTAAAGTCTAAGCGCCCAGCTGAAAAAGCACAGTTTAAGCGCGCTTAAGACCTACCATTATCTTACGGAAGGACATCGACAATGTCAACAAAACTGTTGCCTGTATAAAAAAAATCAATGAGCATTTTAGCCAAGAAATTGCCGCTTTGTATAGAGCGTGCTGAAAGTTTCCGTTTCATATCCGCTTCTTTATTTACATAAAATAGTAATCATGCAATAATAATATTTACGTTATACTTTAAATCAGGGTTCCCGGATCCCGCATGTTTTCCTATGCGCGGAGCGATCCGGTTCCGGGCGCAGCCGCCGGAGCTTCGGGAGGCCCCAGGAGGCAGCAATGACCAGCGAACAATTTTCCGAGCAGAAAAGAGCGCGGATGGCGCTTTTTATAGATTGTACCTACGAACTCATCGAGGAAATCGGCTATAACGAGATCTCCATCCGCAGAATCGCGGACCGCGCCGGATACCACAACTCCTCGATCTATTTTTATTTCAGCGATCTGGATCAGCTTCTCGCCCTGGCCTCCGTGCGCTATTTTGAAGAGTACAGCAAAAGTCTCGCATCCATCAGCTCGCTCTATTCCGGCGATGCGGATGTCTTCTATCCGATCTGGGAATGTTTCTGCAAATTCGCGTTTGAGCGCCCCCATGTGTATAAGCTGTTCTTTTTCGGAAAATACGGAGAAAACATCACCGCCCTGCTCAACCAGTACTATGCCATTTTTCCCGAAGAAAAAAGGGAGTATTCCGCCGTTGTGCGTGAGATGTATTTTTCCAATACCTTTAAGGATCGCTGCAGGGCAATCCTGCTTCCCCTGATTCATACACCGTGGGCCCGTCTGAGCACAGAGGCGGTGGACCTCGTAAATGAGCTGTCCATCGCCTATTTCAAGAGTCTTCTGGATGAAAAGTGCACAGATTCCGCTCTTGACAACGAGGAACTGACCACCCGCTTCATGCAGGCGCTTCACTACCTTGTCGATCTCTGATACCGGCAGCCCGGCCGGAACAATATCACCTTCCAATAAACGCAGGAGGCGGCCTTCGGATACCCGAGGCCGCCTCCTGCGTCTCCCATATTAACCCACTACAGTTTTATTAAGGAAAGGATTATACTGTTTACTCTTCCGTGAGCTCCAAAAGCGCCCGGACTGCCTCGTCCACTTCTTCCTCCGTGTTGAAGTGGGAGAAGCTGAACCGTACCGCGCCCTGCTCCACCGTTCCCAGTGCTGCATGCATAAGCGGCGCGCAGTGTCCTCCGGATCTCGTTGAGATCCCGTAGCTTTCGAAGAGCTCATCGCTCACCTCCGAGGAATCATAATCCCCAAGGTTGATCGTCACAATCGGACATCTGTCCCAGCTGGAGAAATCCCCGTAGATTCTGATATTCGGTATGCCGCTCACACCGTCATGGAAACGCTTCGCAAGCTGAATCTCCTTCCTGCGGATCTGATCCATGCCTGTTTTTTCAATGTAATCCAGTGCGGCGGACAGGCCGGCAATTCCGTGGCCGTTTAAAGTTCCGGCCTCGAGGGCCGTCGGCATCTCCTTCGGGTGTGTCTTCGAGTAGGTCTGTACTCCGCTTCCTCCGGAGAGCAGGGGACGGATCTCAAGTCCCTCCCGGACGGCCAGGCCGCCCGTTCCCTGCGGGCCGAGCAGGCTCTTATGCCCCGTGAAGCAAAGAACGTCGATCTTCATGGCCTGCATGTCGATCGGAATCACGCCTGCGGTCTGGGATGCGTCAACAATAAAGAGACATCCTTTCTCCCGCGCGATCTCCCCGATTTTCCCGATATCCACAAGATTACCGGTAAGATTGGAGGCGTGCGTGCACACAATTGCCCGCGTCTCCTTCCTCACGCTTTTCTCCAGATCTTCGATGGAAAAATTACCCTCGCGGTCGGCGGGAACGATGGTGAGCTCCGCCCCGGCCGCCTCCATCTCATAAAGCGGGCGAAGAACCGAATTATGTTCAAGTGCGGTCGTCACCACGTGATCTCCCGGCCGGATCAGGCCCTTGATCGCGATATTGAGACTCTCCGTGGAATTCGCCGTAAAGGCGATATTCTTCGGATTCCCCGCGTTAAAAAAATCTGCCAGCTTCACCCGGGCGTCAAAAATGATCCTCGCCGCGCCGAGCGACGCCTCATTTACTCCCCTTCCGGCATTGCCCAGCGAATCCATCGCGCGAAGCACGGCTTCCGGGACCTCCCGGGGTTTTCTGAGTGTTGTGGCTGCGTTATCAAAATATATCATATTCGATCCTGCTGTCTTTTAGTATAGCGGTCTCCGGCCCGGTTTGTCTAATTAATGACGCGCATAGTCCGGCACTTTCATTGAAAAAATCTATAATACACAGAAAAAGCCCGCTTCTCTGCGGGCTTTTCGCTCCTTTACGGACGGATGATCTTTCCGGCCTTCATCTGCATTTCGACGATATCGTACATATTGGAGACCTCGCCGACCGCCAGCTTCTCCGTGAGACCGTAGAAGTTGAGGCAGGTGCCGCAGGTGAAGATCTCCGCGCCCGCTTCCTTCAGGTTTTTCAGGTCCTCAAGGGATTCCGATCCCTCACAGGTGAGGTAGGCGCCGGAATTGTAGCAGATAATTCTCTCGGGAACAATATCCGCGTTTGTCAGGGCAAAAAGGAACGCCTTCATAAGCGCTTTTCCGAGGGCCTCGTCGCCGCTGCCCATCGTATTTGCAGCAAGAACGACCGTCGGCCTCACGCCCTTCGGAAGCTCGCAGGACACGCCCTCCGGAAGCTCCGGTCCGCCCATGTGCTTTTTCACCTCTTCGGTGTCGACGCTGATCTTCACCGTGTACTCCTTCTCTCCCGTCTGTTCGCTCTCGATCGGAAGATTCATGGAGGCCGCGAGCTTGGTCAGATTGGAGACGCAGGTCTCATTGTCCGCAAGCACCGTGAGCGTGCCGTTCTCCGAAAACGCCTCAATCGCCTTCTTTGACTTTACCACGGGAATCGGGCAGGCAAGCCCGATGCAGTTTAAGAGCTGTTCCATCACTTTTCCGCCTTTCTCTTAAAAATTCTTGCAATATAATATATTGTCTGCGCGTGAGGATAAAAAGTCAATTAGAGTTCCTCTATAATAAGAGGTGCCCATAATGTTTTTCTATCCGCCGGCAATATGATCTCCCGGCCTGCCGTTTACTCGTTAAACAGCTCGCTGACAACGCGGATGAACCGTCTGGCCGCCCTGCTCTCGGGCTGCTTCGCGTTCCGGACAAGGTAAATGCTGCGCGTCGCGCCTCCGTCGAGCGGAAAGCCGAGGAGGCCCCCGCTTTCAATCTCCTCCTCGGCGGCCAGCCTCGATACGATGGAGATGCCGACGCCGCTTTTTACGGACTGGATAATGGTGCCCGGGTTTCCGATGTTGGCCACCACATTGAGGTCCTCCGGCAGGATGTTGTTGGATTTCAGCCACCTGAGCGCTTCCTTCCTGGTTCCCGACCCGCTCTCCCTCAGGATCATCGGTTCCCGGCACAGCCACTTCTGAGGAGGCTCAGCGCCCTGAAGCGCCCTGAAATGATCATTGTTGGGCGTGATCAGAATCAGGCTGTCTGAGCAGAGCGGAATATACTCCAGGGTCCCCTGCTCGCCGGTTGTCCCGGTAAACCCGATATCCGCCGTGTGTTCCTCGATCTCCCGGATCACGCCGAAGCTGTCCGTCTCCCTGACCTGAAACTGGGCGCCGTGATGATGCCTGCAGTAGGCTCCCAGAATTTTCGGCAGCAGATACTGGGCGGGTATCGTGGAGGCCGCAATCAGAAGAGGCTGCGCGGGCTCCGAGTCGTCCCCGCTGTCCATGGCCCTGTAGATCGCCTGGGCGTTCTCTATGATCTGGCGGGCGTACAGGTAAATCTTCCTGCCGTCCTCCGTAAGCTCCACACCCTTGGTCGTTCTCACAAACAGCTTGGCCTGGAGCTCCTTCTCCAGCGTATGAATGCTCGCGCTCACAGTGGGCTGTGTCAGATACATCTCGCGCGCCGTCTGCGAAAAACTCTTGTTGTTGGTGATGCGGACGAATGCTTCGAGCTGATTCAGATTCATTTATATGCTACCCTCTCCGTTTCCGCGCCCGGTTTTCTGGTCACCTTCAGGGTGTCCATGTATTCCGTGATAATTTTGGCGCATTTTCTGCTTGTCGCAAACATATCCCTTACCTGGGCGAAGGTCAGCAGCTCATTTTCTTCAAAATAAGCCTCTATTTTTGCCCTGGCCTCGTCCATAAAATGTTTCATCGTGACGACCTCGTCGCAGGGCCGCACGATCACGCCGTCCGTAATCAGCAGCTGCAGGATGTCCGTCACAACGGGCTCCGGATACCCCTTCAGATCGATTTCCGAAAAACGAAGCAGATCATAGCCCGCCTTCTCCAGAGTATCCGTGAGCAGCTTCTCGATGCCGAGATAGGTCTCATCCTTCGGAATTTCAAAATCGGGAAGGGAGACGTATTCATCCCTCAGGCGGAAAATATCCTGCGACGCGAAGATCCGCATGCACTCGTCGAACACGTTGGGCTTGACCTTCTTCATGTAGATCGTATGAATCTCAGCCTTCCGGATGCCGTAGCGGTAGGGATAGTTCTTGTGGAAACGCTGAAGATCTCTCGTCACCGACTGCTGCACAAGGAACATGCTGTCTTTGTGCCAGTAGTACGTGTCCTTCTTCATGGGCAGCACGTAAATCGTTCCCGCCTCCCGCAGCTCCTCCAGATAGGGCAGAAGCTCCTCTTTGGAGTGGGCCATCACCTTGGCGAGCTCTGTGAGCGTGATCAGCTCCTCGCCGTGCTCGCGGATATGGAATTCGCAGACGTCGGCGGGAGATCCCGCCTCCTTTCTCTTCAGCTCCTCGATCGCGTTCTCGTTGAAGCGCTTCTTTTTCTTCGGGTTCGGCTCAAGGACGACGCCCCCGCCGATTGTCTCCACCGGAGAATAGAAGCGGATGACGAACCGGTCTCCCCTTTTCACGACGGCCGGCTCCTCGAGAACAAGCTGCGCAAGTCCGCTCTCACCGGGTCCCAGCTCCTCCTGATCAAGAAGGACCGCCCTGCAGAGGACTTCGCTCGTCCCGGTGTAGAGATGAAGCCGCTCCCTGTTGGTGAGGAGCCGCTCGGAGTCCTTCAGAATCGAAACCTTCACATCGATCCGGTCCGTGGCCTTCATGCTGCCCGGCGGCGCGATCACGCAGCCGCGCCTGATGTCCTCCCGCTTCACGCCGGCCAGGTTGACCGCCACGCGCTGTCCCGCGCCGCAGCTCGCCTGATCCTTCTCGTGCACCTGCAGGTTCCGGATCCGGCACTCCCCGCCGTCCGGATAGAGCTCCATGGTATCACCCTGTGAGAGAGTGCCGGAGATCAGCGTGCCGGTCACGATTGTCCCGAAGCCCGGAATGGAGAACACGCGGTCGATGGGAAGACGGGGTATGCTGTTCTCGTCGCGCTGAACCACCTCATCCTTCACCATTTTGAGGATGACCTCCTTCAGCTCGTCGATTCCCTCGCCCGTCACAGAGGAAACCCGGACAACAGGGGCGTTCTCCATGATCGTGCCCGCCAGCTTTTCCTTCGTCTCCTCCTCCACCATCTCAAGCCACTCCTCGTCGACGAGGTCGCACTTGTTCATGACGAGAATGGTCTTTTCGATTCCCAGGAGCTCAAGGATGTCCAGGTGCTCTCTCGTCTGCGGCATGATTCCCTCATCCGCGGCCACAACCATGAGGACGAGATCCATTCCGACCACGCCGGACACCATGTTGCCGACGAACTTCTCGTGCCCGGGCACGTCGATGATCCCGCAGCGGGTTCCGTCCTTCATGTCGAACCAGGTGAAGCCCAGCTCGATCGTGATGCCCCTCTTCTGCTCCTCCTTCAGCCGATCCGTATTCCGGCCCGTGAGCGCCCGGATCAGGGTCGTCTTTCCGTGATCGATATGACCGGCCGTCCCGATGATGATATGTTTCATGCCAGTTCCTCCGTCAGCTCATCCGCGATGAGCGCAAGATCCGTATCCGCGACCGTCCGCATATCAAGCCGCACCGACTGCTCCGCCGCCCGGGGCACAATCGGGACTTTCATGGCCAGCATGGCCCGCTCGAGGCCGGCCGATGTGATCCTCCGCGGCCGGATCACGACCGCGAAGCTCGAAAGCAGCTCAAGCGGCAGGGACCCTCCTCCGATCTGAGAATCGCACGGCTCAAGGGAGAGCTCCGCCCCGGCTCCGCGCTCTTTCAGAAGGGAAATGAGCCGCTCCGCCCGCTGCCGGATCTCCTCCGGCTCCTCCGTGATCATCCGGAGAACGGGGATGTGCTTCACCGCCTCCTCCTCATTCAGATACTCGAGGAGCACGCGCTCCAGCATGGCCACCGTGAATTTATCGATGCGGAGCGCCCTTGTCAGCTGGTTCTTCTTGATTTTCGCGATATATTCTTTTTTTCCGATGATGATGCCGGCCTGGGGTCCGCCCAGAAGCTTATCACCGGAGAAGCAGACGATATCGGCGCCCGCCCTTATGGATTCCTGAACGGTGGGCTCGTGATGCAGGCCGTATTTTTCGAGATCGATGAGGACGCCGCTTCCCAGATCCTCGATCACGGGAATGCCCCGCTCCTCCGCGACCTTCTTCATCTCGTCCACAGGGACGGATTCCGTGAAGCCCACGATCCGGTAATTGCTCGTGTGGACCTTCAGCAGGGCCTTCGTCTCCTCCGTCACCGCCTCCTCGTAATCGGACAGATGGGTCTTATTGGTCGTGCCCACTTCCACGAGCGAGGCGCCGCTTGCCGCCATCACATCCGGCACGCGGAACTTCCCGCCGATCTCCACCAGCTCGCCTCTCGATACGACGACCTCTCCGCCCTTGGCCAAAGTGCTGAGGATAAGCAGCACCGCCGAGGCGTTGTTGTTCACGGCCATGGCCGCCTCGGCTCCCGTCAGGCGGCACAGCAGCTTCTCGAAATGGGAGTAGCGCTCGCCGCGCCTTCCGGCCTCCAGATCATACTCCAGATTGGAGTAGCCGGTGAGGACATCCGTGAGCTCAAGCAGCATCTCTTTTGAGAGCGGCGCCCGGCCCAGATTGGTGTGCAGAATGGTGCCGGTGGCATTAATGACCTTCCGCACTTTGGGCGTGTGCAGCGCCCGGGTCCTGCGGGCGATGAGCCCCGCCGCGTCTCCCACGGCCTCCTCCGCGGAGCGAAGCCCGGATTCCGTCTCCGCCTCCCCGATCGCCTCTCTCAGCCCGTCCGTCACTTCCCGGATCATCTCCGTGACAACCGGCCGCCCGTACCGCGCGATGAGATTTCTGATCTCCGCGTCCTCAAGCAGAACATCCACCTTCGGAATATTTCTGTAAAGTGTGTTCTTCCGCTGCTTCAGATCACT
>CAYLHR010000034.1:0-17030 GCA_964383335.1 uncultured Lachnospiraceae bacterium
GAATCAGCGGATGGAACAGATCAAAGCCGCGGCGGACGGCGTCTCTTCGGGCGCCGCGGGACTGTCCGGAACGCTGGGAACGCTGAAGGACGCATCTGATCAGGTGACCGGGGGCGTCAGTCAGACAAAGGGTTCCCTGGCTGATTCCGCGGCGAAGATCGAAGCGGACGGGGACGCCTTAAAGAGCGGCATCTCTTCCATGAAGGAGGGGAAGGAACAGCTGAAGACAGGAGCCGCAGAGCTTTCGAAGAAGGCCGGCGCCCTGAAGGCCGGAGCCGGGGAGCTCGCCTCGGGAGCGGCGGAGGTATCCGCCGGATCGGAAAAACTGAAGGCCGGAGCGGCACAGGTGTCGCAGGGCGCGGCGAAGCTCGCCGAAAGTGAGGGCGCGCTTAAGGCGGGCGCGAAATCGGCAGCGGAGGGCGCCTCGAATCTGAACGCGGGCATTCAGGAATTAAAGAAGGGACTCGACACTCTGACAGCCAATAATGCCGCGCTTAATACGGGCGCTGACGCGCTTGTCACCAGCTCGGGACGGCTCATTTCCGCCGTGTCACAGCTGGCTGACGGAAGCCGCAGGCTGAACGCGAATTCCTTTGCCCTGATCATGGGCGTCAATTCGCTCGAGCAGGGCGCAAGAAAGCTGAACAGGGGCATCGGGGATTACACGGACGGCGTGGGTGAAGTCACCCGGGGCGCCGGTACGCTGGCCTCCGGCGCGAAGAAGCTGGACGGGAATTCCGCGGCCCTTAAAAAAGGCGGAAAAGATCTGGCCGCCGGTGCGAAGGAGCTTGACGGGAATTCCGCGGCCCTTAAGAAGGGCGGCAGGGATCTGGCCTCCGGCGCGAAAAAGCTGGATGAGGGCGCGGCCGCTCTCGCAAAGGGAACGGGAGAGCTGGATCGGAACTCATCGAAGCTCGTCAGCGGCGCCGGTGAGCTGGATGAGGGCGCCCGGAAGCTGGCCGCCGGTCTCTCCGAGATCCGGTCCGGCAGCGTGGAGCTCGCGGAGGGCTGTCTCACCCTGAACGACGAGGGCGTGAAGAAGCTGGCGGATCTCTATGACACGGACTTCAAATCTCTGGACCGGAAGCTGAAGGATCTGAAGGAGGCCGCAAGTCAGTACAGGAGCTTCACGGGCACGGCGGACGACGATGACAGTACGGTCAAATTCATCATCAAGACGGACAGCATCTGATCCGGAAAAGAGGAAGAGATGAGCAGTATTGTTTATATCACACTGATCGCGGGCGCGCTCGCGTCCGCGATCTTCGGGGCGGTCACCCAGAGCGGCGCAAACATCATGCGGCTGGACCGGAGAATGACAGCCGTAAGTCTCATATCCGGCGCATCCCAGCTGCTGGCCGTGCTCGCGGGCTGCGGGGCCGGCGCCTGGATCCTCCGGGGCGCCGTGGCCCGGGAGCGCAGCATATTCTGGGTGCATGTCCTCAGCGGCGTCCTTCTTTCGGCGGCCGGCATCCGCATGCTGACGGCCGCGCTCCGGGAGCGGAAGCTGTCCGAGCACAGGGTGGAGCGGATTGATATAAGGAGCGATGCTCTGCTGGTTCTGCGGCTCAGCGTCATCTCCTTCCTGTCCGGGGTCGCCTGCGGCCTCATGCAGTTCAGGCTCACGGCGGTGCTTCCTCTCTTTTTTGCCGCCTCCGCCGTCTCCGCGGCGGGCGGATATGTGAGCGGAAGGGCCTACGGACCGGAGGGCAGCAGGAAGGGATTCGCCATAAGCGGCGGGCTTTTATGCCTCACGGGTATTTTTCTGCAGGTAATCGGCTGACAGGGGGCTGTCCCCCTGTCTTATTTTATGCTATGATGGCGTGGGATGAAACGGCGGCCCGGGAACTTCGGCCGCCGGTCCCATAGAACAGCCTGGAGGTTGAAATAATATGAAAATAGTGGTTCTTTGCGGAGGCGTGTCCACGGAGCGTGAGATATCCATCGTGTCAGGGACGGGTGTCTGCAGGGCGCTTCGGGAAAAGGGACACCGCGCGATCCTGCTGGATGTTTTCTTCGGAGACGAATACGCGGATCTCATGAACGCTTTTCCGGAGGAATACAATATCGATGAGGCGCTTTCCTATATTAAAGGCTGCAACCGGCTGCTGGAGAGCGCTCTCGCGAACCGCAACCGGAGTTTCTTCGGCCCCAACGTAAAGAAGCTCTGCAAGATGGCGGACGTCGTCTTTCTCGCCCTTCACGGGGAGAACGGGGAGAACGGGAAGGTGCAGGCGGCTTTCGACCTGAGCCGCATCCGCTACACGGGATCGGGCTGCATCAGCTCGGCTCTCTGCATGGACAAGTCGCTCACGAAGACGGTCCTGAGAGCGGCGGGCATTCCGGTTCCGGGCGGTTTTTCCCTGCGGAAAGAGGAGCTTCTGGCGGAGGGGTATGTATTCGGCGATACCGTGCACAGGGAGGGAAATGATCCGGCCGTGGACATGACCTCGGTCGTGCGGCACGGACTCCACTTCCCCGTCGTGGTCAAGGTGGCCTGCGGCGGCTCCTCGGTCGGCGTCTACATCGCGCGCACGGAGAAGGAGTACAGGAGGGCTCTGGCGGACGCATTTTCCCTCGAGAACAATGTGCTCGTCGAGGAATATATCGAGGGCCGCGAGTTTTCGGTCGGCGTGGTGGACGGCGAGGCGCTTCCCGTCATAGAGATCGCTCCGATTGAGGGATTTTACGACTATAAGAACAAATACACGGCGGGGGCGGCTGTCGAGACCTGCCCGGCTGAGATCCCGGGCGAGCTCACGCGGAAGATGAAGCAGTACGCGGAGAAGGGATACAGAACCCTGATGCTCGACGGCTACGGACGGCTGGATTTCATGATGCGGAACAACGGGGATATGTTCTGCCTGGAGTGCAACACGCTTCCCGGCATGACGCCGACCTCCCTGATCCCGCAGGAGGCGCGGGCCGTGGGCGTCGATTACGCGACGCTTTGCGAGCGGCTGATTGACGTATCGATGAAGAAGTATAACAGATAAGGGGCATTTATGAAGGACCTCACGGTAAGAAACATAGCAGAGGCCTGCGGCGGCAGGTATGTGGGCCCCTCAGGTCTTCTGGACCTGGAGGTGACTTCCGTCACAACCGACAGCAGGAAGGCGGAGAAGGGATGTCTCTTCGTGCCGATCAAAGGAGAGCGGGCGGACGGACATGATTATATCGCGAAGGTGATGGAGGCGGGCGCGCTGGTCACGCTCACGGAAAAGGAAGAGGGGGTGCCGGACGTCCCGCGCATCTGTGTCTCTTCGACGGGAGAGGCCATACAGAAGATTGCCGGCTTTTACCGCAGGGCGCTCGGGATCCCGGTTGTCGGCATCACGGGATCCGTCGGAAAAACGAGCACCAAGGAGATGATCGCCGCGGTTCTCGGGCAGAAATACCGGGTTCTCAGGACGGCGGGCAATTTCAACAATAACCTCGGACTTCCTCTCACCATCTTCCGGCTCACGGAGGAGGATGAGATCGCCGTCCTCGAGATGGGAATCAGCCACTTCGGGGAGATGACCTGGCTTGCGGAGACTGCTGAGCCGGATATCATGGTGATCACCAATATCGGGGAGTGTCATCTGGAATTCCTCGGCGACAGGGACGGGGTCTTCCGCGCGAAGACCGAGTGCTTCGATTACGTGAAGCAGGGCGGAACCGTCATCCTGAACGGGGAGGATGACAAGCTGATCCGCGTGGAGGAGGTGCACGGCAGGCGGCCGGTCTTCTTCGGGATGAATCCGGGCTTCCGGGTCTACGCGGATGAGATTTCGCCGCTCGGCCTTAAGGGAACGCGCTGCCGGATCCATGTAGATGACGATGCGTTTGAGACAAGGGTTCCTCTTCCGGGCACGCACATGGTGATGAACGCCCTCGCCGGAGCGGCCGTGGGCGCGCTCTGCGGTCTGACCATGGAGGAGATCAGGGCCGGAATAGAGAGCCTTACGTCCATGTCCGGCAGATTTCACATTGTGGAGAAGGACGGGCTGACGGTCGTAGACGACTGCTACAACGCGAACCCGGCCTCCATGAAGGCCTCTCTTGAGGTGCTGAAGCATACGCCGGGGCGCAGGACGGCTATTCTGGGAGATATGGGAGAGCTGGGGACCGATGAGCGCCGGCTTCACCGTGAGGTGGGACATTTCGCGGGAGAGGCGGGGCTTGACACATATGTGACCGTCGGCACTTTGGCGAAGGAGCTGGCGGCCGGCATCCGCAAGGCGGATGATACGGCCCGCGTCCTTGAATATGATACGGTCGACGCCCTCCTTCCGGAGCTGCCCGGACTTGCCGCCGGGGGAGGAACGGTGCTCGTCAAGGCCTCGCATTTCATGTGCTTTGACAGAATCGTGGAGGCGCTGACGAGTGATTGAGGCGGGGCCGGAGCCCGGCCGGGATACAGAAGAACACGCACATGGAGGAGAGAGAGCCATGAAAAGGGGAGTGGGGAAAAGAATCTTTGCACTGCTGCTTGTCCTCGCGCTGACACTGGCGGCGGCCGGATGTCAGAGCGCGGGCGAGACGTCCGCGTCCCAGCCGTCTGACGGCGGAGCGCAGACGGCTGCCTCGTCCGCGCCGGCGGAAGAGGAGGCGCCGTCCGTGTCCGCTTCCGTATCGGAAGAGGCGGAGCCGGATGCTGCCGCGGAGGAGACGGATTCTGACAAAAGCAGCGCCCTGACGGCCGGGGAGAAGGCTGCGGAGACAGAAGCGGAGAAGGCTGCGGAGACAGAAGCGGAGAAGGCCGCGGAGACGGAAGCGGAGAGCGCGGAGGCGGAGAAAATCGCGGCTCTCGAGAGCAAGATCGCCGATCTGGAATCAAAGATGACGGAACTGGACCGGGCGGAGAGCCGTCTGGAATCCGCGCAGAGCGCGGCGGAGGCGGAGGACGATTCCGTCTATGAGGACGACGTCATCGAGACATACGCCGAAGGGGATGTCTACGAGGACGAGAGCTACACCGACAAGGAGAGCGTGGCGCTCTATATCGCGCTCTACGGCCACCTTCCCTATAATTACATCACGAAGGCGGAGGCGGAGGATCTGGGATGGTCCGGCGGAAGCCTCGAGCCCTACGCGCCCGGCATGTCGATCGGCGGAAGCCGGTTCGGCAACTACGAGGGCCTTCTCCCCAAGGCGAGCGGCCGCGTCTACTACGAGTGCGATATTGATTATGACGGGGGAAGAAGAAACGCGAAGCGGCTCGTCTATTCAAATGACGGCCTGATCTTCTACACGGATGACCACTACAATACATTTGAGCAGATGTACTGATTGCCGGATACGGGATGATACACGGCGGGGAGAGATGTGATGAAAAAAATTCTGATCAATACGGAACAAGTCACAACGAGGGAGGAACTCCACGACCTGCTCGCGGAAAAGCTGGCTCTTCCTCCGCATTACGGAAGAAATCTGGATGCCCTCTTCGACTGTCTCACGGACATGAGGGAGGAGGATACGGTGATCGCGCTTTTTGAGAGCGGAGAGGAGAAGCTGATCAGCGGCTATCTGCGCAGACTTCGCATGGTTCTGCGCGATGCCGAGGAGGAGAATCCGCATCTCGCCGTCATCTTCGGCCATTACGAGGACAACTGAACGGTGATGCTGACGCTTCTTGGCAGGGGGTCCTCCCCGCCGGCAAGGAGCAGGTATTCCGCCTCCAGGCGGTACTCATCCGGCGCGCGCGATATGCGAAGCCGGATGGTCTCAAGATTCATGGGCAGGGTTCCGAAGGGGGTCTGATAGAGCACCTCCCGGGAGACGCCCTCCTCAAAACGCATAACAGAATGAACGGCGCCGCTGCGGCGCACCTCAAAGAACGCATCTCCGATCACGAGATGCGTTTTTTCGGCGGCCGCAGAAGGGTCTGCGCCGTCTTTTTCTTCATACAGGATATGCAGAGCGTCAAGGACGCGCCGGGCGGTTCCCTGCGCCTCCGTGCTGATTCCGTCGGATGCCCGTACGGTGACGCGGCAGTTCCTCATCATCTTCAGTAGTCCTCAATCGCGACAAAGCGCGCGGAGCGCACGTCGATCGGAAGAATCGAGTTGGCGAAGGCGGCGAACCGCTCCGCCTCGTCGCTTGCGAAGAAGCGGTAGGGCGTGGGGTCCTCCGGATTAAGGGGAAGGCTGTTCGTGAGGCCCTGCGCCTCAAGAAGCCTTCCCAGCTCACGCGCCGTCTCATAGGCGGGGTTCACCAGGCGGATTTCCTCTCCGAGCAGGCGCCGGAATTCGCTCCGCAGCAGGGGATAGTGCGTGCAGCCGAGAATCAGGGTGTCGATGCGGTGCTCCAGCACCTCATCCAGATATCTCATGATCACCTCGTCCGTCACCTTGTCGTGCACCCAGCCCTCCTCCACGAGGGGGACGAGAAGCGGGCAGGCCTTTCCGATGACGCTGGCGTCCGGACGGATCATCCGGATGGCGTCCGGGTAGGCGCGGCTGCGGATGGTTGCCTGGGTCGCGATGACACCGATCTTTCCGTTCTTTGATTCCTCGCAGGCCACGCGGGCGCCGGGCTCGATGACGCCGATGACGGGCAGGCCACCGGCCTCCTCCTTCACCGCGTCGAAGGCCCAGGCCGTCGCGGTGTTGCAGGCGATGACGATCGCCTTTATCTTCTGGGTTTTCAGAAAGCGGACGATCTGTCTCGCGTACCGCTCGACCGTGTTTCTGGACTTGCTTCCGTAGGGAACCCGCGCGGTATCGCCGAAATAGACGATCCGTTCCATGGGGAGGTTCCGCATGATTTCGCGGGCCACGGTGAGTCCGCCGAGGCCCGAGTCAAATACGCCGATCGGCGCTTCATTTCCAGTCATAGCCATCCTCCGACGCGCGGAAATCGAGAGCGCGGTTGATCGTGCGGTACTGATTGTCTATGTGGAGCTTCATCATTCTGACCGCTTCATCGGGATCCCTCTCCTCGACGGCCCTGACGATGGCGTCGTGTTCCCTGACCAGGGTCTGGCGGATATCGGGATCCTTCAGGTATTCCACCCTGAAGCGGTACATCTGCTCGCGGAGGTTGTTGAGAATCTGAATGAGCCTCCGGTTGTTTGTCCCGCGGTAGATGATATCGTGAAAATGCTCGTCCGCCTCTCCGAGTCTGATCAGCTCCGCATTTTTTTTCTCCACGAGAATCGCGAAGGCCTCCTCGGCCGCCCTCAGTTCACGGATATCCTTCACGGTCATGTACTCGATGGCGCGCCTGATCGCGAGAACCTCAAGGGTCTTTCTCACCTCGAGGACGTCGTTCAGCTCCTGCTGGGTGATTTCCGCCACGTGGGCTCCGCGGCGGGGAATCATGACGACGAGGCCCTCGTTCTCCAGCTTCCGGATGGCCTCGCGGATCGGGGTTCTGGAAACACCCAGCTTATTGGCCAGCGCGATCTCCATGAGGCGTTCGCCGGGCTTCAGGTCTCCCTTCAGGATCTGGTGCCTGAGCGTCGTGAATACGACCTCTCTGAGAGGCATATAGTCCTCCGGGCGCATTTCTCTTTGGCTGTCACTCATGATGTTCTCCTTTCGATGTCAGAAGACCGGCCAGGTGAGGAAGACTCTCATTGACCTGCGGGCGGCCTTCAGCACACCGCAGCAGTGTTCCGCCTTCTCCCTGTCGTCAAAGACGCCGAATACGGTGGGACCGCTTCCGCTCATCACCGAGCGGAGGGCCCCGCAGCCGGTCATCACCTGCTCGATTTCCGAAATGACCGGATATCTGGCCGCCGTGACGGTCTCCAGCACATTGTACATGCATGCGGGATCCGTGACGGTCCGCAGGTCTCCCTCTTTGAGGGCGCGGATCATGCGGTCGATATCGGGGTGAACCGTCACCTCCTCCGCGTCGATCGCGGCGTAGATCTCACGCGTCGACACGCTGATCTGGGGCCGGCAGAGCAGGATGCTGCAGTCGGGCATGGGCGCAAGAGGGGTCAGGATTTCCCCGATTCCCTCGGAGAGTGCGGTTCCCTGCATGACGCAGTAGGGAACGTCCGCTCCGATGGCGGCCCCCTTCACGGCGAGCTCCTCCTTCGTGTAACCCAGATGAAAGAGGCGGTTGACGCCGATGAGGGTCTGGGCCGCGTCCGAGCTCCCGCCGCCGAGTCCCGCGGCCACGGGGATGAATTTGTCGAGGCGGATCGAAAGGCCGCTCTTTACTCCCTTCTCCTCCATGAGGAGCTTCGCCGCTTTGACGACGAGGTTGTGGTCATCCGTCGGGATGTAGGGGAGATTTGCCGTGAGGCGGATTCCCGGTTCATTTTCATCGATCTCGATCTTAAGACGGTCATACATGCCGACGGTCTGCATGATCATGCGGACGTCGTGATAGCCGTTCTCACGTCTGCCGAGTACATCGAGCGCAAGATTGATTTTTGCGTTGGCACGCAGATACATAGGCCGCTCCGTTTGGAAATTGTATTGATTTTGTTTTTTGTATACAAATGAATTATAATATCCGGAGCGCTGCTTCGCAAGTGCCCCCGGGTGATTTGAACGGAAATGCGATATCTTGCTAAAACGCGTTTCAATGCTATAATGATAACGTCCGCGCGGGCCGCGCACAGCGCGTCCCGGGACGGGAAAGGAGGGTTTATGCTAAGAACAGCCGCGGCGGTTCTCTTTGTCGTGATTTATCTGATTGTGTCTCTTCCGCTCATGCTGGTCCTGTATCTCGTCGGAAGAGTGAAGCCGAAGACGGCGGAGCTGATCATGCTGCGGATCGTGCAGCGGGCGTTCCGCGTGGTGACCGCGATTGCGGGGACAGATGTGACGGTTCTCGGAGCGGAAAAGATTCCGGGGGATGAGCCGGTGCTTTATGTCGGAAACCACCAGAGCTTTTTTGATATCGTGATCGGCTACAGCCGGGTGCCCGGCATCACCGGATTCGTCGCGAAGGACAATCTGAAGAAGGTGCCCCTTCTTAATCTCAATATGATGTTCCTGCACTGCCTGTTTCTCGACAGGGAGGATATCAGGCAGGGACTCGAGACGATTAAGACGGCGATCAGCTATGTGAAGGATGACGCGCGCTCGATTTTCATCTTCCCGGAGGGAACGAGAAACAAAGGGCCGGAGCTGCCGCTCATGGATTTCCACAGGGGCAGCTTCAAGATCGCCCAGCGGACGGGATGCAGAATTGTCCCGGTGTCCTTCAACAACACGGCGGAGATTCTGGAGAGACATTTTCCGAAACTCAGGCGCGCGAAGGTCGTTGTCGAATTTGGGGATCCCGTTCTCTACAGGGATCTGACACGGGAAGAGCAGAAGCAGATCGACGTATATTTCTGCGGCGTCCTCACGGAAATGGTCAGAAAAAATCAGGAGCTCATCTGAGCTCCTGATTTTTTACGCGCCTTTTGATTTCTTTTTCGTGTTCCCGGTTCCGGCCGCCGACGCGGAGGCCCGGTCCCTCATGGCGAGAAGTCTCTGACGGAACCCTTTCTTTTTCTCCTGCTTCGGCTCGATTTTTCCGTGAAGGCCCTTCACGTCCGTGATGTAGATGCCCGATACGGTCGCCTTTACTTCCTTCTTGACGGGCAGATCGTCGAAAATCTTCTCATCGGCGATCATCCTCATCACCCTCGGTCCCACCTTGACCTGGACGATCGGGAGTTTGCTCCGCCGCATCAGTCTCGGTACCTGGTCGATCACCATCTGCGGCAGGCCTGAATCCTTCACGGGCAGCATCTTCTTGTCTATGATCAGCATGGTTACCTGCTGCTTTGCCGCCTCCAGCTGCTCCTGCTGCTCCGCCTGTCTTTTCTGCATTCTCCTGCCGAAGAAATAGAGAACGACAAGGGCGGCAAGCATGACGATAAGAATCACCAGTAACACAATTTGCCAGGTTTGCACTTTAAACTTCCTCCGTCCGTTTTTACTGCTTGAAAGTGTAACATGATTGGGGGACTTAAGCAAGGCGGTTTTGCGCCCCGCAGAGCCCCTTCGCGGGGCGCCTATCTCCCCGTGGCGGATACGGGCGTCGGGCGCCTGCTGTCGAAGACGGATTCGATGTCGAACAGCTGCTCAAACACGTTCTTTTTGGCCGTGCCCGACATGACGCGCCACATCTGAAGCCCGTTTACGGCGATTCTGCCCTGCCGCAGGTAGTCGTCCTGAATCTGGATCCAGGATTCCGAGGTGTTGTCCACGATGCCGTAGAAATGATAGCCCTCGCTTTTGTAGTAGCCGTAGGCGGGGTTGGCGTTCTCGTCATAATTCCGCCACGTCCCCACGTCGCCGCCGTTGGAGAAGATGATGGTATCCGTCTCTCCCGCGATCGGGGCGACGGTGTTCTTCCACTTTTCGTGATCCGTCTTCAGCTCGTCGACGGTTTTGTCGCTCACAATGACGTGTCCCCAGGTGTTGCAGGCGAATTCCCATCCGCCCGCCCTGAGGGCGTCCGCCACCTTTTTCGCGTCCTGCACCTCTTTGTCCCAGTTGAAATCGGGGTGCGCCTCCAGCCACTTTTTCTGCGGCTTGTCGAGCTTCTTGCCCGTTTTGTAGGCGGTATCCGTCCGGTAGCCGAATACGCCGTCGTATCCGCTGAGAGCCAGCATGCCTCTCGCGCCCCGGTAGGCCGCGTCCGGGTGGGCCTTTATGAATGCGTCCAGCTTGGGGACGACGTCGTAATCTCCCGTGGATACATTGCCGTTGGCGTCCGTATACTGCGCCTTCACCTCGCCGCTTCCGGTCACGACCAGTTTGTCCGCGAAGCCCTTCCCCTCGAGGGAGTGGTGGTAGGCGAGATCGTCGACCGAAAGCACATAGGGCTTTTTATCGGCCGGCAGCATAAGCGACGTATTTTTCTTTAAATGGACCGTCCCGTCGCTGTCTGTTGTCTCCGTGACGAGATCCCTCATCCGGACGAGCACCCAGCCTCGGTCATACATCTGCTGCGTGACGCTGTCAAATTCATCGGCGGTCGCCATGAAGGCGTTGTTCGCGCCGACGATCGCGTCGCTGAAATGCCCCGGACTGAAGATGCGGTCGGGGTCCACAATGAGGGACTGGTAGAAGATGTGCGGGACGGTCAGGGGGTCCTTCGCCTCCAGGGTGGATTTTTCGGCCGTAAAGCGGGCGATCGCGTTGATGAGCTCGCCGTCCGTGTCGTAGTCCTTCTCAGCCTGCAGCATGGCGATGGCGCCGTCGTAGTCGTAGCCCTCCGCCATCTTCTCGGCATCGGCGATGGAGTTCCGGCGCGCCGCGATCTCCGCCTCCTCGGCCGCGATCTCCGCGGCCTTCTCCGCCTTTGCGCTGTTGTTGATCTTTTTGTTTCTGCTGACGATCGCGATCCCGGTTACCGCCGCCGCCAGAATCAGGGTGACGAGCACACTGGATATGATGAGATGCCGCCGCATGTCCCGCTCGCGCTGCCGTCTGCGCTCCGCGCGCAGCTCCTCGCGCTCTTCGTCGCTCATGCGGGGCTTTCCGGTGCCGGCTCTGTCCGCCCGGCCGGCGGTTCCGGCTCTCACCCCGCGGCGCTCATCCGGGTTCTGCGCCCGCTCTTTCCGGCGGGGGTTCCTGTTATTCTCTCTGGCCATCTCTTATACGAATTCCCTTCCCGGCATCCGTCCGCCGGGGTGCGAAGTTGTGAGGTCAAATTCAGCTGCGGCTCCGCGGTCTGCGGGCCGGGAGCCATACCAGGTAAGTATAACACAATATGGCGGGAAATGCTTGAAACTTAAAAAAGGAAGCGGGAAGATATCGTTTGCACTGCATGGCGGCTGACGGTATAATAAGATACCTGCAGCGAAAGGAGAGCCGGCGCGCACGGAGACGGCGCGGGCGGCGGAAATACCGGCGGAGAAGGAACAGGGATGAAAAACGGACATGAGCTGATTCTGGTGATTGACTTCGGGGGGCAGTACAACCAGCTGGTCGCGCGGCGCGTGCGCGAATGCAGCGTATACTGTGAGATTTACTCATACAGGACCCCGATTGAGGAGCTGAAAAAGATGAACCCGCGGGGCATCATACTGACCGGCGGACCGAACAGCGTCTACACGGAGGACGCCGCGCTCTGCTCCCCGGAGCTCTTTGAGCTGGGCATCCCCGTCCTGGGACTCTGCTACGGGGCCCAGCTTATGATGCAGATGCTGGGCGGCGAGGTCACCCGGGCGCCGGAGCGCGAATACGGAAAGACGGAGGTGACGATCGACGCGCCGTCCTCTCCCCTTTTTGCCGGAATTGCGTCTCCGACCGTCTGCTGGATGAGCCACAATGATTATATTTCCAAAGTGGCGGACGGATTTGAGATTACCGCGCACACGAAGAACTGTCCCGCGGCGGCAGCCGAGTGCGCCGACAGAAATCTTTACGCGATTCAGTTTCATCCGGAGGTGCTTCACACGGAGCACGGCTTTGAAATGCTGCGGCACTTTGTGCGTGACGTATGCGGCTGCTCCGGGGACTGGAGAATGGACGATTTCGCCGAGAGGACGGTGCGGGCGCTCCGCGAAAAGATCGGGAACGGAAAAGTGCTCTGCGCGCTCTCCGGAGGCGTCGATTCCTCCGTCGCGGCGGTGATTCTATCCAGAGCGGTCGGCAGGAACCTGACCTGCGTCTTTGTCGATCACGGACTTTTGCGCAAGGACGAGGGGGACCTGGTCGAGAAGGTATTCGGCGAGGGCGGCGCCTATGATCTCAACTTTATCCGGGTGAACGCGCAGCACCGCTTCTACGTGAAGCTCGCGGGGGTGCAGGAGCCGGAGCGGAAGAGAAAGATCATAGGGGAGGAGTTCATCCGCGTCTTCGAGGAGGAGGCCAGGAAGATCGGCAGGGTGGACTACCTCGTTCAGGGCACCATCTATCCCGACGTCGTGGAGTCGGGTCTTGGCGGGGAGTCCGCGACGATCAAGTCCCATCACAACGTGGGAGGACTGCCCGATTATGTGGACTTCCGCGAGATCGTGGAGCCGCTCCGGGATCTCTTTAAGGACGAGGTGCGGGCTGTCGGGCTTTCGCTCGGCATTCCGGAGGAGCTCATCATGCGGCAGCCCTTCCCGGGGCCGGGACTGGGCATCCGCATCATCGGCGACGTGACGGAGGAGAAGGTGAAGATCGTCCAGGACTCCGACGCGATCTTCCGCGAGGAGATGAAGCGGGCCGGTCTCGACCGGGCGGCGGACCAGTACTACGCGGCGCTCACGAACGTCCGCTCCGTCGGCGTGATGGGGGATGAGCGCACCTATGATTACGCCGTCGCGCTCCGCTCCGTCAACACGGTCGACTTCATGACCGCGGACGTGACGGAGATTCCCTATGGCGTCCTGAAGACCGTGATGACGCGGATCATCAATGAGGTCGATCATGTGAACCGCGTATTCTATGATATTACCTCCAAGCCTCCGGCAACGATTGAACTGGAATAAATGAGACACCGGCCGCAGACCCGGCAAGGGGTCTGCGGTCACTGCTTTCATTCGTTTTTTTAATAAAAGCGGCACGCCGGAGACGACATATACTAAGATCATGAAAACCCCTTTGAAATCTGCTTTACGCGCGCGCCGTGCCGATGTTAGAATGAGTGCTGATTATGAAAAGCAGAAATATTTTACAAAACCGGCTTCTGACCATGATCCCGACTTTTTTCGGGATTACGATCCTTGTCTATTTTCTCGCGAACCTGGCGCCCGGAAGCCCGCTTGACGCCTTTCTCGCGGACCCGCGCATCACTGCCGCGGAGCTGGAGCGGAAGCGGATCGCCTTAGGTCTCGACAAGCCGGTCATCGTCCAGTACTGGAACTGGCTGGTGAATCTTCTTCACGGGGATATGGGCTATTCCTTCTCATCCCGGCGGGCCGTGGCGGACCTGATCCGCGAGCGGATCGGCGCAACGGCGCTTCTGGCCGGATCATCCGTCCTTCTGGCAGCGGTGATCGCGCTTCCCTTGGGCGTATTTGCCGCGTCAAAGCCGCGCTCGGTGCGGGACTATGTGGGAAGCTTCTTTTCCGCGCTTTTTATGTCCACGCCCAACTTTTTCCTCGCGCTGATCCTGATTTATTTTGTTTCCGTCAAATGGAAGCTCCTGCCCTCAAGCGGCATGTATGACTCCTCGGGCGAGAAGACGCTCGGCATGCTGATGCGCCACATGATTCTTCCCATGCTGGTTCTGTCCACGCAGCAGATGGGAAACTGGTTCCGCCAGATGCGGGCGGGGCTTCTCGAGGTGATGCAGGAGGATTACGTGAGGACCGCCCGGGCAAAGGGGCTCTCGAAGTGGCAGGTCATCACCCGGTACGGGATCCGGAACGCGTTCATACCGGTGTTCACCGTGATCAGCATGTCGGTGCCGGGGCTTATGGGCGGCGCCGTGGTGACGGAGCAGGTGTTCGGATGGCAGGGGCTCGGCACACTCATGGTGAATGCGATCACACTGCGCGACTACCCGGTGATTATGGGGACCACCGTCGTGATTGCCCTGATCGTCCTGATCGCCAATATGGTGACGGATTTCTGCTACACACTGCTGGATCCCAGAATAAGGCTGAAGTAATAAATGATGAATGATACACAGGTTACATCCTATCGAAAACAGGCGGCTGAGCGCTTTTTTCAGCACAAACTGGCGGCGGGGGCGCTCATATTCCTCGCGGTCGAGATCGTGCTGATCCTCGTTCTGCCCTCCGCCCTTCATCTTGATCCCTACACAACCGACCGCGCGGCTTTCGGGGCGGCCCCCGACGCCGTCCATATGCTCGGCACCGATACGACGGGGCGGGATGTATTCGCAAGGCTCATCTACGGAGGCAGGGTCTCTCTCTTTGTCGGCGTATTTTCGACGCTGGTGAGCGTGGTGATCGGCGTTCCCCTCGGCGCCGCGGCGGGGTACTTCCGGGGCGCGGCGGAGACCGTGATCATGCGCGCGACGGATATTTTCATGTCCTTTCCGGCTATCGTTCTCATCCTGGTCGCTGTCGCCGTGATCGGGCCGTCGGTGTGGTCGGTGTCGGTCATTATCGGCATACTGGGGTGGACGGAATTCTCCCGCGTCATCTACTCCAAGGTACTGTCCGTGGCGAAGGAGGACTACGTCGAGGCCGCCAGGGCGCTCGGCGCGGGAAAGCTCCGGATCCTGTTCTCCTATATACTCCCCAATTCACTGACCCCGGTCCTCGTCAGCGCCTCCTTTAAGATGGCCGGGTCCATCCTGATGGAATCTTCCTTAAGCTTCCTCGGCATGGGCGTTCAGCCCCCGGAGGCGAGCTGGGGCAATATGATTCACGAAGCGCAGTCTGTCGCCGTGCTGATCGGCAAGCCCTGGATGTGGGCGCCGGCCGGCATAGCGATCCTGTTCACGATTCTGGCGATCAACTTCATCGGAGACGGACTTCGCGACGCGCTGGATCCGAAGGTGAACATTTAATATGGTTGTTCCGCGCGGGCAGCTTTGTCTGCCGCGTGAAAACCGGCTGCGGGGCTCATGGCGCCCCGGCAGCCGAAACAATAACTACCGGTTCGGAAGAGAGCGGGAAAAGGAGGAATGAGCTATGAAACAGAAGAAAGTCATCGCCATGCTGACAGCTGCCGTGTGCGCGCTGTCACTTGCCGCGTGCGGCGGATCCGCCGGAAATGCGGCCGCGGAGAGCACGGCTGCCGAGAGCACGGCTGCCGAAGAAGCCGCCCCGGAGTCAGCCGAAGCGGCGCCGGAGGAAGCGGCAGCGGAAGAGAGCGCCGGCGGTGAGAAGACCGTGACGGCGGCCATGCCGAGCGCGTGGACGGACCTTTTCCCGGCGGGCGAGCTGCATCACTATGATTCGGCCGTCTTCAACTGCGTCTATGACACGCTTGTCAAGATGAACGGCGACGGACAGTACGTCGGCGATCTGGCGTCTGACTGGGAGGTCAACGACGAGTCGACGGAGATCACCTTCCATCTTCATGAGGGAATCACCTGGCATGACGGCGAGCCGTTCACGGCGGAGGATGTCGTGAAGTGCTTCAAGATGTACTCCGATCCCGCGGTGCAGGCGACAAGCCGCTATTTCCTCGAATACATTGACGGCTGCGACGAGTCCGGCGCGGAGACCTCCGAGGACTCTCTGGCCGTGGAAGCTCCGGACGAGACGACGCTGGTCGTGAAGTTCAAGGAGCCGACTTTTGCGGATACGGTTCTCGATGACCTGTCCCACCTCTTCGTCGTACCGGCCCACATTTTTGAGAATCTGACCGCCGACGAGATCAATAATCCCACCACATGGGCGTCACCGGTCGGCACGGGCCCCTTCAAGTTCCTGAGCCTCGTGGACGGTGAGAGAATCGAGTTTGAAGCGAATCAGGACTACTTCGGAACGAAGCCGGACATCGATCATCTGGTCATCCGCGTTGTCGACAGCGCCAACATGCTGGCCGGACTTATGAACAATGAGATCGATATCGTGCTCCTTGGCGGAATCCCGCTCGATGACTGGGCTCTTGCTCAGCAGCAGGACAACCTCAATACGGAATCCGTCGTGACGACCGGTTATCAGATGTTCATCATGAACACGACAAATGAGCTGCTGACAGAGCCCGTGAGACAGGCCATCAGCATGGCGATCGACCGCGATACGCTCGTCAATCAGCTGCTGCAGGGTGAGGGCGAGGCGATCATCACGCCGATCTGCTCCGTGAACCCCTACTTCAACCCGGAGGTCGAGGTCTGGTATGATCCCGAGGAGGCCAAGAAGATCCTCGAGGCTGAGAATTTCCCCATGGACCAGAAGCTGATTTTCTCTGTCCCGACCGGCAACGCGACACGCGAGCGCGCCGCGACCCTCATCGCCGAGGACCTGAGCAAGATCGGGCTCAATGTGGAGATCCGCCAGGTCGACTTCTCGACGCTCATGGAGGACCTGAAGAACGGAAACACGGACTTCGGCATCGTCGGATCCGGCGGTTCCATGAACGCGACCGAGAGCCTTGAGATGCTGACCGGCTCCTTCAACCTCTGCCACCTGCCGGATGACAACGAGCTCGCGGGCCTTCTCAAGGAAGCCAACACGAAGCTTGACTTCGACAGCCGCAAGGAAGTGCTCGACAGGTTCCAGG
>CAYLHR010000035.1:0-16963 GCA_964383335.1 uncultured Lachnospiraceae bacterium
ATGATCGGCAGGACAACCTGATTGAAGATCTTGAATTCACTGGAACCGTCAATCCTGGCCGCCTCCACCATTTCCAGCGGCAGGGTTGCCTTTCTATTTGGAAAGTGCTTTTAAATAAGCGTCTCTGCCAGCATCATACCCCTTCACCGCATAGCCGCCTTCCGCATAAGAAGCCAGCTCAACCTTCTTTTTCCCGGATAGATACGAGTACTGTTGATCCGACTTCTTCACGCCCCGGTTTTTGACCGTGCCATGATACAGCTCCTGCACTCTATAGATCTTTCCGCTTTTCATCCCATATACATTGTTGGTGCGGGACGAGGATTTTACTTCCGACGAGTTGCTCGCGTCAACCCGTATGTCCAGAATGGTCTTTGTCTTTTTACTGTACCGGATTTTTGTGCTGTTGAGATACAGGAAGCGGTCATCATTGCCTCTGAAAGGACAATAAACCACCTTTCCCTTTTTGATGGTGAAAATGAACAGATCATAGAGCGGCACATTCTCATAATACTCCGTGAGAAGCAGCTCCTTAGTCCCGTTCCGGTCGAGGTCGAGCAGCATAAAGCGGACCGATGGGTTCAGCGTCCGCCGCTCTTCTTTCTTCCTTGTCTTCTTATTATAGTAGTAGCCGGCGGATACAGTCGGATTGAGATAATAATACTCTCTCTTTCCGTTCAGTGTCCGCCCTGACGCAATTTTAATTTCTTCTCTGTGAAGAAGTTCTCCGTACAGTTTTCCGTAGTTTGGTTTCGCCGAGACCGGCACAGCCGCGTTGATCATCAGTATCAGACCGATCGCCCACACCGCAAGTAATCTTTCGATCCGTCTCATAGGCACCCTCTCTCCGTCAGACTTTTATCAAACTCATTATAAAACAGAACTGCCGTTAAGGGCAAGAAAAGTCGGGGCCAACTCTCCCCGACGTTTCTTCTGATGGAGCTCCGCTGTTCAGCATATTTTCATTAACTGCACTTACCAGAGGAAGACTGATCCGGATACATCCCCCGCGATAAAATAGGCCCGGTTCTCTTCCGCCTTCACGTAAATCTCAATATGATCCGCCTCGGTTTTTCCGATCGCGGCCTTCACTCTCGCCTGAATTTCCTCCACGCGGATCTGGCCGCCGAGGACCGATTCAATGATGACCGTCGGCACTGCCTCCTTCTTCGCGCGGGTTCTCCGCTTTTTCGGAGCCTCCTGACTGATCTCCGCCGCTGCGTTCTCCGTCTTTACCTCTGCTGTCACCGCTTCCGCCGCCGCTGCTTCCGCTTTCTTTTTTCTGGGCATTATCTCTGTTCCTTTCGAATTGCTTTCCCATTTTCACGGGCTCACCCTGTATAATCCACAAATAATATTATAATTCTTTATTGTCTGATTGTCGATACTGTTTTCTGAATTTCGCATGAAACCGGCCCCGATGCGCTGCATTTGTCAAAGATTTTTATAGGAAGAAACCGCACGGAATATGATACTATAAGGGAGTACAGATCCCTGCGCCGCAGGAGTGTACAAAATCACCGCAAGCAGGACCATTACTTATGGATCACAGAAAATCTAAGCAGCTGATACTTCAGATCGCGGTGCTGGCCGGCGCGCTTCTTGCCGTCTGTCTGATTTACCGGCTGTCGCTCCGAAACACCTATACCGCGTATTTCACATTTAACCAGGGAATCAGCGAGAGCCGCTCCCCCGATGTCGCGCCCGACAAAAATGATATTTTTGAAATCAGGGACAAATCTCTCCACGACCGCTACATGGAGGTCCGCGTCCGGCCGAGGAAACCCGGAAGTACCTCGCTCGAGGTGACCGATAAAAACGGCGCGCCCATGGCCTCTCACAGATATGAAGTCGGCCCCTTTATGACCGTCTATGACAGGTCGACCGGCGGATTTACGGGCGACAAGGCGGTTCTGCTGGCCGTCACCTTCTTCTGCCTGGGCGTCGGCTTCCTTATGCTGCGCTTTTTCCTCACCACAAATCAGGAAACGTTCTACTCCTACGTGACGATCTACGCCGCTGGCTTTTCGGTGTTCGCACTTGCATCGGGATTCATGCTGCTGGTCATCGCAGTGAGACACCTCGCCGATCCGGCTGCATTTCCCATGATCAATGTCTACAGCGCGATCAACGCGACAAATTTCCAGTACATCATCATATCGGCGCCCTTCCTCTTTCTCTTCGCGGCGGCCATGACCGTCAGCAACATCGAGCTGCTGCGCCACGAGCGGAGACGCTTTCAGAACGTGCTCGGGATCCTGGTCAGCATTCTTCTCGTGCTCGGAGAGGCGGCGGCGATCTATCTTTACACGCAAAATGCATCCGGTCCCGAGTTCCAGGGCCATCTTCGCTTCACCGCGCAGGGCGTATACGCGACCGTCTTCGTCTACTTCGAGTGCATGCTGATCGGCTCCGTCATCTGCGGCATCCGGGCTGCGCGCCACGAGCCGGCCCCGGACAAGGATTACGCGGTCATACTCGGCTGCTCCTTCCGAAAGGACGGCACGCTCACACCGCTTCTGAAAGGCCGCGTGGACCGGGCGATTGAATTCGCCGAAAAACAGGCCGCGGAGACGGGCCGCGAGCTGATCTTCATCCCGTCCGGCGGAAAGGGCGGAGACGAGACCATGCCGGAGGCCGAGGCGATGAGCCGCTACCTTCTCTCGAAAGGCATTCCCGAAAGCAGAATCCTGCGCGAGGACCGGTCACGGAACACCTATGAAAATATGGCCTTTTCAAAAAAGCTGATCGAAGAGCGCACCCCCGCCGGCTCCGACCAGCCCCGGGTCATCTACTCCACGACCAATTACCACGTCTTCCGGAGCGGCGTCTGGGCCTCCCTCGCGGGGCTCAGGGCGGAGGGCATCGGAAGCCGCACCAGATGGTGGTTCTGGCCCAATGCCTTCATGCGCGAGTGCGTCGGCCTGCTGCAGAACAGGTGGCGGGAGGAGCTGGCGCTTCTCGCCGTGATGACCGCATTTTTTGCGACGCTGTCTGTCCTGCTCGGATGAGATGATACAGTTCCCCGGCCTGTTTCCTGAAATGAGCCGGAATAGTCTCTGAAATAAAAAAAACAATTGACTTATGGCTCCAAAACGTGTAATATTACTATCGTTGACGAAAGCCAGCGGTTCGCAGGACTGGCGGAATTGGCAGACGCGCAGGCTTCAGGTGCCTGTTATGGCAACATAGTGCGGGTTCAAGTCCCGCGTCCTGCATAAAGAAAAGAGATCAAGCCTTTGTTATCACAGGTTTTGATCTCTTTCTTTTTGCCCGAATCTTTTAATGTTTCATTTCGCAGAACGATGCATTCCGCGTATGATGGAACAGATGCGTGACACCTGCTCCTCCCCCAGATCCGGGTAAAGCGGAAGCGTCAGAATCTCCTCCGCCGCCCTTCTGGCGCGCGGCGTCACGCCGGGCGAGAGGACGCCCCGGTAGCAAAGATAGTCGCTCGTCAGAGGATAAAAATACCGCCTGGGATATATATGCTCCGCGCGCAGCCCCGCGGCCAGGTCATCGCGGCTGCCGCCATATTCGCTGCCGACGATACGGATCGGAAAATAGCTGTAATTATACACGGCGTCCGCGGGAAGTGCCGGACACACGACTCCCGGAATATCTGCCAGTTCTTCCCGGTATTGATGCCACAGCCGGCCCCTCGCCTCCCTGTCCCTCTCAAAATGCCTGAGGTTGCAGAGTCCCATCGCCGCCTGGAATTCATTCATTTTCGCATTCATACCCGCCGCGACGACATCGTCCTCGCTGATGATGCCGAAATTCGCGAGCCTGCTCACAGCCTCGGCGAAAGACGCATCCCGAAATGCCGCCGCTCCGCCTTCCACCGTATTGAACACCTTGGTCGCGTGAAAGCTGAACACCGCAGCGTCGCCATAGTTTCCGATGCCTCTGCCTCTGTAGGACACGCCGAACGAATGCGCCGCGTCGTAGATCACCTTCAGATGATGTTTTCGGGCGATCGCATCAATTTCCTCTACGGCACAGACATTTCCGTAGACATGCACGGGAAGAATGGCCGATGTATTCTCCGTAATCAGCGCCTCAATGTTTTCCGGATCCAGCGTATAGTTGTCCTCCCTGATATCACAGAAAACCGGCGTAAGTCCGCTTCGCACGATCGCGTGCGTCGTAGACGCGAAGGTAAACGGAGTCGTGATCACCTCTCCCTTAAGTTTCATCGCCTGAAGCGTAAGCTCAAGCGACATATGTCCGTTCGCGAGAAGCACCAGCTGCTCCGTACCCAGAAATGACCTGAGTTCCTCCGTCAGCCGCTCATATTTCTCCCCCATATTCGTGATCATGCGCGACGAAAACAGGCCGCGGATCTCCTCGACATAATCCTCCAGCGGCGGCATGGATGCCCTGGTTACATAGATTTCTTCACTCATGTGCCTGTTTCTCCGTGTCCACTCATTTTTTAACGCTCAGCCGCATTTTTCCGTAAAATGCAGCCCCCCACATACACCTGTTTCAGTTCAAGATCCGGGCCGCAGACCAGAAAATCGGCCCGTTTGCCCGCATCAAGACTCCCGATCTCCCCCTCCATGCCGATCACCCCGGCCGGTGTCAGGGTCGCCGCCCGGACAGCCTCGTGGACGGGAATGCCAAAGCGAACCGCCCGTTTCAGATCCTCATACAGATTTGAGGCTGCGCCGGCCAGCGTACCGTCCCTGAGGCGGGCGGCCCCGTCTCTCAACATGACTTCCTGTCCGCCCAGATCATACTCCCCGTCCGGCATGCCGCAGCACCTGAGAGTGTCCGAGACCAGGCAGATTCTGCCGGGAAAAAGACGGAAGGCCATCCTCACGGCGGAGGGATGAACGTGCAGGCCGTCGCAGATCAGCTCTGCAGTCACGCCGTCCCGCTCGGCAGCCGCCCCGATCACACCGGGTGCCCTGTGATGAAAAGGATTCATCCCGTTGAACAGATGCGTCACATGGCGGATACCGGCGTCAAAGGCCGCAGCCGCCGTCTCGTAATCAGCTGCCGTGTGCGAAGCGGAAATGCGGCACTTCCCCTTCACCTCCGCAATAAACGCCCCCGCCCCCTCCGTCTCAGGAGCCAGGTCCACCAATTTGATCAGACCGCCGCTCATATCCTGAAGTGTAAAAAAATCCTCACTGTGAGGCAGACGGAGAAAAGCCCCGTTCTGGGCGCCCTTCCTCTTTCCGGACAGATAGGGACCCTCAAGATGAATGCCGAGGAGCCTGGCGCCGCCGGAGGTGTTTTGGGCGGCTTCATTTTTCACGGTCCGAAGAACGCGTTCCAACCGGTCGGGCGGAAGCGTCACCGTGGTCGGCAGATAGGATGTGATACCATGAGCGGCCAGATATCGGCTGATTACGCGCAGGCCTTCCGGATCACCGTCCGAAACATCCCATCCCGAATTACCGTGCGTGTGAATATCCACGAGTCCCGGAATGACATAGGCGCCCGCCAGGTCCAGCCCCTCATCCGGACAGCTATTTTCATCATAGACTTCCGCGATTCTCCCGTCCCGGACAAGAAATCCGCCCCGAAAGAAGGGCGTCTCCCGCTCATTTCCGCCTGACGCCTGACCGGAATAAAAAATATATCCGTTTCGAAAAACCATCTGCCTTCTCCCCGTTGAACCATTTTCCGGTGATACATGGCTGAAAAATGTCCTGCAAAAAGTAACTATATCAGAACAGACACAGACGGCGCAACCGGACAGAGCGCGAATCAGCACCCCCGGCCATGTGCGGGAGAATAAAAAACTCAGCGTCCGCTGCTCACGGCGCTGAGTCCTTCTCCTCCACATCATCCAGTGTTGTAAACAGAGGATCCGACGAATCTTCATCCTCAAGGTCAAGGGCGATCACGCTCTCTTCCTCCGACAGATCATTCTCCGTCTCATCCCCGCTCAACATCCGGCTTTCTTCAGCCGGCATCTCCGTCTCTTCCCGGACATCCTGCCCGGTGCCGGCATCCTCCTGTCCGCCCCACTGATCCTCCGGGACGATAGCCTCTCCGCAGTGCGGGCAGAAGGCCACCTCGGGTGAAATCAGTTCGGCACAGACGGGACAGACCCGCATGCCTTTCACGTCGGCGAGCTCCTCCTTCAGATCCAGAAGCCGCTCCGTCCGTTCCCTGATCTCTTCGATCAGATCCAGCTCATCCTCCGTGAAGGGAATCTCATCCCCCTCCTCCAGCCGGCGAACAAGCGACTCGCCGATTTCCTGAAAGATGCTGTCGATCTCCTTCTCCTCCGACACAATCAGGCCGCTGATCTTGGTCGATTCAAAAAATGAGCTTGTCTTCCCGACCGCGCTCTGTGTCGCCCTTGTCAGGGATTTTCCGAGTTCTCCAAAGAAATCTTCTGCCATCCTGTTCTTCCTCCATTCAGCCCCGCATCACGATGCGGGGTCCTCCTGTATGTTCCACGTATTCCTTCGTGATCACGACCTCCCCGATATTGCTGTCCTTCGGAATCTCATACATGATATCCAGCATAAACTCCTCAATGATCGAGCGGAGAGCTCTCGCGCCGGTATCCCGGTCGAGGGCACGCTTCGCGATGGAGCGGAGCGCCTCCTCTTCGAACACGAGCCGCACCTCATCCATGGCCAGAAGCGCCTCGTACTGCCTCAGGATCGCGTTCTTCGGTTCCGACAGGATCCGGACCAGCATATCCTCCGTGAGGGCCTCAAGCGGGCAGATGATCGGCAGCCGCCCCAGAAATTCCGGAATCATGCCGAAGGTGCGCAGATCCTCCGTCGTCACCTGCTGAAAGAGGTTCTTCTCCCTGTCATATTTATCTTTCAGATCCGCCTGGAAACCGATCGAGGAGTGCTGATTAAGCCGTTCTTTAATAATATCCTCGAGTCCCGGAAAGGCCCCGCCCACAATAAAGAGGATATTCTTCGTGTTAATCCTCTTCATGGGGACCATCGCATTTTTGCTGGAGGCTCCGACCGGCACCTCGATCTCCGCCCCCTCGAGCAGCTTCAGCATGCCCTGCTGCACCGCCTCGCCGCTCACATCTCTCTGATTCATGTTGCGCTTCTTGGCCAGCTTGTCGATCTCATCGATAAAAATGATCCCGTGTTCCGCTCTCTCCACGTCGTTGCCGGCATTCGCCAGGAGCTTGGACACCACCGATTCGATGTCGTCTCCGATATATCCGGCCTCCGTGAGGGAGGTGGCGTCCGTGAGCGCGAGCGGGACGTCCAGCAGTCTCGCCAAAGTCTGTACGAGATAGGTCTTGCCGCACCCGGTGGGACCGATCATGAGAATGTTGGACTTGTCGATCTCGATGATATCCGGCACGTTCGGATCCGGGATCTTCAGATCCTTTTCCTCCTCCTCGCGCTTCCTGGCACGCTCCTCCTCCACAATCCGCTTATAGTGATTATACACGGCAACGGAGATGACCTTTTTTGCGTGCTCCTGCCCCACGACATAGTGATCCAGCCTCGCCTTGATCTGATGAGGAGCCGGCAGATTTTTCATCTCAAACTGCGGGAGCGGCTCTTTGGGCTCAGCCGGCTGTTCCGCCAGTTTCCGGAAGAGATCCGTGACGTTCATGACTGAAAAGCCGGGAAAGTTCTCAAAGAGAGACTGGAACTGATTGCTGTTCTTCATCGCGTCGACGCTTTTTTGAAGACAGTCCTCACACACATTCATATTGCCCGGCAGACTTAGGATTTTTCCGCAGTCCTCCTCATACCGCCCGCATATCTGGCAGTATTTTCCGTGCTGATCCTGATTCTGATTTTTATCCTTCTGGTCGCTCATATTCCCGCACTGTCACCCTGAGTAAAAAGGCGGGCATCCGCATCCCGCAGCGCTGCGCGCTCACAATGAGAGCGGTTCCCGTTTCGTAAACGCTTACCATTATATAACCGCCCTATGCCGTACACAAGTAAACTTTCCATAAAATGCGGCCGCACAGAGAACGAAGGGAAGCGGCAGCTGCAGCTTCCCTTCGCATCATCTTATACCTGCTGCCGGATCAGCCTCTGTCAAAGAAATCAAAGAGATCATCTCCGAAGAGTCCGTTCCCGCCGAAGTTTCCGCCCGGTCCCGGGTTCTGCCCGCCTTCCGGGCCGGCTCCCGGCACCTGCGGTTCGTCACTTTCCGCGCCGTCCCCGTTCTCTGCGCTGTCTCCGCTCTCCGTCTCCGGCGCATTGTTCGTACCGGGATCGGGGAGACCGGATTCGCTGCGCTTCCCGAGCTTAACCGTCAGTCTGTTCTTCTCAAACGCAGTCTTGTCCTCATTGATCCGGCTCACGGAGAGCTCAATCTCCTCGCCCGCCGCGTAGTAGGTCAGCCGGTCAATCAGCTCCTCCTTTGTCGAGACGGTCATACCGTCCATCGCGGTGATGATATCACCCGCCTTAATCCCGGCCTGGTCGCAGGGACCGCCTTCCACAACCTCCGATACATAGACACCGGACGGATAGCCGCTGTTCGTGTAAGCGGAGGGCATGGTCATGCAGGTAATGCCGAGGTAGGAGGCCTGGTCGGCGCTCACCTGTTCCCTCTTGACCCTGCTTCCCAGCTTGGTGAGAATCGGCTCCGCGATGGCCATGGGAATAGCGTATCCCACGCCCTCGACACTCTCATCCACAAACTTCGCCTCATTGATTCCGATGAGCTCACCCTTCATATTGAGAAGCGCTCCGCCGGAATTGCCGGGGTTGATGGAGGCGTCAGTCTGAAGCAGCTCTCTCTGGGTTCCGTCCGTGTCGGTGACCGTCCTGCCGATCGCACTGACAATGCCCCGTGAGACCGACTGTCCGTAGCCGAGCGCGTTTCCGATCGCGATGACCTCCTCCCCGACGCTCAGGGAATCGGAATCACCGATAGTCACGATCGCAATCGCATCCTGCGTAGCGGACGGAATATCCGAGAGAGGTACCGCGACGATCGCGAGGTCATAGTCCGCGTCTGAACCCTTGACCGTTCCGGCGACGGCCTCCTCGTCATTAAACGTCACCGTGATCTCCTTCGCACCGGCGATCACGTGATTATTTGTCGCAATCAGGAGATCCGAGTCCGTCTTACCGACGATGATGCCGCTGCCGGCGCTCACGCCCTCGTACTCCTGCACTTCGCCGAAGAAATTCTGATACTCCTGAACCGTCAGGTTGGTGATGGATACCATGGAGGGCATCACCTTCTTCACCACACCCGGAACTGTCAGTTCTCCGTCCTCTGTGACAGAAGCGGCATCTCCGGAAGCGTCGGCTCCGTCTTCAGTGCCGCTCCCGATCTGAGGAAGCTCCAGCACGGATTCAGTCTCATCGGAGGAATCCTTCTCTTCGCCGGTCCCCTGCTCCTCGTCCTTCTCCTCGTCCCGGTTTCCCAGAATCACTTCCTCAGACGATTCCGACTGGGAGGAAGGGGCCGTCTCGACCTTGCTTCCCCCGATCGCGCCCGTGACCAGAAGGACACCCGTGAGAACGAGGCCGAACACGATGGCGAACACTGCCGCCAGCGCCGCCACAAATCCGACTTTTTTGGCCGTGTCGTGATTCTTTCCGGCCTTCTTCTCCGGTTTCGCGGGTGCTGTGCCGTAGCGCCTGTCCTCATAGGAATTCTGGAAGCGGTAGGCGTCATATTTGCTTGAATACGGCTGTCTCTCGCCCTGCTGCTGTCCATAGCCCTGCTGTGCAGCGGAACCGGACGGCTGACCATAGCCCTGCTGCGCGCCGGAACCGGACGGCTGACCATAGCCCTGCTGTGCGCCGGAACCGGACGGCTGTCCATAGCCCTGCGCGGGTTCCGAAACCGGCGGCCGTACCGGCGCTCCGGCTGTCACGGGAGCCTCAGGCCGCTCCGGCACCTCCGGTGTCACGGGAGCCTCCGGCTGCACCGGTACCCCCGGTGTCACAGAATTCTCCGGCTGTACCGGCACTTCAGGCGTCACCGCCCCCTCGTTCAGATCATCCGTATCATTTCTGAAATCTTCCATTATACTCAACCACCTCTCCGAATCTTCTACACTTCAGAATAAGCGGAAAATGTGACCACTCTGTGATATCTCCCGCTTTATTCGGCCCGCGACCGGAACTGCTTCCAGAAGTCGGGATTCATGCTGCATCTGCGCACCATGGAGGGTGACAGCTTTCTGTAGTTTCTCCCCATCTGAAACCCGGCGTAGCGGTACAGACACTGAATGAAAAAGCCCGGAAGCAGGTGGATCTTGCCCATTTCCAGAAGAGAGTCCGCGACATAGCGAAGCATCCGGAAACCCTCCCCCTCCGAGCGGATCTGGCGGAATATCTCGGGATGCATGGTCTGTGAGACGCCGTTGTCAAAGTTTCTGCGGAACTGCTGCATATTTGTATAGTTGTGGGAGTGGTAGACTCTGGCCTCCGCGCAGTAGGCCACGGAATAGCCGAGCGTCAGAATCCGTCCCACGTAGATCATATCTTCGTTGAAGATGCTGGGTGCGGAAAATCCGCCCAGCTCAGTGAACAGTCTGCGCTCGTACATGGCGCAGGTATTGGAGCAGAAATAGGTCTTCACCCCGTACTCGGGCAGATCCGAGATGGAGCGCACCTCGCTCTCTGCGGGATAGTTGTAGGTCCGCACACAGCCCTCGGCGATCCTGCAGTCCCCCTTTGGCAGCTGGCGCGCGTAGGCGGCCTTCACGGACGGATCCCGGAATTCCGCCACCAGATTTCCGACCATGCCGGAGCCCGCGGGCACGGCGTCCTGCGTCATGAAGAGCAGATAGTCCGCGCCGGAAAAGCCGGCTCCCATATTTCTGGTCCCCGCATGGTCAAACTCCGCCTTGGAAATATGAAACACCTCGGCGTTGTCGATATTCTCTATAAAGGATTCGTCCCAGTATTCCTCGCCCGTATTGATGATGAGGATCTGACGGATCGGATATTTCTGACGAAGGAGGGCATTCAGCAGATCCCTGAACGTCTCATCCGGCTTATAAGTAGGGATAATCACATCGACAGACGCGCGCCCTGTACCGGCTCCCCTTGGCATAGTTCATTCCCCCTGATTCAAACGTTTTCTTTACAGCGAAAATGTACCATCCCTTCTGTCCGTCTGACAGGGGATGGTACATCTCGCTTATCAAGGTACTCAAAAAATTGCATGAAGTTACTTGACAATGTCCGCTTCGCCGCCGGACTTCGCGATCACGCTGTTCTTCTCGGCGACATCCCGGCTCTTCTCACTGAGTCCGGACAGGGAAATAATATCATTGCTGTATTCCTTCACTGTCGCGCTGCAGTCATAATTCTTCTCGTCAAAGAGGAATTTATGAAGCTGCTGCACATTCTGCTCAAGCGTAACAGGAATAATCGCGTCAAGCTTTCTGGAGCCGACATAGACATTCTTCTCAAGATGCGTAAACGGGAATCCGGATGTCTTGTCGATCTCATAGTCAAACATCTTCGTCGCCATCTGAATGATCTCGGCGTTCGAGAAGGAGGTCTTCATAAGCGGAAGCACATCATTGATGATGGCGTTGACCGTGTTGAGGCCGCCCTTCTTCGCCTTGGCGATGATCTTCTCGATCACGACTCTCTGTCTCTGCGTCCGCTTCATGTCCCAGCCGGCCGTGTAGCGGATTCTGGCGTAGGACACCGCCTGCACGCCGTTCAGATGATACTCCCGGGGCATGACCTCCGGCGTAATCGGCGTGTAGTCGAGACCGGTCACCTTGGACGTCTCAACGCAGTAGTTATTCATGTGAATGACCTCCTGATCCGTCATCCACACGTCAATTCCGTCGATATCGTCCACCATCTTGGCGACAGCGGAGAAGTCCACGACGACATAGTCGTGAATGTTCAGGTCCAGGTTCTTGTTCAGCATGGTGAGGAACTGCTTCGCGCTTCCGTTCGCGTAGGCAGCGTTCGCCTTGTCGTACCGTCCGCCCGCAGTCGTCTCCCCGCCGCTTACGGCGCCTTCCTCGGTGTAGTTGTAGTACTCATTCTCGTGACTGTAGGAGTATTCCTTGGGCCCGCTGTCCTCAGACTCCGAATCCTCGTCCTCATCGTTCTTTGACGTGGATTCTTCATCCTGTGACTCCGTGTTCTCCTGGCTGTTCTCCTCGTCCTCGCTCCTGTTTCCGGACTCGGCTTCGTCGTCCTCAGGCACGGCGTTGTGCTCGATGGTCTCCGTTCTCTCTACGTTCTCCACCTCTTCCGGTTCGGTGTCGGTGTTGTCCGTATTGGCCGAGGTCTCGGTTGTATCATTTTCAGTCTGCGTGTTGTCATTTCCGGTCTGGGTTTCGTCGTTTCCGGTCTCCTCAACGGTTTCAAATGTATCTCCGCCGTCAAGGCCGCCGATCTCTCCGCCCTCTTCTCCGCCGGATGTCTCACCGCCTGAGGAGTCATCTCCGCCGGACGATTCTCCGCCTGAGGAATCATCTCCGCCGGACGACTCTCCGCCTGAAGAGTCGTCGCCGCCTTCGTCGTAGGTGACGGGTTCCTCGTAGTCCGCGGAACCGCCGTCATCGCCGGATCCGCCGTCATCGCCGGATCCGCCGTCGTCGACGAAATCCTCAACGTCCTCAAAATCCTCCTCCGCGCCGGAGGGCTCGCCTGTCACCGTCTCCTCTTCGCCGCCCTCTTCATCCGCGTCTCCCTGGGATGTCGTGGACTCACGCGTACCGATGTTAAGAAGGGTGTCACGGTACACGGACACCATGCGGACCGCGCCGGTGTCATTGTTGATGCTGGCGATGATCATCGTATCGCTGTTCGCGTAATCGATCTGGTTGATATCACGTGTATCAATACCGACCAGGGCGATATTCGTATATCCCTTCAGGGTCTTGTTCTTGGCGACCTCTTCGTTCTCCTCAGCCGCGTCCGCATCCGCGTTCGGATCCACGCCGGCATCGGTGTGGGTGACGGGGTTGCCGTTCTCATCCGTCGTGACTGTGCCGGACTTTCCGTTTCCGCCCATTCCCGATCCGATTGCATTGAGCCCCTCGTTGAGCTTCGCGTAGGCAAATATTCCGATCACGAGTGCAACCAGAACGATCAGCTCGATAATAAAGATCACGAGACTGGCCTTTTTCTTCTTTTTCTTTTTAAATCCTGCCATAATACTCCTTTTCGCTCATTCCGCGCCTGCCCGCATGTCCCGCCGCGTCAGTAGGCGTTCCTGTTGATAAAACCGCGGAAGAAGGTGAGAAAGAGGATCTTCAGATCCAAACCGAGTGTCCAGTTTTCTATATAGTAGAGATCGTGATCGATCCTTTTCCGGATAGAAGTGTCGCCCCTGTATCCGTTGACCTGGGCCCAGCCCGTCATACCGGGCCTCACCTGATGCTTGATCATGTATCTGGGAATCTCTTCCTGGAACTTTTCCACAAAATACGGCCGCTCGGGCCTGGGTCCCACAAGAGACATGTCACCCTTCAGAACATTGAAGAGCTGAGGCAGCTCGTCTATACTCGTCTTTCGCATAAACCGGCCGATTCCGGTCACCCTGGGGTCGTTCCGGGTCGTCCATTTCTTCTTCTCCTTCTGGTCATCCTGAACCACCATGGAGCGGAACTTATACATAAGAAACGGCCTGTTGCGAAGCCCGACTCTCTCCTGCCTGTAAATCAGGGGACCGGGTGAAGTCACCTTGATGAGAATCGAGAAGACCAGCATCACGGGTGAAAAAATCACAATCGCCACCAGGCTTCCGAAGATGTCCATCAGCCTCTTCACCATCGCGGGAAACGCGTTGCTTAAAGGCACGTACCGGATATTGATCACCGGGAGCCCGAGAATATCCTCCGTATAGGGTTTCGTCGGGATGATATTGTTGTAGTCGGGTATGAACTTCGTGTGCACGCCCGATTTCTCGCAGAGCGCAACGATGTTCTCAAGCCGGTAGTACTCCGACAGACCGAGCGTGATCGCGATCTCATCCAGATGATTCTCCGGCAGGATAATCATGAGATTATCGATGCGGCCGAGCACGCGGATTCCCTTGTACTCGGTTCCTGCCTCGATCCGGTCGTCCAGTATGCCTCTGATATTGAGTCCCCACTGGGGATTCATCAGAACTCTGTCAATATACTCCTCCGCCGCGCGGCTGTATCCCACAAGGAGAAGATTCCGCGCAAACCGACCTTCCCGGCGCATTTTCCTGACGACGCTCCAGATGAGGAAACGCAGGACAATGTCAAAGCCCGCGTTCAGGACTGTGAACCCCAGAAGCATCGTTCTGGACCAGTCCAGCTGGCGCGTCATGAAAAGAACCAGTATCAGGATCAGATAACCGAAAAGGTTCGCCGTAATGACGGTTCCGATCTCCGACCTCCGCCCGCGCATCCGGTTGGAATGATACAGGCCGAGCGCCCAGTAGAGAATGAGCAGCATGGGTATAATGAGAAAAAGCGCGCTCATATATGTCCGGAACGGCACCGCCTCCACGGAGCTCGTGGAGAACAGCCTGCTCCGGAACTTCAGATACCAGGCCAGAAGATAAGAGAAAACCGCAATTACAGCATCGAGGAGGGCAAGAAGCCGGTTGAAATAAGTCTGATTTTTCTCAACCACTCGTCTTTCCTCATAAGCTGACCTGCCGCCGGACAGAAACAATGGTGCCGGCGGCTGTCACAAAATCCGCGCCCGCAGCGGACCCCGTCCCGGAATCTGTTGCGCGCGGAACATAATCGTCACAACTATGAAGTCTTACAAAAGCAAAACATAACATATTCTGCGTTGTTTGGCAAGATTTACAGGAGTGCGCATGAAAACTTTTTAGAAGTACCGTACTCTACCGCGCCGTAAATCTGCGGACCGTGTTGATCCAAAGCTCCAGCTGTATCGCCGCGTAATGCCGCAGATTCCGCCGCTCATACGGCACGCACCTCCCCTCGCGGCGCGCCTCAAGACCCATGCGGAATCCCGTGCCGATTCCCTTTATATAAGTCATACCGAAGCCTCTTGCGGCGAAGAAGGCCGCCTTTACCGCAAAGCCGGGGATGAGCAGGGGCAGATTGAGCAGGATCTGGGGCAGGTGCATATTTTTCGCGAACAGGTAGATACTGTTCCTGGATGTATTTTTCACCTTGAACAGGTTATAAACGGAACCGCTCGTCGCGCTGCCCACGTGCAGGACGCGCGCGGAGGGAATGAGCACATTCCTGTATCCCCGGATTCTGGCCCGCCATCCGATATCACAGTCCTCCAGATAGGCGAAGTGGCGCTCGTCAAAGAGCCCCGTCTCCTCAAGAAGGGACATCCGGTAGGCGGCGGCGCCGGCGCAGCTGAAGAAGATCTCCTCCGCTTTTACGAAGCGTCCGCGCGGCTTTCCCTTCCCCCTGGCGAAGGCCCAGCCGAGCGAGCAGTAGAGATCTCCCGCGTCGTCAATCGTGTCCGGATCCGACATGCGGAGCATCTTGGCCTGGCAGGAGAAAATGCGGCTGTCCGTCTCCATCGCCCGGATCAGCTCCTCCACGAAGCGCGCGTCGGCCTTCGTGTCATTGTTCAGCAGGATGACGTAATCCGCCCCCTCCGAGGCGCGGATGCCGGCGTTGACGGCTCCGCAGAATCCCGTATTTTCCGGGAGCGCCAGAAGCTCCATATCCGGAAAATGCTCCCGCACAAACGCGCAGCTCCCGTCCGTGGACCCGTTGTCTACCACAATCACGCGATCCGGCTTTCTGGTCTGACGCCGCATCGACGAAAGACAGGCCTCAAGATATTCAGCCCCGTTATAATTCGGAATAACTACTGTCGTTATATCAGACATCTTTCAGCCTCTTATGCCTTTCCGCCCCGGTTATAATGCCTTCTCTTCCGATAAGGCCTCGCTGACGCGGCCGGCACGTCCTTTCTGTTCGCTTTTCTGATCCGGAGCTCGGCGTCCTCCGCGTCGTCAAGATTCTGCTTCAGCTCGACCATGCGGTCGCGCAGCTCCGCCGCCATCTCGAAATTCAGCTCCGCCGCGGCCGCGCGCATCTGCTTTTCGACCTTCTCGATGAGCTCAAGAAGCTCGTCCCGGTCCATGTCCTCCGGGTCCTTGGCCAGCCTGTCCTCCGTCCGCGCGACCTCTTTGGCCGTGGAGATGAGATCCCGCACCGCCTTCCGGATCGTGGTCGGCGTGATGCCGTGCTCCTCGTTCCAGGCGATCTGTATGCCGCGTCTTCTCTCCGTCTCCCCGATCGCCTTCTTCATTGAATCCGTCATCACATCCGCGTACATGATGACCCTGCCCTCGGAATTCCGGGCGGCGCGCCCGATGGTCTGAATGAGGGAGGTCTCCGAGCGGAGAAATCCCTCCTTGTCGGCGTCCAGGATGACGACGAGCGTGATCTCCGGAATATCGAGTCCCTCTCTTAAGAGATTGATTCCGACCAGCACGTCAAACACGTCAAGCCGCATGTCGCGGATGATCTGCGTCCGCTCCAGGGTATCGATATCCGAGTGAAGGTATCTGACGCGGATCCCCAGATCCTTCAGATAGTCCGTCAGCTCCTCCGCCATCCGCTTGGTGAGGGTCGTGATCAGCACCTTGTTGTGCTTCGCCGTCTCCCGGTTGACCTCTCCCACCAGGTCGTCGATCTGGCCCTCCACGGGGCGCACCTCCACCCTGGGATCGAGCAGACCGGTCGGCCGGATCACCTGCTCGGTGCGGAGCAGCTCATGCTCCTTCTCATACTCCCCCGGCGTCGCGGAGACGAACAGGATCTGGTCCACGCGCTCCTCAAATTCCCCGAAATTGAGCGGCCGGTTGTCGAGCGCACTCGGCAGGCGGAAGCCGTAATCCACAAGCGTCGTCTTTCTGCTCCTGTCCCCGTTGTACATCGCTCCGATCTGGGGCAGCGTCTTGTGGGACTCATCGATAATAATCAGAAAATCATTGTTGAAATAGTCAATCAGCGTGTAGGGCGGCTGTCCCTCCGCCCTCCCCGTCAGATGCCTGGAGTAGTTCTCGATCCCCGAGCAGACGCCCGTCTCCCGCATCATCTCCACGTCAAAGTCCGTTCTCT
>CAYLHR010000036.1:0-3423 GCA_964383335.1 uncultured Lachnospiraceae bacterium
GCTCGTCACACACGAGATGCCCTTCGCCATGGCGGGGAGCAACCGGGTCCTTTTCATGGACGGCGGCGTGATCGTAGAGCTGGGAGATCCGCGTCAGGTCTTTGAGGATCCGAAGGAGGAGAGAACAAAGCAGTTTCTCCGCGTATTTGAGAGATGACGGGGCGGCCGATGAAGGGGACGGAGAAGGGGGAGCTCATCTGCAGCATCCTGGATCCGACCGGCAATATCACCGCGCTTGTCGAGAACTGTCCGGAGCATCTGAGGCAGGAGACCGCTGCGGCTGTGATGAGGCGGTTCCCGGAGGTTGAACAGGTCGGCTTTTTCCGTGCCGGATCCCGGAATCCCTCCTGCGGCGCCGAGCTTTTCATGGCCGGAGGCGAGTTCTGCGGAAATGCGTCCATGAGCGCCGCCGCACTGGCCCTTATCCGCGCCCGGGAGCGGGGGAACACACCTTCTGCCGGCCGGGAACAGGCAGACGGCGGTACCGAGCTCCGCCTTCTTGTTTCAGGTGTGTCGTCGCCGGTGGAGGTGCGTCTTAAGCAGAGCGGATCCGACCGGAACTGCTTTTTCGCGGGAGTGCTCATGCCGCCGGCGGTCAGCATTTCGATGCGCGGACTCAGATACGGCGGGAAGAGTGGCAGCCTGCCCGTCGTGGAGATGGAAGGCATATCGCATATCGTGATTGAACCCTCCTCTCCTTTTTTTGATCTGAAAGAGCACCCGGCCGAAGCGGAGACGGCGGTCCGCTCCTTCTGCGGGGAACTCGGCGCGGACGGGCTCGGTCTCATGTTCCTGGAAGAGGAGGGGGACGCGCTGTCTCTCACGCCTCTTGTCTATATTCCCGGCAGCGGCACGGTGTTCTGGGAGAATTCCTGTGCCAGCGGGAGCTCGGCATGCGGGATGTATCTTTCCGCCGCGGAAGGAAGATGCGGGGATCGCAGCTTTCGGGAGCCCGGAGGCACGCTCCGCGTCACTAGTGATCCGCAGCGTGGCGAGACGTGGCTGTACGGGACGGCGCGCCTTGTCGGGACATACCGGCTCCCTCCGCTTTAATTCGGAGCGGACAGAATATCGCGTTAAACAGGTCGAATCAAAGACAGTGGCACAGAACCGCTGTCTTTTGTTATAATGGAGTCTATGAAGACGGTGATCATCTCGGATATCCACGGGTGCAGTCTGGAGTTTCAGGCGCTTCTTCGGATCGCCGGGCTAAATCGAAGTGAAGACCGGCTGGTGATTCTCGGGGATCTTTTTGACCGCGGGCATCATTCGTATGAGGTTTTCCGCTCTGTCAGGAAGCTGAAGGCTGAGATGGGGGAGCGGTTCATTTTTGTGCGGGGCAATCACGACCAGTTCCTTCTCGATTTTGTGAGGGACCGCAGCGCCATGTCCGTATGGGCCTACAACGGGGGCGTCCGGACCGCGGAGTCCTTTGAGGCGCACGGCATGCTTCTTTCCGAGCCCGCCGCTTTTATCGAGGCGGCTCCGCTCTACTATGAGACGGAGCAGTGGATCGGTGTGCACGCGGGGCTCAAATCGGAGATTCCGTCTGAAAATGATCCCGAGGTTCTCATGTGGGACAGAAGCGTCGCCCACGGCGCCTATACGGGTAAGCTGGGAATCGGTGGGCATACGCCCATGAACGAGCCGGTCTGGTTCCTTCCGGACGGGACGCATCTCGTTCTCAAATATGATACACGCCTTCCGCTTCCGGACCGCGGGTTTATGATTATCGACACCGGCTGCGTCTTCGGAGGCAGACTCACCGCTCTCATTATTGAAGGCGGGGAGTTTTATCTGAAGCAGATGCGGAAGAGAGATTACTGATTACGCGGAGGATATGAAGATGGACAATATCAGAATTCTCGTCGTGGACGATGAGTCCCGTATGAGAAAACTTGTGAGGGACTTTCTGGAAAAGCAGGGATATCAGGTCGCAGAGGCGGCTGACGGGGAGGAGGCGGTGGACCTGTTCTTCAGGGACAGGAATATTTCGCTGGTCATTCTTGATGTGATGATGCCCCGCATGGACGGCTGGCAGGTGCTGCGTGAGATACGGCAGTACTCGAAAGTTCCGGTGATCATGCTCACCGCCCGGAGCGACGAGCGGGACGAGCTGCTCGGATTCAAGCTGGGTGTGGACGATTATATTTCAAAGCCCTTCTCTCCCAGAATCCTCGTCGCGAGAGTGGACGCCGTGCTCCGCAGGTCCGGGGCCGGGGAAGCGGATCAGGTGCTGGAGTCGGCCGGCATCCGCATCGACAAATCGGCACATCAGGTCACGGTGGACGGACAGCCGATCGAGCTCTCCTTTAAGGAATTCGAGCTCCTGACCTATTTTGTGGAGAACAGGGGCATCGCGCTTTCGAGAGAAAAGATCCTGAACGCGGTATGGAACTATGATTACTACGGGGACGCGAGAACGATCGACACCCACGTAAAGAAGCTCCGCAGCAAAATGGGCGGAAAGGGATCCTATATAAAGACAATCTGGGGAATGGGCTACAAGTTTGACCCGACAGGGGAGGCCTGATTCCGCAGCGGAACGGTTTGGCAGCTGATATGGGGAATATACGGAACAGACTCCGCGCGAAACGGCCCGGGCGGCGGTCCATGCAGACGGAGCTTTCTCTCATTCTGATCGGCATCGTCCTTTTGATGCTGCTCATGATCTGGTTCGCCAGCTTTTTCGGGCTGGAGGCATTCTACAGACAGAGAAAGATCCGCAAGCTGAGAAGCACATGGGCCAAGCTTGACGCGATGGCGGAGAGCAATCTCAACCTGACGGATGAGATGCGGGAGATATCGGAACACGACAATATTAATATAACGCTCACGGACGAGGATTTTCAGCTCCGCTCGTCGACAAGCCGGAATGCCGAAGGGAATGCGACCAGGATGTTCGGCTTCTTCTCCGGCTTTTATTTTGATGACATCAATATCATAGAGGAGAAGACGGACTACACCCTTCAGGAGACGTCGGAGGAGAGAATCCACACGAACTACCTGGAGATGTGGGGACAGCTGAAGAACGGCGACTGGTGCCTGCTTCAGACACCGCTTCAGTCGCTCGAGTCGGCGGCGCATATGACCATACAGTTTTTTGTGCTGATCGCGGCGGCCGTGACGGCCTTAAGCGTCATCCTGATCCATCTCGTTATGAAGCGGTATACCGAGCCGATCGCACAGCTGAACGCCCTCTCGAAGAGAATGGCGAATCTGGAATTTGACGCCAGGTACACGGGAGACAGCCGCAATGAGATCGGGGAGCTGGGGGACAGTTTCAACCGGATGAGCGACCGCCTGGAGAAGGCGGTGTCGGAGCTCAAGGCGGCAAATCTCGAGCTCACGAGGGACAACGAGCGGAAGACGAAGATGGACGAGGTCCGGAAGGAATTTCTCAACAATGTCTCCCATGAGCTG